>NZ_VDEK01000156.1:0-445 GCF_007668225.1 Cereibacter sediminicola | reverse complement strand
CTGTCGCAGATCTTCGACTATGGCGCGACGGCGATCGAGGCGCGCAGCCTCTTCTTCCGCCGCCTGATCCCGCTGCTCGACTTCGGCCGCGAGCGCGAGGGCGTCGACTTGAGCAAGCTGGTCCTGACCCACCACAAAGTGTCCACCGGCGGCAAGAAGGACCTCCTGCTGGGCGGGGCGGCCGAAAAACTGAAACCGATGTCAGAGGCGGGCTCGGCGAGCGTTCAGGACAAGGAGAAGGCGCTGCTGTCCCAGATCGTTGCGAAGCTGAATGACCTCTTCACCGGCGACCTCACCGACAACGACCAGCTCTCCTACGCGATGACGGTGAAGGGCAAGCTCCTTGAGAACACGACCCTCGCCCAGCAGGCCGCGAACAACCACAAGGAACAGTTCGGCAACTCGCCGAACCTGATGAACGCCCTGATGGACGCGATCATCGACG
>NZ_VDEK01000155.1:0-450 GCF_007668225.1 Cereibacter sediminicola | reverse complement strand
GCCATGGCCACCAAAACCTCGGGTTTATCGCCTTGGATCAACCACTTCACGGTTGCTCAGGCCGGACCATCCAGTCGGCCAGCACCGAGCGGTCGATCGGCACGCCAAGCCGCGCCATGACCACGGCCTGCCGGTTGAGCGGCATGTGCTCGGAATGCTTGGCCACGGCGACATGGGCAAGCAGCGCCTCAGTCGGCCAGCTGCCTTCCAGCAGATGCGCCGGAGCCTTGGTCTGGACGACGCCAATCCGCCCCTTCGGGCAGGCGTATTTCGGGCGGATCGTGACGATCACTTGGTACCGGGCCGGAATGATGTCGAGCCGCTCGGTTCGATCCTCGCCGATCCGGACCATGTCCCCGCAGCCGCACGGGCAGACGATGTTGGCCGGCTCGATCACCCGTTCGACCCGCGGCAGGTGGTCCGGCAGGGCACGGGCCCTGCGGGGCGCGC
>NZ_VDEK01000154.1:0-453 GCF_007668225.1 Cereibacter sediminicola | reverse complement strand
GGGTGAGGCAGGACCGTGGCGCCAGTGGCGCCGCGTAAGCCTGCCGAACGCGAGTGGCAAGCCCGTAAGCATGGTGTTCAGGGGCGACGCCAATGGCGCAAGGTCCATCTGGCCATGGACACCGCCACATCCGACATCCGCGCGGTCGAGTTCACCCCGTGCCGGGAAGGCGACAGCCCCGTCCTGCCAGACCTGCTGGACCAGATCCCGGACGACGAAGACATCGGCACCGTGACCGCAGATGGCGCCTACGACACCCGCCGCTGCCACGGCGCCATCATCGCGCGCGGTGGCACGGCGATCATCCCGATCCGCAAAAATGGCCGACCGTGGAAGCAGGATTGCCCAGCCGCCCGGGCCCGCAACGAAACCCTGCGCGCCACACGTCACTACGGCCTTGAACTGGCCCCCGTTTCGACCGGACACTTGGGCATAACCATGGAGGCTCAGGTC
>NZ_VDEK01000153.1:0-457 GCF_007668225.1 Cereibacter sediminicola | reverse complement strand
CTCGTTGACCTCGCTGGCGGCAAAGTCGAAGCCGGTGAGGTCCTTGTAGGCCGGGAAGCGCGCGGCCTTCATGTGATAGGCGATGGAGCGGACCTCGCGCTCGGCCAGCTCGGCCTTGAGCAGCTGGGACAGGACCGGCACCAATCGTCGGGGAAACGGTCCCCCGGACCGTTTCCTGATCCTCCTCATACCTCGAAGGCCGGTGAGCGCTCGCCATTGTCCTCGGACCAATGGCGGACAAAGGCTCGCTCCATCAGCTCGGTGACGGCTTGTGCCATGCGTCGTGCTGGAAGCACGCCTTCGGCGTGACCATCTTGAGGCTGCGGAGCATGATGACGATGGCGCCGCTGGCGGGGTCATGACGCATGGCGGCCTCCCGTGGTCCGGGCCCGCAGGGCGTCGTAGCGGCCGACATCGGCCCTCGGTTCACGGCGCAGGGCCAGTGCCTCTGGCGTGT
>NZ_VDEK01000152.1:0-461 GCF_007668225.1 Cereibacter sediminicola | reverse complement strand
GGTCACGCATCAGCATCTGCTGCGCGCGATGGACGCGCTGATGGATCACGCCGAGCGGGTCGAGATCGAGATGGCGAAGCAGATCCGCCCGCTGGTCGATCGGGATCTGGCGGTGGTCTTCTACGACCTCACCACCGTGCGCATCCATGGGGAAGGCGAGGTGGATGACGATCTCCGCGCCTTCGGCATGAACAAGGAAAAGGGCGGCATCGCCCGGCAGTTCGTGCTGGGCGTGGTCCAGACGGCGGACGGCTTGCCGCTCATGCACACCGTCCACCCGGGCAATGTGGCCGAGACGAAGACGCTGCAGGCCATGCTGACCACCGTCCTGCAGCGTTTCCCGGTGCAGCGGGTGATCCTCGTCGCCGACCGAGGGCTGCTGAGCCTCGACAATATCGATACCCTCACCACGCTCGCCGATCAGGGCGGCCGCAAGCTCGAGTTCATCCTGGCCGTCCCCG
>NZ_VDEK01000151.1:0-468 GCF_007668225.1 Cereibacter sediminicola | reverse complement strand
CGATGCCGGCGTCCCGGGCCAGATCCACCAGTTGCGCCCGTGCGCGCTCGTAGAGTCGGGAGTCCGTCGGATGCGCGATCGTCTCGGGGCTTATCCGAGGCGCAAATGGAGCGCCTGCGAGATTTCCGGCCGGGGATGCAGACCTTCATCCCCTTGTCTTTCAGGGGTCGGGCTTGGGGGATCGCATGGCTGTTCCTTGTTCTGTCATCGAGGTCCGTCGTCTCGCGCACATTCCGGCCGCCGCCGGGACGCGGGCGGATGCACCGCCATCCCGCGTCGCGCCGTTCAGGGCTTCTTCAGGGTTCCGGAGCCCGACGACGGCGCCAAGGCCGAGTGGGTGCGCGTCACCGCAACGACCGCGGGCGCCTTCTTCGGCTGTTTTGGCTTCTTCGTCTGCCGGTTTCCGCGGATGCTCATGCCTTTGGCCATGGGGCTCTCCGGTTGAAGGGGTTCCGGCAGGCACGCGCC
>NZ_VDEK01000150.1:0-470 GCF_007668225.1 Cereibacter sediminicola | reverse complement strand
TTGGCCATGGGGCTCTCCGGTTGAAGGGGTTCCGGCAGGCACGCGCCGGTCGAGGGTGCAGGAGGGCAGCCGCAGGGAATTTCGGGAGTAAACGGGCTTCAGGAGGTGCCTCCAGTCCCGGCCCTGGTCCGGAAGGCGGCGCGTGCAGGTCCCGTACCCTGCCTCGAGATGGGCACGACAGATCCCGAACACAAGGGCCGACGAGATCCGGCCCTTCAGGACGGCGCGCCATGCGACGCAGGACGGCCCGCATCAGCGCTGCACGGTTGCTTGCAAAGGAGAGTTGCCATAGAACGGCGCACCTTCCACTGGAATGCTTCCTTCCGGGCCGCGTTCCGCCTGGGTGGCAACCTTTTCCCACCGGGGACGTACGAGATCTGGGCCGAGGTCGCTGCCAGCCATCCGCCGAAGGAAATTTGCTGGCGGGAGATCCAGTTCTACATCACGATCGAGCACTGGAACCGGCGCGA
>NZ_VDEK01000149.1:0-480 GCF_007668225.1 Cereibacter sediminicola | reverse complement strand
CTGGCCATGATCGTCTTCGAAAAGTTCGGCCAGCATCAGCCGTTGAACCGGCAGGCCGAGCGGTATGCCCGCGAGGGCGTGGACCTGAGCCTCTCGACGCTCGCCGACCAGATCGGCGCGGTGGCCGAACTGCTGAAGCCGCTGCACGCGCTGATCGAGGCTCATGTTCGCACCGCCGCGCGCCTGCATGGCGATGACACCACGGTGCCGCTGCTCGCCCGCGGCGGCACGAAGACCGCACGGCTCTGGACCTACGTCCGTGACGACCTGCCCTTCGGCGGAACGGCCCCGCCCGCCGTATTCTTCAGGTTCTCCCGTGACCGGGGCGGCGAACACCCGGCCGAGCATCTGAAGGGCTGGCAGGGCATCCTCCAGGCCGATGCCTATGCCGGCTACAACCAGCTTTATCGCGGCGACCGGAAGCCGGGGCCGGTCCTGCCGGCGCTGTGTTGGAGCCATGCCCGGCGCAAGTTCTTCGAG
>NZ_VDEK01000014.1:0-95362 GCF_007668225.1 Cereibacter sediminicola | reverse complement strand
GCATCGCCATCGCGAACGAGCCGCCCTTCACCGCCGTCGCCGCCGACGGCACCGTCTCGGGTGCCGCGCCCGACGTGGCTCGCGAGGTCTTCAAGCGGCTGGGCGTGCCCGAGGTGGTGGCCTCGATCAGCGAATACGGCGCGATGATCCCCGGCCTTCAGGCTCGCCGCCACGACGCGATCACCGCGGGCCTCTTCATGAAGCCGGAACGCTGCCAGGCCGTCGCCTATTCCGAGCCGATCCTTTGCGACGCCGAGGCGTTCCTTCTGCCGAAGGGCAACCCCAAGGGCTTCCGCTCCTACGCCGACATCGCGGCCGACCCCACGGCCACCATCGGCGCCCCCGGCGGCGGCACCGAGGAGAAGCTGGCGCTGGAGGCGGGCGTTCCGCGCAACCGGGTGATCGTGGTTCCCGACGGGCAGTCGGGCCTGAAGATGCTGCAGGATGGCCGGATCGACGTCTATTCGCTGCCGGTGCTGTCGATCTCGGACCTGATGGCGAAGGCGGCCGATCCGAACCTCGAGATGCTGGCGCCGGTTCAGGGCGCGCCGGTCTATTGCGACGGCGCGGCCTTCCGCAAGCAGGACACGGCGCTGCGCGACGCCTTCGACGTGGAACTGGCGAAGATGAAGGAATCGGGCGAGTTCGCGCAGATCATCGAGCCCTACGGCTTCTCGGCCGAGGCCGCGAAATCCACCAGCCGCGCCGAGCTTTGCGGCGAGTGACCCGCTGGCGGGCGGCCCCTCCGCCCGCCTCTTTCCCTTCACCGTGGGTGCCACGCTGAATGACGGACTGGTCCGGATATCTGACCCTGATCGCCGGGGGGGCGCTGATGACGGCGCAGCTGACCCTTTACGGCTGCGCGCTTGCGCTGGTGATGGCCTTCGCCGCGGGCCTTGCGCGGCTGTCGCGCTTCTTCGCCGTCCGGGCGCTGGCCACGGTCTATATCGAGTTCTTCCGCGGCACCTCGATCTTCGTCCAGCTGTTCTGGGTCTATTTCGTGCTGCCCTTCGCCGGGATCACGCTGTCGCCCCTGGCGGCGGGGGTGCTCGCGCTGGGGCTGAACGTGGGCGCCTATGGCGCCGAGGTGGTGCGGGGCGCCGTCCTGTCGGTGCCGAAGGATCAGCTCGAGGCGACGGTGGCGCTGAACCTGAGCCGGTTCCAGCGGATGCGCCACGTCATCCTGCCGCAGGCGCTGCCCCTGATGCTGCCGACCTTCGGCAACAACGCGATCGAGCTTCTGAAGGCGACCGCGGTCGTGTCGCTGATCTCGCTGCCCGACATGACCTTTCAGGCGCAGGTGGTGCGGG
This sequence comes from Cereibacter sediminicola, assembly GCF_007668225.1. Taxonomy (NCBI): domain Bacteria; kingdom Pseudomonadati; phylum Pseudomonadota; class Alphaproteobacteria; order Rhodobacterales; family Paracoccaceae; genus Cereibacter; species Cereibacter sediminicola. The sequence continues at coordinate 94,052 of NZ_VDEK01000014.1, read as the reverse complement.
CGCAGACGGGCAACACGCTGCTGCCGTTCGTCACAATCCTCGTCCTTTACTACGCGATGGCCATGGCGATCGGCGGCGGGGTGCGGCTGCTGGAACGCCGCGCGACGCGCGGTCTTGACGGGGTGCGCTGATGGAATGGGACTGGGCCTTCGTCGCCGAGATCATGCCGGTCCTGCTGCAGGGGCTGCAGCTGACGCTGCTCATCACCCTTCTGTCGGCGGGGGTGGCGGCGGGCCTGGGGCTGGTCTTCGCCATCGCCCGCCGGTCGCCCCGGGCCTGGATCGCGCGCCCGGTGGGCCTGTTCGTCAGCTTCATCCGCGGCACGCCGCTTCTGGTGCAGCTTTACTTCATCTTCTACGTGCTGCCCGATGCGGGTGTCCTGCTGCCCCCCCTGGTGGCCGGCGTCATCGGAATGGGCCTGCACTACGCGACCTATGCCGCCGAGGTCTATCGCGCGGGTATCGAGAACGTGCCCCGCGGCCAGTGGGAGGCGGCGCGCGCCACCAACCTGACCGCGGCCCAGACATGGCGGCATGTGATCGTGCCGCAGGCGATCCCGCCGATGATCCCGGCGCTCGCCAACTACCTGATCGCCATGTTCAAGGAGACGCCGCTGCTGTCGGCCATCACTGTCCTTGAACTGATGAACCAGGCGAAGTCGGTGGCCAATTCCAGCTACCGCTATGTCGAGCCGATGACGCTGGTGGGCGTGCTGTTCCTGGCCATGAGCCTCGTCTCGGTCGTGCTGCTGCGCTGGCTTGAACATCGCTATGGAAGGCTTGCGAAATGACCGACCCCATCGTCGCCCCCCGTCCGCCGCGGCTGGACCCGCGCCCGGTGGCCCACCGGATCGGGCTGATCGCGCTGGCGACCGACCACACGACCGAGGTGGATTTCGCCCGCATCCTCGCGCCGGCCGGGGTGGGGATCTATGTCAACCGCATCCCCTTCGCCAATCCGGTGACGCCCGCGACCCTGCGGGCGATGGAGGCCGATCTGGCCGAGGGGGCCGCGCTGATCCTGCCGGGCGAGGATCTGGATGCGGTGGTCTATGGCTGCACCTCGGCCTCGGTCTGCATCGGGGACGGGGCGGTGCGGGCGCAGGTGGCGCGCGGCAAGCCGGGCTGTCCGGTCGTGACGCCGATCTCGGGCACCCTGACCGGCCTTCGCGCGATGGGCGCGCGGCGGATCTCGGTGCTGACGCCCTATTTCGTCGAGACGACCCGGCCGATGGCCGCGATGTTCGAGGCCGAGGGCTTCACCATCGACCGGCTCACCTGCCTGAACATGGCCGACGACCGCGACATGGCGCGGATCGCGCTGGACGATCTGGTGGATCTGGCGCGCGAGGCGACCGACCCTGCGTCCGAGGCCACCTTCATTTCCTGCACCGCGGTGCGGGCGACGTCCGTCATCGACCGGATCGAGGCGGCGACGGGGCGGCCGGCGCTGTCCTCGAACCACGCCGCTGCGTGGGAGGTCGCCCGCCGCATCGGCATCGCCCAGGCGCTGGCGCCCGGCCACCTGATGACGCTGAGGCTGCCGGCATGACGCTGCCCGTGACGCTGGACGACATCCGGGGGGCCGAGGCGCGCATTCGCGGCCATGTGCGGCGGACGCCGATGCTGGCCGACCCGCGCCTCTCCGGGCTGGTCCTGAAGCTGGAGCACCGGCAGGAAACCGGCGCCTTCAAGCTGCGGGGGGCGACCAACGCGGTGCTGTCGCTGCCGCCCGAGCGGCTGGCGCGCGGGGTGGTGACGGCCTCGACCGGCAACCACGGCCGGGCGCTTGCCCATGCCGCGCGGGCGGCGGGCGTGCGCGCCGTCGTCTGCCTGTCGCGGCTGGTGCCCCCGAACAAGGTGGCGGCGGTGCGGGAACTGGGCGCCGAGGTGCGGATCACCGGCGACAGCCAGGATGAGGCGATGGCCGAGGTGGCCCGTGCCGTCGCCGCCGAGGGGCTGACCGAGGTGCCGCCCTTCGACGATCCGGCCGTGGTGGCGGGGCAGGGCACGCTGGGGCTGGAGATCCTCACGGATATGCCGGCCCCCGACCGGGTTCTGGTGCCGCTGTCGGGCGGCGGGCTGGCTGCGGGCGTGGCGGCCGCCATCAAGGCGCTGTCGCCGCGCACCCGGATGGTGGGCGTCTCGATGGGGCGCGGCGCAGCGATGGCCGCGAGCCTCGCCGCCGGCCATCCCGTGACGATCGAGGAACTTCCGACGCTGGCCGACAGCCTCGGCGGTGGCGTCGGGCTTCGGAACCGCGTCACCTTCGCCATGTGCCGTGCGCTGCTCGATGACGTGATCCTCGTGTCCGAGCACGAGATTGCCGCCGCCATGCGCCACATCCATGACGTGACCGGCGACGCGGTCGAGGGGGCGGCGGCGGTCGGCGTCGCCGCGGTGCTGGCGGGCCGCGCTCCGGCCTTGGGCACGGTCGCCATTCTGTCCGGTGCCAACATCGCACCGGATGCCTTCGCCCGTATCCTTGAAGGAGCCAGCGCGTGAGAGATCCCGTCCTTCTGCTGACCGAGACCGACCTGCGCGCTCTGGTGCCGCTGGACCTCGAGGCCGTCGCCTGCGTCGAGGATGCCTTCCGCGCGCTCGCGACCGAGGCGGTCGCCATGCCGTCGATCCTGCGGCTCGACATCCCCGAGCATCGCGGCGAGGTGGACGTCAAGACGGCCTACATCCCCGGCCTCGACCATTTCGCCATAAAGATCAGCCCCGGCTTCTTCGGCAATCCCGCGCTCGGCCTGCCTTCGACCAACGGGCTGATGGTGGTGCTCTCGGCGCGCACCGGGCTCGTGCAGGCGGTCCTGCTTGACAATGGCTATCTGACGGACGTGCGCACCGCGGCGGCTGGGGCGGTCGCCGCGCGCCACCTGAGCCGCGCCGACAGCTCGACGGTGGCGGTTCTCGGCGCTGGCATGCAGGCCGAGCTTCAGGTCGTCGCACTGCACCTTGTCCGTCCGATCCGCGCCGTCCGTATCTGGGCGCGCGACCCGATCAAGGCCCGGGCGCTGTCGGCGCGGCTGGCGCAGCGGGGACTGCAGGCCACAGCCTGCGCCCGCGTCGAGGAGGCGACGGGCGGCGCCGACATCATCGTGACCGCGACGCCCGCCACGACGCCGATCCTGCACACCGCCCATCCCGGTCAGCACATCACCGCGATGGGATCGGATGCCGAGCACAAGAACGAGATCGCTCCCGACCTGATCGCGCGCGCCACCTATGTCGCCGACCGGCTGTCCCAGACCCGCCGTCTGGGCGAGCTGCACCATGCGATCGCCGCGGGCCTCGTGCCCGCCGACCGCGATTTTGCCGAACTCGGTCAGGTGGTGGCGGGGCTTCGCCCCGGCCGGACGTCGCCCGACCAGATCACGCTGGCCGACCTGACCGGCACCGGCATCCAGGACACCGCCATCGCCGCCCTCGCCGTCGCCCGCGCGGCCGCCGCGCAGGCGGGCCACAGTTTCACCGTCTGACAAGAGACCGGGCCGCATCCGCCCGAAGGAGGACCATCCCCGATGACAGAAGTCGAGCTGCGGTTCAGCCGCGACGAGTTCGCCCAGCGTCTGGAAAAGACGCGGCGGGCGATGGAGGCGAAGGGGGTGGACCTCCTGATCGTCACCGACCCCAGCAACATGAACTGGCTGACCGGCTATGACGGCTGGTCCTTCTATGTCCACCAGTGCGTGATCGTGCCGCCCGACGGCGAGCCGATCTGGTATGGCCGCGGCCAGGACGCGAACGGGGCGAAGCTGACGGCCTACCTCGCGCACGGGAACATCATCGGCTATCCCGACCACTATGTGCAGTCGACCGAGCGGCACCCGATGGATTACCTGTCGGCGCTGATGACCGACCGCGGCTGGGGCAGCCTGCGGATCGGCGTCGAGATGGACAACTACTATTTCTCGGCCGCCGCCTTCGCCAGCTTGACCCGCCACCTGCCGAACGCCCGCTTCTCTGACTGCACGGCGCTGGTGAACTGGCAGCGCGCGGTGAAGTCGCCGCAGGAGATCGCCTACATGCGCCGCGCCGCCCGCATCGTCGAGGCGATGCACGCGCGCATCCTCGACAAGGTCGAGGTGGGGATGCGCAAGTGCGATCTGGTGGCCGAGATCCAGGACGCGGGCATCCGCGGCGCCGACGGTGTTGGCGGCGACTATCCGGCGATCGTGCCGCTTCTGCCCTCGGGGCGCGAGGCGAGCGCGCCGCACCTGACCTGGGACGACCGGCCGATGAAGGCGGGCGAGGGCACCTTCTTCGAAATCGCCGGCTGCTATCACCGCTATCATGTGCCGCTGTCGCGGACCGTCTTCCTCGGCAAGCCCACGCAGGCCTTCCTGGATGCCGAGAAGGCGACGCTGGAAGGGATGGAGGCGGGCCTTGCCGCCGCGCGGCCGGGCAACACCTGCGAGGACATCGCCCGCGGCTTCTTCGACGTGCTGGCGAAATACGGCATCCTCAAGGACAATCGCACCGGCTATCCGATCGGCGTGAGCTATCCGCCCGACTGGGGCGAGCGCACCATGAGCCTGCGTCCCGGCGACCGGACCGTTCTCGAACCGGGCATGACCTTCCACTTCATGACCGGCCTCTGGCTCGAGGACATGGGCCTCGAGATCACCGAGTCGATCCTGATCACCGAGACGGGGGTGGAGTGCCTTGCCAACGTCCCGCGCCAGCTGTTCGTGAAGGACTGACAACCATGACCGCGGACCTGCGGCCGTCGCCGATCTCGGCGACAGTGGATTTCGACGCGCCGGGCGTGCAGCACGGCTTCCTGCGGCTGCCCTACAGCCGCGACGATGCGGCCTGGGGGTCCGTGATGATCCCCGTCACGGTGGTGGCGAACGGCACGGGGCCGACGGCGCTGCTGACCGGCGCCAACCACGGCGACGAATACGAGGGGCCGATCGCGCTCTTCGAACTGGCCCGGTCGCTCCGCCCCGAGGAGGTGACGGGCCGGGTCATCATCCTGCCCGCGATGAACCAGCCCGCCTTCGCGGCGGGCACCCGCACCTCGCCCATCGACCGCGGCAACCTGAACCGCAGCTTTCCCGGCCGCCCTGACGGGACGGTGACGGAGAAGATTGCCGACTATTTCCAGCGCGTGCTGCTGCCCCTGGCGGATGTGGTGCTGGACTTCCACTCGGGGGGCAGGACGCTCGACTTCCTGCCGTTCTGCGCGGCGCATGTCCTGCCCGACAAGGCGCAGGAGGCCCGCGCCTTCGATCTGGTGCGTGCCTTCGGGGCGCCCTGGTCGGTGAAGATGCTCGAGATCGATGCGGTGGGCATGTATGACACCGCAGCCGAGGAGATGGGCAAGGTGTTCGTGACGACCGAGCTGGGCGGCGGGGGCACCGCCAGCGCGCGCACCGCCGGCATCGCGATGCGGGGCTGCCGCAACCTGCTGATCGCGGCCGGCATCCTGCGGGGCGCACCCGAGCCGCAGCCGACGCAATGGCTCGACATGCCCGACGGTGACTGCTTCACCTTCGCCGAGGACGGCGGCCTGATCCGCTTCTGCGCCGATCTGGGCGAGCGGGTCGAGAAGGGTCAGACGATCGCACTGATCTACCCGGTTGCGCGGACGGGGTCAGATCCCACGGTGCTGACCGCCCGCCGATCGGGCCTGTTCACGGCCCGTCACTTCCCCGGCCTCGTCAAGCCGGGCGACTGTGTGGCCGTGATCGCCGACGAAGTGGAGGGCTGACACGGCGGCGCGGGGGCCTGTCCAGGCGCGGCATCTGTCCAAGGCGGCTGACGGAACGTCCCGCTGAGGCGGGCTGCACACCAGGGCAGCCGCCCGCCCCGGCGACCGCGCCGATGCCGAGCCCTTCGGGTCGTCGAGTTTCCGCGCAGCTGCCTCAGGCCTCTTCCGAGGCGAGCTGGAGCGCCGCCCGGTCGACAATCCACAGCACGCCATACTCGGTGCGAACCGAGCCGGCGTCGATCAGCCCCTTGAACGCGCGTCGGAAGGCGGCGCGGCTCATGCCGGCCATCCGGCACAGATCCTCCTGCGTCGCGCGCACCGACCCATCGGAATCCGCCAGCCGAAGCAGCATGCGGGCGAAACGCGCACGCGGCGTCAGCGCGAGAACTTCGGCAAGTATCCGCACCGCAAGCGTGGCATTCGCGTGATTGAGCCGGAAGAAGCAGATCCAGTCCTCGGCATGCTCGGCCAGATTGCGGCGCACGGCGCCGATCGGGACGCGGAAGATGCGGGACTCGACGGCTGCCGTGACGGTGATCGACCGCGCCGTTCCCGCCAGCAGGGCCGAATCTCCGATCCAGAAGCCGGGGCGGGCGCGGTAGATGGTGACTTCCTCCTCGCCGGTGATCGGGATGGATACCTCAAGCAGACCCTCACCCAGGCCGAAGATGGCGTTCGGCACGTCCCCCACGGCGTAAAGAAGGCCGCCGCGAGGAACCGTGGTCCATCGGCCGGCCCGCGCCATCCGTGTCCGAAACGGTCCGGGCTGCTCTGCCAGCCAGCCCACCGAAGCCAGATCGCGCAGCACGTCGGAACATTTCCGGCAAGATTGCTCCATCTGTCGCAATCTCCTCGCTGCGACGTGAGTAGGTATCAAGATGAGGAAAGCGCGTCGCGACCGGGGATGTTGTTGATGATGATCAACAGCGACCTGCGCGTGCCGGGTCGTCGGCGGAACCGTGCCGAGAGGGGCAGGGGCGCCACTACGCCGGTTTGGCATGATCGGGAAGGTCCGGCGGGCGGCACCGCGGTCGGGGCAGGGCGTGACGGGGGAAGCGGTCCGGGCCGCAGATGGGGGATCTGCCGATGAGGGAGTGGAGGGAACGTCTTGCCGCGGCCCTTGCGGTCGTGCCACTGGCCGGTGCTGCGGCGGCCCAGAACGTCGGGTGGGAGTTCACGGTGTCTCCCTACCTCTGGGTGCCAGGCATATCGACGTCGGTCGAGACGGCCTTCGGGACGCTCGAGGCCGATGCGAGCGTGAACGACGTCCTTTCCGCGACCGATTTCGCCCTGATGGGCGTGCTGGAGGCCCGGAAGGGCCGCTGGGGCCTGATCGCCGATTTCGTCCATGCCGACCTGTCGGAGCGCGCGGATGCGCCGCTGGGTGGCCTCTTCTCACGCGCGAGGGTCGAGACGGAGCTGAGGATCGCCAGCGGCTATGCCGCCTACCGCGTGCATCAGGAAGAGCGCGTGGCGGTCGATCTTCTGGGCGGCTTCCGGGCGGTGCGTGCGGATCTTGGCGTGACGCTCGCAACGGGTGCGCTGCCGGGCCGACGCTTTTCGCCCGGCGACAGCTGGGTCGATCCCGTGGTCGGCGGCCGCGTCCGCCTTGCGCTGAACGAGCGGTGGTTCGCCACGGCGATGGCCGACATCGGGGGATCCTTCGGCGGCTCCGACCGCACATGGCAGGCGGTTGCGACCCTTGGCTACCAGATCAGCGACCGCTGGTCGGTGCAGGGCGGATGGCGCCAGCTGTCGATTAACAGGGAGATGGACGGACGCGATGTCGATCTCGACCTCGGGGGGCCGGTGCTCGGCCTTACCGCCCGCTTCTGATCTGAAGACGCTCGAAGGGGAAGCACGCCGACCGCCAGACGACCGAACCGAGGCTTTGGGTCACGACCCTGGTCGGGGTGATGGGCGGAGGCGCTTCCCGATCCACACGGGGCATGGGAATCTTACGGGAGTGAGATGATGACCACGAGACGACAGATCCTCACGACGCTTCCCGTCACTGGCGCGGCCTTCGCGCTTGGCGGCAACTTCCTTGAAGAAGGCACGGCGCGTGCGCAGGGCGTGCGCGCGCCCCTCGAGGGCCATTTCCACCCCAAGGGCAAGGCGCCCTCCGCGCATACGATGAAGGTGCTGGCAGAGGCGCGGCAGGGGCTGCCCTTCTCGGATGTCCGTGACATCGAGGAGCAGGCGCGCGGGCTGATCGCCGAGCGGGCCACCCGTCAGATCATGGGCGACGCGGGCAACGTGGCCTTCGACCGGAGCGAATACGACTTCCTCGACGGCAGCGATGACTTCGACAGCATCCATCCCTCCATGACGCGCATCGCGCGGCTGAACAACCACTTCGGCCTCTACGAGGTGGTTCCCGGCATCTACCAGGTTCGCGGTCTGGATCTTTCCCACATCAGTTTCGTGCGCGGCAAGACCGGCTGGATCGTCTTCGACACCCTGACCACGACCGAAACCGCGCGCGCCGCATGGGAGCTGTTCCAGGAGCATACGGGCGAGGGGCTGCCGGTCACCGCGGTGATCTACTCCCACACCCACGCGGACCACTGGGGCGGCGTGCGCAGCCTTGTCGCCGAGGAGGATGTGGCCGCGGGCCGGGTGGAGATCATCGCGCCCGACGGCTTCATGCAGTTCCTGATCTCGGAGAATGTCTTTGCCGGCAACGCGATGAACCGGCGGCTGTTCTATCAGTATGGCCTGCTTCTGCCGGTCGCGCCTCACGGCTTCGTCACACAGGGTTTGGGGCACCGGGTTCCGGCGGGCGTCAACGGGCTGATCCCGCCCACGCGGCTTGTCTCGGAGCCGATCAAGGAGTTCGAGGTCGATGGTGTGCGGATGATCTTCCAGAACACGCCGAACACCGAGGCCCCGCGGGAGATGAACACCTATATCCCTGACCTCAAGGCGCTGTGGATGGCCGAGAACGTGACCGCCCAGCTCCACAACATCTACACGCTGCGCGGCGCGCCGGTCCGCGATCCGCTCAACTGGTCGAAATACATCAACGAGGCGCTCTATCGCTTTGGCCCGGAGGCGGAGGTGATGTTCGCCTCGCACCACTGGCCGCGCTGGGGCAACGAGCGCATCCGCGAGATCCTGCGCGACCAGCGCGACCTTTACGCCAACATGAACAACCAGGTGCTGCACTACGCCAACCAGGGCGTCACCATCAACCAGGTCCACAACGTCTATCGGATGCCCGAAAGCCTTCAGGCCAAGTGGCACTGCCGGGGCTACCACGGCTCGCCCCAGCACAACGCGCGCGGCGTGATCCAGCGATACCTCGGCTTCTGGGATTGCAACCCCGCGACACTGATCCCGCTTTCGGCCGCCGATGCGGCGCCGCTTTATGTCGAGATGATGGGGGGCAGCTCGGCGATCCTGGCCAGGGCCGGAGAGTTGCACGAAGCCGGCGATTACCTCCGCGCGACCGAGATCCTGGACAAGCTCGTGCAGGCCGAACCGGGCAACGCCGAGGCGAGAGACGCGCTCGCCGACGCCTTCGAGCAGATCGGCTACCAGCAGGAGAATCCGGGGCTCAGGAACAGCTTCCTCGCGGCGGCCTACGAGCTGCGCTCGGGCATCCCGCAGGGGGCGATTGTCAGCAGTTCCAGCCCCGACGTGATCCGCGGCATGTCCACCGAGCTGTTCCTGAACTTCCTCGCCATCCGCATGGATGGCCGCCGCGCTGCCGGTCTTGCCTTCGTCATGAATCTCGAGACACCCGATACGGGTGAGACCTTCGTGGTCGAGCTTGCCAACGAGACGCTCACGAACATCGCAGGCTTCCGCGCGGACGCAGCCGACCTGACCCTGAAGGTGAACCGTGCCGATCTCGAGCGCGTCATGGCGGGGCAGAGTGGGCTCGACGCGCTCCTGGCCGACGGCACCGCGCAGGCCGAGGGCGATGTCGCGATCCTCGAACGGCTTGCGGGTCTCATGGTCGAGTTCGACCCGCGCTTCGAGATCATGCCCGGCACGGCGAAGCGCACCGAGATGGCCGCAACCGGACCGTTCGAATGCGACATCGGGGGGCCGATCGCGGAGTGATCCCGCGCCGGAGGGCTCGACCCACCGGCGTCCGTTACGCTCGACGACAACCTGGACGAAGAGGAGCATCGCATGTTGTTTCACCATCTTTCGGCCGCCAGCGCGGTCGCCGCACTGATCGCCCTGACCGCCTGCACCGACAATCAGGGCATCAACGCCGCCACGGGCGGCCTGGCCGGTGCCGCCGTGGGCAGCCAGATCGGTCAGGGCAGCGGCCGCACCGCCGCCACGCTGGCCGGGGCCGCGCTCGGCACGGCCATTGGCGGGAACGTGGCGACAAGCCCGCAACAGAGGATGTGCATGTATCGCAACGCCCAGACGGGCGAGACATGGCAGGCACCCTGTCCGAACTGACACAGGCTCCGGGAGGATCAACCGATGGCAGAACTCGTTGTGCTCGACTTCGACGGGCTCGAGACCGCGGACGCGGTGCTCGGCAAGCTGCGGGAACTCCGCAAGGCTCATCTGATCGATCTGCTCGACGCCGTGGTGGTCATCCGACCCGAGACGGGCGACATCCAGGTCAAGCAGTCGGTGAACCTGGTCGCCCTCGGTGCCAGTCAGGGCCTGACCACGGGCGCGCTTCTGGGGGGGCTCGCCGGCCTTCTTCTGCTCAATCCTCTGGCGGGCTTTGCACTTGGCGGCGCTGCGGGCGCCGCGATGGGCGCCCTGAGCGGCCGGCTCTCGGACTTCGGGATCGATGACGGTTTCATCCGGGAGTTCGGGGAAACCATCCGCCCGGGCACCTCGGCCCTCTTCCTGCTCGTTGCGAAGGCCACAACGGACAAGGTGGTGGCCGAGATCCGGCACCTCCGGCCGCGGGTGCTGAAGACCTCGCTCTCGGCCGAACAGGAAGAGGGGCTGCGCGAGGCGCTGGGGTGACACGCGTCTGGCGGCCTGGTCTCTTCAGCCGGCGGTGCTGACCGGTGCGCCTCGACGATCTCTCGGCGCGCCGGTTTCGCGCTGTCATTGACCCCGCGCATCGCGCATCCCGTCCGACCGCTTCAGGATGGCGCGGGAAAGGAGGATTCGTCATGTCCATCCAGACCTCGTCCCACGCGCGGCGTTTTTCCTGGCGCGCCGCCGCCGTCTTCACCATCGCGCTCTCGTCCGCGCTGATGCTCGTCTCGGGTCTCGTGCTTGTCGCCGCACCGAGCGGACGGATCGCGCACGACATCGCCTGGAGGCTCTGGGGGCTTGACCGAAGCGGGTGGGAGGTGCTGCACCTTGCCGGTTCGGTCCTGTTCGTCGCCGTGGTGCTCTGGCACCTGCTGCTGCACGCGAGCGTGGTGAAGAACCTCGTGTGGAACGCCGCGGCGCATTCGGTGAGCCACCGGCGCGAGTTGCTCGTCGCTGGCGCGCTTGTCGGTCTGGTCGCGATCCTTGCGGTGCTCGACCTGCCGCCGGCAAGCTGGCTTGGTGCGCTGATGGGCTACATGCGGCGCGAATTCTGGTAGCCAGCGGCCGCGCAGGCCGCAGAACGGGCCTGCTGCGCACTGGAGAGACAGGTCTCGAAGCGAGCGCCGTGGTGCGACGCCCCTGTTCTGCCTTCGAAACTCCCTCAGCCTCGATCTCGGCTTGCCTGCGGCGTTTGCTGCAGCGCGAGGGTCTTGATGTTTTGCGGCCAGCGGCGCAGACGGAATCGACCACGAGGGAAACCCGCATGAACGATGAACGACGGAACGGCCTTCTGACGGGGCTGACGGTTGTGGCAATGGTGCTTGCGGGCGTGGCCCACTACCTTCTGCCCGAAACTCCCGTCTGGAGCTGGATCGGGATCGGCGCGACGGTCGTCGTGTTCGCCGCGGGGGGCGTGCCGGCCGCCATCCGCGCCCTGACCACGCTCTGGCAAGAGCGCGAGCTGGACATCGACCTCCTGATGGTCATTGCGGCGCTCGCCGCGGCGGCGGTGGGGGCGGCGCTGGAAGGGGCCGTGTTGCTGACGCTCTTCTCGATATCGACCACGCTTGAGCATTCCGCCATGGGCCGCGCCCGCCGGGCCATCGAGGCGCTGATGGACCTGAGGCCCGACCGCACCCTGCGGCGGACCGCGAACGGCACCGAGGAGGTGGCGGTCGAGGATCTCTCGCCCGGCGACGTCGTCATCCTGCGCCCCGGCGCCCGGGTTCCGGTGGACGGGGTGGTGGTCGAGGGCGAGGGCCAGATCGACGAGAGCACCGTCACCGGCGAGTCCACTCCCGTCCACAAGACGGCGGGCGGGCCGGTGTTCGAGGCGACCGTCAACCTGCACGGCATCCTCGCCATCGAGGTCCGCAAGCCGCTGGCGGAAAGCACCGTCGCCCGAATGATCCAGCTTGTGACCGAGGCGCAGGCGGCGCGCTCGCCCTCCGAGCGGTTCAGCGAATGGTTCGGACAACGCTATACTGTCGCGGTGCTCGGCGGGTCTGTCGTGGCCTTCCTCGTGTTCCTCGGCCTCGATCAGGGTTGGCACGAGGCGCTTTATCGTGCGGCGACTCTGCTGGTGGCGGCCAGCCCCTGCGCCATCGTGATCTCGGTGCCGGCCGCGATCCTGTCGGCGCTCTCGGCCTCGGCGCGGGGCGGCGTGCTCTTCAAGGGCGGCGCGGCGCTGGAGACGCTGGCCGGCGTCCGCACCTTCGCCTTCGACAAGACAGGGACGCTCACGACCGGCAAACCGGAGGTGGTCGAGATCGTGTGCGACGGGGACGAGGATGAGTTCCTGACCCGGCTTGCGGGACTCGAGGCGCACTCCGAACATCCGATCGCCGACGCGATACGCCGCACGGCCGAGGCGCGCGGCCTGACGCCATTCCCGGTCCGCGAGGCGCGCGCCGTGCCCGGCGAGGGCATGGTGGGGCTGGATGACCAGGGCATGATCTGGGCCGGAAACGCCCGTCTCGCGGCGCGCATGGGGGCGAGGAGTGCGCCGGTCGCCCATCCCGACGAGATCCTTGCGCTGCGTGCGGGGGCCGAGACGCTGGTGCTTCTGGGGCGGGGCGCCAAGCTGCTGGGTGCGCTGACGGTGGCCGACCGGCCGCGGGACAGTTCGGCGGGGGGCATCGAGGCGCTGCGCCTGTCGGGGGTCGAGCGGGTCGAGATGCTGACCGGCGACCGCCGCGCGGTGGCCGAGAGGATCGGCGCCGGGCTCGGGATCCGGCCGGCCGAGATCCATGCGGACCTGTTGCCCGAGGACAAGGTGCGGCTGGTGGCCGAGCTTGCGGCGAAGGACCGGGTGGCCTTCGTGGGCGACGGCGTGAACGACGCGGCGGCGCTGGCGCGTGCCGACGTCGGCATCGCCATGGGGGCGGCGGGCTCCGAGGTCGCGCTGCAGGCCGCGGACGTGGCGCTTCTGTCCGAGGACATCTCGCGGCTGGCCGAAGCCCACCGCCTCGCGCGCCGGACGGCGCGGATCATCCGGCAGAACCTCGTCTTCGCCATGGGCGCGATGGTGACGCTGGTGGTGAGCAGCCTCTTCTTCAACCTGCCCCTGCCGCTCGCCGTCGTCGGCCACGAGGGCGGGACGGTGCTGGTGGTTCTGAACGGCCTTCGGCTGCTCGCCGATCCGATCCGGCTCTCGACCGCCAGGCCCCGCTGAGACGGCTTCGGCCATGCCGTTCGTGGTCCCGTAGGGGTCGGGCTCGCCCGGTGACCCAGGCGGGCGGGGTTTGCCCGAGCGCGCGGCGGGCCGCCGCCGCCTGTAGCGTCGCCGCCACCCGCGGCCGCCCGGGATGAACCCGCCGGGGCGCGCGCCCCGGCGGCCCCTCAGCGAAGCCGGTTGATCTGGGCGAGGTGGAACTGGCCGAGCCAAGTCTCGGTCAGGGGTGCGTCCTCGTGCGCGATGTAGGCGCGCAGATCGACCGTATCCGTTTCGGGCGCGGCCTTGAGATCGAACGTCAGCCGCCAGCGGTCGGTGCCGACCACCCGGACCACGAAGGGGTTGATGACCTCCACGCCCTCGGGTGCCGAAACCCGCGGCTGGACATCCTCATCCAGCTCGTGCCCGTCCAGCGCCGGCCCTTCGAAATCGAGGACCACCTTGATCACATCCTCGGGCCGCGGCTGGCCCGGAACGCCGCCGTTGCCGACCTGCGTCGCGACCGTCCGCGCCAAGCCCATGTCGATCGGCGGGCTCGCAACCCAGTGCATCCGGTAGTCGAAGCGCAGCTCCTCGCCGGCCTGCGGTGGAGTCTCGGGATTCCAGAAGGCCACGATATTGTCGTAGATCTCGTCGTCGGTCGGGATCTCCACCAGCTGCACGGCGCCTGCCCCCCAGTCCGAGGTGGGCTCGATCCAGACGGCCGGGCGCTTCTCGTAGAAGACGCCATCGTCCTGATAATGGTCGAAATCCCGGTCGCGCTGGATCAGGCCGAAGCCCTTGACGTTCCGGTCGAGGTAGCTCGAGGTCGCCACGCGGTCGGGGTTGTTCAGCGGCCGCCAGATATGCTCGCCCGCGCCGGTGTGGATCATGAGACCGTCCGTGTCATGCACCTCGGGGCGCCAGTCGGAGGACTGGAAACGGTTGCTCTCGGAATACCAGAACATCGAGGTGAGCGGCGCCACACCCAGCCGCTCGACCGGCGCGCGGAAGAAGAGGCGGCTCGAGATGTCCATGACCTGCCCCTTGCCGGGCTGGTCGCGCATCACCATGCGGTAGGCGCCGGTCATGCTGGGCCCGTCCATCAGCGCGTGGACGATCGTCGCGCCCTCGGGGCCTTCCTCCAGATAGAATTCGGTGAAGCGCGGAAATTCCTCGGGGACCGGAAGGCCGGTGTTCAGCGCCACCGCGCGGGCCGAAAGCCCGTACTGACGCAGCGCGCCATCGCTGCGGAAGTAGGCGGCACCAAGGAACGAGATCCAGTCGCTCTTCATGTCATCGCGCATGAGGCGGAAGCCCGCAAATCCCGCGTCGGGGTCGAGCCCCTTGGCCACGCTGTCCTCGGGCATCTCGAAATAGTCGGGGCTGTAGACGATCTCGCGCGCCTCGCCCCCCTCGACGGCGAAGACCTTGACCGGCTGGCGGAAGTAGGTGCCAAGGTGGAAGAACTGCGCGGGCGTGTCGCCGATCGTGACGGAGGCCTCGTCGCGGAAACGGATGCGCCAGTGCGCGTCATAGTCGATCTGCTCGAGCACCTCGGGGTTCCTGACCGGGGTCGGAACATGGGGCTGGCGCGCGAGGGTCGCGGCGCGCTCGGCCAGCAGGTCGTAGGAAAAGGCTTGCGGTGTCGAGAACACCGGCGCCGAAAACTGTCCGGCGGGCGCGGACGCCTCCTGTGCGGCTGCGGCACCGGAGAGCGACAGTGCAGCCATGAGGCCGAGTGCGGTCAGTCTGAAGGACGGCAAGGACAAGATCTGCTCCATTATGCTTCCGACGTGGAAGCCCGTGCGCTGCGATGTGACCGAATCGGTTCCGGATCAAGCCAAACCTGAGCGGAACGCGCCTCCTCAGCGGGCCCGCGCTCAAGGATCGCATGAGCGGCGTCCCCAGGCTGCGGAAGACTGCCGGTTCCGGCAGCCCGGGTTGAACCGGCGAGGCCGGAACCCCATCTCGCGGAGCCCCGACGACCGCGCTGGCCCGTATCAGACGGGCAGGCCGAAGCTGCCCGAGATGCTCTTCAGCCATCCCGCAAGCCTGGCCTCGGTCTGATCGGACTGGTTGTCGAGATCGAGGGCGAGCCCCATGAACGCGCCGTCCACCACCGCAAGCGACTCCTCGAACTCATAACCCTCGACCGGCCAGCGGCCGACGATCGTGGCGCCGCGGCTTTCGAAGAAGTCGGCCAGGATGTAGATCGCGTTCACGAACTCCAGCGGATAGGTGACCTGATCGCCAAGGCCGAAGATGGCGATGGTCTTGCCGGTGAAGTCCCGATCCTCGAGTCTGGGCAGGAACTCCTCCCAGCTTTCCTCGGCACAGTCGGCGCTGGCGCCCGGAAGCTGGCCCTCGCCCATCGTCGGCGTGCCGAGGATCAGATAGTCATAGCTCATGAAGGTCTCGACCTCGGCGCGGTTGACGTTGACGGGCTTGGCCATCAGCCCGTCGTCGAACATGTTCTTGATCTGCCGCGCGACCCTGCGCGTCTTGCCGGTGTCCGTGCCGAAGAAGAGCCCGATTTTGGTCATTCTGCATCCCTCTGTCTCTGCCCGGGCACAGCGCCGCCCGCAGGAAGGCCGGAAGCAGGCGGCGTGCCAGGCCGGCGCAACGGGGCGATCATCTGTCGGGGCAGGCGGGCGCGCGAACGCCCTCTGGCAGAGCGACGATCCGAACGGGGGCAGGGAAGCCCCCCGGCACCGGCTCGAGCCGCTCATGCATCGCCTGCGTTGCGAGGATGGAGCCGTCGTCGGTGATCATCAGCACCGCCCTCACCCCCATGGCGGCGGCGACCTGCGGCCACTCGACCGGGCCGGCCACGGCGAGGGCGGTGGCCGCCGCATCCGCGCGCGCGCCACTCGGGTCAAGAACCGACACCGAAACGATCCCTTGCATCGGCCGCCCGGTTCGCGGGTCGATGATGTGCGAGAAGCGGACGCCGCCTTCGTCGAAATAGCGTTCGTAGTTGCCGGACGTGTGCAGCGCCTCGCCGGGGCGCAGCGATACCGCCGCCACCGCGCCCCACTGAAACGGGTCGCGGATCGCGACCCGCCAGGGCCGCGCGCCATGCCGCCCGATGACCTTCACGCCGCCGCCCGCATTCAGCACCGCATCCTGCACCCCCGCGGCGCGCAGATCCTCGGCGGCAAGGTCGAGCGCCGCCCCCTTCGCGAAGGCCCCGAGGTCGAGCTGGACGGCCGGGTTGTCCGAGCGCACCTCGTCGCCCGTGATCGTCAGATCGGTCATGCGCGGATGACGCGCCACGAGGGCCGCAAGGACCGCCCCGGGCGGTGGCGCGCCATCGGGAGGAACATCCGCATGAAAGCCCCAGGCCTCGATCAGCCCGCCGATCGCCGGATCGAAGAGGCCGCCGCTCGCGCAGGACAGCGCCCGCCCCTCCCGCAGAAGGGCCGCGAGCCCCGCCTCGACCGTCCGGCTTTCCCCTGCGGCGAGGGCTGCGTTGAGGCTCTCGAGTTCGCCGGGGCGCCAGGCGTGCCAGTCCTGGTGTGCGGCCTGCAGCCGCTGGCCAACACGGGCGATGGCCTCGCGGGCCACGGTTTCAGAGACGCCGCGAGTCTCGATCTCGACCAGCGTGCCGAAGAGATAGAAGGTCTCGCGCACCTCGGCCGGGCCGCGCATGAGGGTGGCGCCGATGGCCCCGCCCGCCGCGCAAAGCGCCACGGCGGCGGCAATCAGGGCCCGACGCGGGACGGTCATGGGGCGCACGGGCCGGATGCCGGGCCATCGGCGGGATGCACCGCCTCGATGGTGAAATCGCCCGCCAACCCGCCCCCGCGCCCCGCCCGCGCGAGCGGGATCAGGGCGAGGGCCAGGGCGGGCAGGCAGAGCAGCCCCACCCAGAGGTCCGAGAGCTGCAGTGCCATGCCGGCTCCGGCGGTCCCGACCACGGCGAGCGTGGGCAGCAGATAGGCCAGACCCGCCACGGTGAGAAAGCGGCTCGCGGGCAGGGCGACATCGACCTCGTCGCCCGCGGCCACGATCAGGCCGGAGGGGCGGGCGACCTCGATCCGTTCGGGCCGTGCGCCCGCCGCGAGTTCCGCGGCCCCGCAGGTCCTGCGCATCGCGCAGCAGGAGCAGCCGGCGGCGCGGTCCGCCGCAAGCTGCAGACGGTCTCCGGCCACGGCCAGGACCTTCAGCCGTTCCCGGAGGACGCGGGCGCCCGCCGGGCCGTCGCCGCACTCCTCCATCCGCCTCAAGCCTCGAGAGGCACGATGCTGTCGGCGGTGCAGACGTTCATGCACTGCGGCATGTCGAACTCGCCGTCGCATTCGGTGCAGACGTCGGCCTTGATGAAATAGATGCCCTTGCGCGGGATGATCGCGTTGGTCGGGCACACCGGCTCGCAGTCGCCGCAGGCGGTGCAGAGGTCGGCCGAGATGGTCATGGACATGGGTTGGTTCCTTTCTGGTGGGGGTTCAGCCTGCCGACGGACGCGCGCGGCGGGTCAGCCGGGGCGCACCTTGACGGCGCCGGTCAGGACGCGGCACTGGCAGGCAAGGCGGTCGTCCTTGCCGGCCATGTTCTCCGAGAGCACGCGAAGCTCGAGCGCCGAGGGCTCCGAAAGATGCTCGCTGCCCTCGATCACATGGGTAAGGCAGGTACCGCACTCGCCCTCGCGGCAGCCGTAGGTGATGCCCGAGCCGACCTTCTCGGACATCTCGATGATGCGCGTTCCGGGGGGCACGTTGACCGTGATGGAGACATCGGTAAACGTCAGTGTGGCCTTTTCCATCGCGGGTCCTTCCTGTGTCATCGGGCGGCCAGTTCGGCGAGGTCGATCTCGCGCGGGACCGCGCGGCCGGTGAGATGGGCGGCGAGGCGGCGGCCGAAGGCCCGGGCCTCGTCAAGATCGGCGTCGGAGGGCTCGAACTTCACCCGCAATCCGGGCTCGGGCAGCCGCATCCCGAGGCCCTGGAGCCGGGTCTCGACCTGCCGCACGGCCTCGCCCGACCAGCCGTAGGAGCCGAAGGCCGCGCCGAGCTTGCCCCTGGTCTCGATGTCCACCAGCTGGGCGAGCAGTTCCCAGACCGCCCGCACGGCGTCGCCGTTGATGGTCGGCGTGCCGAGCGCGATCCCGTCCACCTCCTCGATCAGGTCGACGAACGGGTGAAGCTCACCGCCTTCGAGATCGTACAGCGACACGCGGACGCCGGGCTCTTCGGAGGCGCCGTCGCGGATCGCCCGGGCGAGGCGGCCGGTCGCGCCGTGGGCCGAGATGTAGAGGATGGCGAGCGTCCTGTCTGTCCCGAAGGTGAAGCGAGGCCCCGCGAGCCGGCGGTAGTGGCGCAGGTAGGCGCGGGGATCGGTGCGCAGGATCGGCCCGTGCGAGGGCGCGATGAGGGCGACGTCAAGCGGCTCGATCAGGTCCAGCGCCGTTCGGACCGAACTGCGGAAGGGCCGCATCAGCCGGTCGAAGTAATGGTCCAGCGCGAAGCGGAAGTCGCCCACCCGGTCGTCGAAGAGCCGCTCGTCGCAATAGTGGCTGCCGAAGAGATCGCAGGTGAAGAGCAATCCGTCCCCGACGAGGAAGGTGCATTGCGTGTCGGGCCAGTGCACGTTCGGGGTGGTGAGGAAGCGCAGAGTCCGGTCTCCGAGCGTGACCTCGGCCCCGGTCGTGACCGGCACGATGCGGTAGCGGCCGAAGTCGCTGCCAAGCAGCGCGCGCAGGATCTGGAGACCGCGCGGCGACAGATGCACCTCGGCCTGCGGCGCGCGGCGAAGCAGTTCGGGAAGGGCGCCGGAATGGTCGGGCTCGAGATGGTTGAGCACGATCCGCGTGATCTCGTCGTAGCGCGCCACCGCCTCGAGCCGGGCGAAGAAGCTGTCCGCATGGGCGGCGTCCACCGTGTCGATCACCGCCACGCCCTCGGAGCCGCGCACGGCATAGGCGTTGTAGCTCGTGCCGTTGGCCGTCTTCATCAGCGTGTCGAAGCTGCGCAGGCCGGGATCGAAGGCGCCGATCCAGTGAACGCCGGGCACGATCCCGACCGGCCCCTCCGGCGGGAGAGGCTGGGGGCGGATGCTGGTCACTGCGGCGGCGGACAAGGGACACTCCTTCGGCTTCCTCTGCGCGAGCATGGGGAAGCACGGGCTGTGCCAAGTCCTGTCGCGCTGGCGCCGGCAAGCGGCCCTTGCGCCGGGGTGAGGGTGTGGGCCGCTGCGCTTTGTCCGAATTGGTCAGGGTTCGCGACACAACTGTAGGAAATGCGACAAGAGCCTCGGTTCGGCGCAGGGCGGATGGCTCGGGTCTCCCGCGGGGACGGCGGCCCCAGCTGTCGCCGCCTCACATGAGGGCGGTTGGCACGGTGGATGCTTCCTCTCCATGACAGTTGTGCCAACGCGCCGAGGGCCGCCGCGACCGGCGCGGCGGGAACGGCCCGAGCCAGACGGAACGACGAATGGGCGAATTCTTCTTCATCCTGCTGAGCACCGCCCTCGTGAACAACGTGGTGCTGGTCAAGTTTCTCGGCCTCTGTCCGTTCATGGGCGTCTCCCGCAAGACGGATGCGGCGATCGGCATGGGCCTTGCCACCACCTTCGTGCTGACGCTCGCCGCCGGGTCGAGCTGGATGGTCGAGACGCTGATCCTCGAACCGCTGGACCTTGCCTTCCTGCGGATCCTGAGCCTGATCCTCGTCATCGCGGCCATCGTGCAGTTCATCGAGGTGGTGATGCGCAAGGTCTCGCCGGCCCTGCACAAGGCGCTCGGGATCTACCTGCCGCTGATCACCACCAACTGCGCCGTGCTGGGCGTGGCGCTTCTGAACATCCAGGAGGGGCACGGGCTTGCCTCGAGCCTGCTCTACGGCTTTGGCTCGGCCGCGGGCTTCACCCTCGTTCTGGTGATCTTCGCCGGCATGCGCGAGCGGTTGGCGCAACTCTCGGTACCGGGGCCGTTCGCGGGTGTCCCGATCGCCTTCGTCTCTGCCGGTCTGCTGTCGATGGCCTTCATGGGCTTTGCCGGCCTGACCCCGAACTGAGAACCGGAGCCCGTCATGATCGAAGCCGCCCTCTCCATGTCTGCCCTCGGGCTCGGGCTCGGGCTGCTGCTGGGCGTTGCCGCGCGGAAGTTCCATGTCGAGACGCCGCCCGTCGTGGATGCGATCGACGGCATCCTTCCGGGCACCAACTGCGGCGCCTGCGGCTATCCCGGCTGCCGGGGCCTGGCCGAGGCCATGGCCGAGGGAAGCGCGCCCGTGACCGCCTGCACCCCCGGAGGCCGCGACGTGGCGCTGGCGCTCGCAGCCATCGTGGAGCCCGGCGGAGGCGGAGCGGCCGTTCCGGGCATGGCCGAGGCCGAGCCGATGGTGGCCTTCATCTTCGAGGATCACTGCACGGGCTGCATGCGCTGCTTCAAGCGGTGCCCGACCGACGCGATAATCGGCGCCAACAAGCAGATCCACACGGTCGTGACCGATGCCTGCATCGGCTGCAACGCCTGCATCGACGCCTGCCCCACCGAGGCGATCGTGGCGCGCGTCAAGCCGAAGACCCTCAAGAGCTGGTACTGGGACAAGCCCCTTCCCGGCGCCGGCGCGGACAGCAGGGAGCATGCCGCATGAGCTTTCCCCATTTCGCGGCCCTCTTCCGGCCGTCGCAGTTCTTCGGCATCCGGGGGGGCGTGCACCCCGAGACGCGCAAGCACCTGAGCGCCGAGAGCGCCATCGAGGACATGCCGATCCCCACGCTCGTCCGCGTGCCGCTCCAGCAGCATATCGGCGCCGAGGCCGAGCCGCTGGTCCAGCGCGACGATCTCGTGATGAAGGGCCAGCTGATCGGGCGGGCGCGCGGGCCGGTCTCGGCCAACATCCATGCGCCCACCTCCGGTCGAGTGATCGCCGTGGGTCATTTCGCGGCGCCCCATCCTTCGGGCCTGCCGATCCCGACCATCACCATCCGCACCGACGGGCAGGACAGCTGGGGCCCGCGTCTCGGCCGCCTGCGGCCCGAGAACGCCACCCCCGAGGAGATCGCGGCCAAGGTGGCCGAGGCGGGCATCGTCGGCATGGGGGGCGCCACGTTCCCCTCGGCGGTCAAGCTGAACCTGCGTGCGCGCTACGACCTTCACACGCTGGTCATCAACGGCGCGGAATGCGAGCCCTACCTGACCTGCGACGACCGGCTGATGCGCGAGCGCGCCGAGGAGATGGCCGACGGCATCGGCATCATGGCGCGGGCGCTCGGCGTGCGGCAGATCGTGGTGGCGATCGAGTCCAACAAGGCCGAGGCGATTTCGGCCATGCAGCGGTTCGACCGGGCCCTCGATCTGCCGATGCGGGTGCAGGTGGTGCCGACGCAATATCCGATGGGGTCCGAGAAACATCTGGTGAAGATCCTCACCGGACGCGAGACGCCCGCTCGCGCCCTGACGGCGGATCTGGGCGTCGTCGTCCACAATGCCGCGACCGCCCATGCCGTCCACCTCGCCGTGCGCTATGGCGAGCCGCTCCTGTCACGCGTGGTGACCGTCTCGGGCCGCGGCATCCGGCGTCCGGCGAATGTCCGCGTCCTGATCGGCACGCCGGTGGCGGAGGTGATCGCCCATTGCGGCGGCCTGACCGAAGAGCCCGACCGGCTGCTGCTGGGCGGGCCGATGATGGGCCAGCCCATCCAGAACCTGCGGGTGCCAGTGGTCAAGGGCACGAGCGGGATCCTCGCGCTGACGAAGTCCGAGACGCCCGGCTGCGAGACGATGCCCTGCATCCGCTGCGGGCGCTGCTCGCAGGCCTGCCCGGTGGGCCTCACGCCCTTCGAACTCAACGCCCGCATCCAGGCCGACGATCTGGAGGGGGCAGGGCGGATCGGGCTGCTGGACTGCATCACCTGCGGCTGCTGCGCCTTTACCTGCCCGGCCAATATCCCCCTCGTGCAGACCATCCACTACGCCAAGGGCAAGCTGGCCGAGGCGGAGGGACGCAAGCACCAGCAGGAGGAAACGAAGCGCCTCGCCGCCGCCCGGAAGGCGCGCGAGGAGGCCGCGGCCGAGGCCAAGCGGCAGATGATGGCCAAGCGCAAGGCCGAGATGGAGGCCAAGAAGAAGCGCGAGGCCGAGGCGGCGCGCGCGGCCCCCCCACCGCCCGAGCCGCAGCCGGCCACGCAGGGAGGTGCCGCGCAATGACCGTTCCGCTCATCATCTCGGGGCCGCACACCCACACGCTCTTCACCGTCTCGCGCACGATGCTGACGGTGAGCGCGGCGCTCGCGCCGGCCACGGTCTTCGGGCTCTGGCAGTTCGGCTGGCCCGCGATCTTCCTCTTTGTCGTGACGGTGGTCTCGGCCTGGCTGTTCGAGGTGCTCTGCCTCTGGGTCGCGGGTAAGCCGGTGGCGCGGTTCGCGACCGACGGGTCCGCCATCCTGTCGGGATGGCTTGTGGCGATGACCCTGCCGCCCTATGCGCCCTGGTGGGTGGGGGTGCTCGGGGCCGGGATCGCCATCGTGATCGCCAAGCATCTCTTCGGCGGTCTCGGGCAAAACCTCTTCAACCCGGCGATGGTCGCGCGGGCCATGCTGCTGATCGCGCTGCCCGTGCACATGACCACGTGGGTGGCGCCGGTGGGTCTGCTTGGGGGGCCGGGCTTCCTTGACAGCCTCTCGATCACCTTCGCCGGTTCGACCGCCTATGACACGATCTCGGGGGCTTCGACCCTCAGCCATATCAAGAGCCAGATCGGCGCGGGCGCGACCATGTCGCAGATCATGCCGGACCTCGCCGATCTCGAAGCGCGGTTCCTGGGCTTCGTTCCCGGCAGCCTGGGCGAGACGAGCGCGGCCCTTCTCCTCCTCGGAGGGGTGGCGCTGATGGCGCTGCGCATCATCACGCCGGTCATTCCGCTCGCGGTGCTCGGCACGATCGCGGTGCTTTCCGGCCTTTCCTCGTTCCTTGCGCCGGACAGGTTCCCGCCGCCGATCCTGCATCTGACGGCGGGCTCGACGATGCTGTGCGCCTTCTTCATCGCGACCGACTATGTGACCTCTCCGGTCACGGCGATGGGCAAGCTGGTATATGGCGTGGCGATCGGCGCGCTGGTGTTCGTGATCCGCACATGGGGTTCGTTCCCCGAGGGGGTGGCCTTTGCCGTCCTTCTGATGAACGCCTGCACGCCGCTGATCGAGACCTATGTGCGTCCCCGCGTCTTCGGACGCACCCGGACGGGCAAGCCTTTGCCGGTCAAATCGCCGAGGGGAGGACGGAAATGAGCCAGGCCGACCCTGCCGCGACCCCACCCAAGGCCAGGACCTCCGGCTGGAAGAACTCGCCCGTCGTCCTGGGCCTGATGCTCGGGTTCTTCTCGCTCTTCTCGGCGCTGCTGCTTACCTTTGCCAGTGACGTGACCCGCGCGCCCATCGCCGCCCGCGCGGCCGAGGATCTGCTGGCCTCGCTCGCGCAGGTGCTGCCGGCGGAGTTGCATGACAATGATCCGACCGCCGACATCCGACTGCTTTCGGATGCTGAGGAAGGCCGGGTGCGGGTCCATGTCGCCGCCCGCGCGGGCGAGGTGACGGGGCTTGCCTACGAACTGACCGGCTACGGCTACAGCGGGGCCATCCGCGTCCTGATGGCCCTTGCGCCCGACGGCAGGATCCTCGGGGTGCGGGTGCTGTCGCACACCGAGACGCCCGGACTGGGCGACAAGATCGAGATCGGCAAGAGCGACTGGATCGAGGGTTTCTCGGGCCGCTCGCTCGCCGACCCTGGCCCGGACGGCTGGAAGGTCCGGCGCGACGGCGGCGTGTTCGACCAGTTCTCCGGCGCGACGATCACCCCGCGCGCCGTGGTGGCCACGATCCGCCGCGGCCTTGCCCTCTTCGAGCGCCACCGCGCGGAGCTTCTCGCTCCGCTTCCAGCCAGGTCCTGACGGAGGAGACGGCCATGTCCGACAGCTACGGCAAGATCGCCCGCGACGGGCTCTGGGACAAGAACATCGTCTTCGGGCAGATGCTCGCGCTCTGCCCGGCGCTGGCCATTACCGGCACGGCGACCAACGGCCTCGGGATGGGGCTGGCCACCACTGCCGTGCTGATCGCCTCGAACGTGGCCATCTCGGCGCTGCGCCGCGTCATCGCGCCCGAGATACGGATCCCGGTCTTCGTCCTCATCATCGCCTGCATCGTGACGGTGGTGGATCTCGCCCTCAACGCCTGGGTGCATGACCTGCACAAGGTGCTGGGCCTGTTCATTGCGCTGATCGTGACGAACTGCGCCATCCTGGGCCGGGCCGAGGCCTTCGCCTCGCGCAAGGGGGTGGCGGTCTCGGCCTTCGACGGGCTGACGATGGGCGTGGGCTTTACGCTGGCGCTGATGCTGGTGGGGGCGCTGCGCGAGATCCTGGGCTCTGGCACGCTCTTCGCGCAGGCCTCGGTGCTGCTCGGATCGCAGTTCGCCTTCCTGGAGCTTACGCTCTTTCCCGATTATCCGGGCTTCCTGCTGGCCATCCTGCCGCCCGGCGGGTTCATCCTCGTGGGGATCCTGCTCGCGCTCAAGTCGCTCATCGACAGCCGAGGGAAGAGCCTCGAGCAGGAGATCAAGGAGATGCGCGTCGAGCGCGTCTTCACGGCCGCTGGGGTGCTGAAACCCCGGCTGCAGGCCGCGGAGGATGACGAATGATCGTCGGTGTCGCCTACGCCAAGCCGACCGTTCAGGTCTGGAAGCATGTCGATGTGCCCGAGGGTGCGACGGCGCGCGATGCGATCGAGCGTTCCGGGCTGCTCGCGCAGTTCCCCGAGATCGACCTGGCGGTGAACAAGGTCGGCATCTTTGGCGCGATCTGCCCGCTCGACCGGACCGTGAAGGAAGGGGACCGGGTCGAGATCTACCGCCCGATCCATCCCGAGGCCGAACTGCTGGAAAAGAAAAGCTGACCCCAGGCGCTCCGGCCCACCGGAGCCCGCCCGCAAGGAGATCCGAAGATGCAAAGCCTCAGCCGCCGCCGTTTCACCCTGGGCCTTGCCGCCGCCTCGCTGGCGGCTACGAGCGGGTTTGCCCTGTCGCTGCGCCCCGGAACGCGGGCCGTGATCGTGGGTGGCGGCCCCGCCGGGGCCGAGGCCGCCCTCGCCCTGCGGGCGGCTCACCCGGCCGCCTCGGTGCTGCTGGTCGAGCGTGACCCGACCCGGCTCGCCCGCGAGGAGGGCGGGGCCAGCGCCCCGTTCCTGCGCCCGCGTGCGGCCGCGGGGCTTGCGGCGCTGAAAGCCGCCGGCGTCGAACTGGTGCTGGATGATGTGACCGGCATCGACTGGTCCGGCGGGCGGCTGGCCCTCTTCTCGGGCCGGAACCTGGATTTCGACCGGCTGCTCCTTGCCCCCGGCACGGCCGCGCGCGACGAGGCCATCCCCGGCCTCGACGCGGCCGCCCGCCATGCCTGGCCGGCCGCCTGGGGCAGCGAGCGCGAGGCGCGGCGGCTGATGGCACGGCTTCAGGCGCTGCCCGAGCGCGGCCATGTGGTCCTGCGGTTGCCTGCGGGCGAGGCGGCCCATCCGGCCGCGGCCGTCGCCCGCGCGCTGGCGCTGGCCAGCCATGTCGCGTCCCGGCCGGGGGCGCGGCTGACGGTGCTCGACGGAACCCCCGACCACCGGCTTGCACGCGCCTTCGCCGCCGCTGTGCCCGCTTGGCCGCGCGATCGGTTCGAGTGGGTCACGGCGGACCGGGGCGGCCTTGTCCGCGCCGTCGATGCAAGGCGCGGGCTGCTCGAGACCGACGCAGGTGCGATCCGCGCGGATGTGGTGAACTTCGTGCCGAGGCTCGAGGCGGGCGCGATCGCCCGGGCGGCGGGGCTGGCCGACGACAGCGGCTGGTGCCCGTGCGACGACAGCGGGCGCTCGCATCTTCGGGCGGACGCCACGGTGCTCGGGGATGCGAGGAAGGAGGCGCTGCGCACCGTGGCGGGCGCGGTGCACTCGGCGCGCCTTGCCACGGGTGCCCTCGCCTGATCCTCTGACGCGGGGCGCGGGCGGCAGCCGGCGCCCGGCTGGGAAAGGGAACGATGACGCCACGCACGAGCAGGACCCATCCGCTGCAGATCGCCGAGCTGCCCGTCGGCCCGTCGCAGGGTCGGATCGGCATCACCTTCTGCCCCGGAAAGCACGATGTCGCGGCGGCAACAGGCGCCTGGGCGCGCGACCTTGGCGCCGATCTCGATGCGATTGCGGACTGGGGCGCCCGCCTCGTGGTGACGCTGGTCGAGCCCGCCGAGCTTGTCGCGCTGCGTGTCGGGCATCTTGGCGCCGAGGTGCGACGGCGGGGAATGGAGTGGCGCCACCTGCCGATTGCCGATTATTCCGTCCCCGCGCCGTCGTTCGAGGAACAATGGCAGGTCGAGGGGCCCGCCATCCGGGCCCTTCTGCGCTCGGGAGGCGATGTGCTGGTTCATTGCCGGGGCGGGCTCGGCCGGGCGGGGATGATCGCCGCCCGCCTGCTGGTCGAGCTTGGCCGCGATCCCGAGCAGGCGATCCGCGACGTGCGCAGCGTGCGCCGGGGCGCCATAGAGACGCCCGCCCAGCTAGCGCTGGTGCGACGGACACGAGCGATCCCCGAGGAGGGGCTGGGATGAGGAACCGGTCTTGATTGCGTCCGACTTGGGTGCCGTAAGCCCGCTCGGCCAAATCATCGACATCTCGCGCATGGAACGGATCGGTGGCCGTCTGGGCAGCAATCCGGGCGGGATCTATCGCGACGACGCGGGCCGGTGCTTTTACGTCAAGAGTCTCGAGAGCCCCGACCTCGCGCGGAACGAGCGTCTGGCCGCGCGCCTCTACCGGCTCGCGGGCGCGCCGACGCTTCTCTATCTTCCGACGCAGGATCCCGCCCAGGTGGCCACCCTGTTCGTCACGCTGGAAAAGCGCCGCCTTTCACGCTTCTCCGAGGCTGAGCGCAGGGCGGCGCAGCACTGGCTGGGGGTTCACGCCTGGACGGCCAACTGGGATGCCGCCGGCCATGACGGGGACAATCAGGGCGTGGCAGGAGGCACCGTGCTGACGCTCGACCTGGGCGGCGCGCTCGAATTTCGGGCGCAGGGCGACCCCAAGGGACGGGCCTTCGGTCAGAAGGTGCGCGAACTGGACAGCTTGCGGAGCGATCCCGACAATCCTCAAGCGGTGCGGCTTTTCGGTGAGATGGCCGAGGACGCTGTCCGGGACGCGATCCGCGTGGTGACGCGCCTGGCGGATGATCGCATTCGTCAGGTGGTGGCGGAGGAGGGCGGCGCGGCGGCGTTGGCCGACAAGCTGATCGCGCGCAAGGCCGACATGGCGGCGCGGCTTGGGCAACGGGCCGATCGGCGCTAACCGCGCGCAAGGGCCAGCAGTTCGGGCACCTGCGCCCGGATCGTCTGGGCCACCTCGGGGTCGAGCCGCTCCAGCCAGCGCCGCGGGATCGCCCCAAGTCCCCAGGTGGCGCCGGCGAGCATTCCGCCGAGCGCCCCGGTCGTGTCGGCGTCGCCGCCCTGGTTCACCGTGCGGACAAGGCAGGTCTCGAACCCGTCCGAGGCAAGATAATGGTGCAGGACGGTCTGCATCGTGTCCACGACATAGGCCGAGCTTTGCCCCGGATAGGGATCGAACCGGAAGGCACGCTCGCGCGCGACGAGCGTCAGGGCCTCGTGGCGCACGGCCTCGGGCCCTTCGCCGACGATCAGCCGATGCACCATCCGCACGAGCGCGAGGCAGGCCGCGTCCGAGAGCGGGTGGCAGTGGGTGGTGCGCGCCTGGGCGAGCGTCCAGTCCCTTGCCCGTTGCGGCGCGCCGAGCGTCGCCAGCGCAACCGGCAGGACGCGCATGGCCGCACCGTTGCCTGCGTCACCGTCGGAGAAGGGCGCCTCGACCGTTCCGTCCGCCAGGAACCGGCGGATGCCCCGGCGGCAGGTGTTGCCCACATCCACGGGGCCGCCTTTCAGCCATGCCGCGAATTCGCTGCAAAGCGCGGCCGGATCGAGCCCTTGCCGCCGAAGCAATGTCCGGCCGAGCGCCAGCGACATCTCGGTGTCGTCCGTCACCTGTCCGGGCCGCAGCTTCAGCCAGCCGCCGCCGGTGATCTCGCGGTGCGTCCCGTGCAGCGCCGAAATCTCGCCTCGGGTCATAAATTCGACGGTGGCGCCGAGCGCGTCCCCGACCGCAAGCCCCAGATAGGCCGCAAGGGCCCGGTCGGCGATGCCCTGATGGTCAGACATAATCCACACTCACCCGATAATCCCCTCCGATGACCAGAAACTCCCGCTCGGTGCGGAAAAGGCGCGAGGGCAGAAGCCCGCTGAAGCAGACGAGTTTGCAAAGCGGAACCTCTGCCGTCAGGATCGCGTCGCCGAAACAGTCCGCCACGCTCCGCTCGGACGAGAAGGAGACGAGGTTGTTGAGCCGGACCACCGGGGCGCGCCGGTCCGCGATGTCGTTCGCGCCACGATACAGCGTGAGATGGGACCTGCCCGGCCAGGTGAAGCGCCGGATCGCCCACTGGCAGAACTCGAACAGCAGGTCCAGCTGGCTCCAGATCGAGTTGTCGTGGAACCGGCTGGCCATCTTCTCCTCGACATAGGCGTGCCATGCGGTGCCGGCCTCTCGCGCGATCACCGCCTTGTGGAAGGTGGGGCCGAGGCCGAAGCGGCTCTCGACCCAGCCTTTCAGCACCGCGCCCTCGGGGCCGTTGCTGTCGAAGGACCAGCCCTGGATCAGGCTCAGGAAGGACGAGCGGAAGGGCCGCCATCCGCTGGCTTCTTCCCGCTGCTCGGGGTCGATGCCGAACATTGCGGTCATGTAGCCGAGGAAGGCCTCTCCGGCTTCCGGCAGGTCGCGCGCGCGCTCGAGCACGGTGAACAGGCTGCGGTTCGTCTCGCAGATGCCCCAGATATGAAGGGGCTGCGGCGCCTCGTTGAAGGCGGCGCTGCCAAGCCAGTCCGAAGCGCGCCCCACCCGATTGGTCGAGCGGGCAATGCCCTGCGATCTGTCCTGCCGCCTGTCCTCCATCCCCGGCAGGATGCGGTGGCCATCGGGGAAAGGGAAGGCCCGCGCACAGTGACCCGTTGGCGCTCCGGCTGCGGAACCTCGGGCGTCCTTGTCTGTTGGCCCGGCTGGACAGCCAGCCGGAGGGCCCGCATGAAGACCACGCTCACGATCAATGGCGAACGCCGCGAGGTCGAGGCCGGAGCGCGCGTGACGCTGCTCGACGCCCTGAGGCACGACCTGGGGCTGACCGGCACCAAGAAGGGCTGCGATCACGGCCAGTGCGGCGCCTGCACCGTGATCCTGAACGGTCGCAGGATCAACGCCTGCCTGACGCTGCTCTGCATGCACGAGGGCGCCGAGGTCGTCACGATCGAGGGCCTGGGCGAGCCGGACCGGCTCTCGCCCCTGCAGGCGGCCTTCCTCTCGCAGGACGGGTTCCAGTGCGGCTACTGCACGCCGGGCCAGATCTGCTCGGCAACCGCCATGCTCGAGGAGATCGAGAAGGGCTGGCCAAGCTGGGTGTCGCAGAGCCTCGAGGGCAAGGCCGCGCCGACCCGCGAGGAGATCGCCGAACGGATGAGCGGCAATCTTTGCCGCTGCGCCTGCTATCCCAATATCGTCGATGCCATCGCCATGGTGGCCGAAGCCCGGTTGGCCGAGGCGGCGCAATGAGGGATTTCGTCTATCTCCGGGCCGCGTCCTGCGAGGAAGCCACGGCCGAGGCGCAGGACCCGGCCACGGCCTTCCTGGCCGGCGGCACCAATCTGCTCGATCTGATGAAGCTGGGGATCGAGGCGCCCGCGCGGCTGGTGGATGTGAACCGGCTGGATCTGGGCACCATCCAGGAGCGCGACGGCGGGCTGCGCATCGGGGCCACCGTGCGCAACAGCGATCTGGCGGCGGATGAACGGGTGCGGCGGTCCTATCCGGTCCTGTCGCGGGCGCTGCTGGCGGGGGCGAGCGGGCAGCTTCGCAACATGGCGACCACCGCCGGCAACCTGCTGCAACGCACGCGATGCCCCTATTTCTACGACACGGCCATGGCCTGCAACAAGCGCACGCCCGGCGCGGGCTGTTCGGCCATCGGGGGCTTCACCCGCAATCACGCGATCCTCGGGGCCTCGGATGATTGCATCGCCACGCATCCGAGCGACATGGCCGTGGCCATGGCGGCGCTCGAGGCGGTGATCGAGATCGAGGCCCCGCGCGGGGGCCGCCGCCATGTACCGATCGGGCACTTCTACCGCCTGCCGGGCGAGACGCCGCAGATCGAAACCTGCCTCGATCCGGGCGATCTCATTACCGCGGTCGTCCTGCCGCCCCCGTCGGGCAAGCGGCAGATCTATCGCAAGATCCGGGACCGTGCCTCCTATGCCTTCGCGCTGGTGTCGGTCGCGGCCATCCTGCGGATGGAGGGCGGGCGGATCGCCGGGGCGCGGCTGGCCTTTGGCGGGCTTGCGCCACGGCCCTGGCGGGACCCGGATGTGGAGGCCTGCCTCGTGGGGCAGGAACCGTCGGACGACCTCTTCGACATGGCGGCCGACCGGCTTCTTCATCGTGCCGAGGGGCAGGGCGACAACGATTTCAAGATCCCATTGGCGCGGCGCACGCTTGTCTCCGTGCTGCGTGAGGCAACCGGAGGCACCGCATGACCGCCCATCTCATCTTTGACGAGCCGGATGATCGCAACCGTCTGGACAGCATGGCGCAGGACATCATCGGCCGTCCCATCGACCGCTCCGAGGGCGCGCTGAAAGTCTCCGGCCGCGCGGTCTATGCCGCCGAGCAGGCCACGAGCCTCTGGTCCGAACAGCGCACCGACTGCCTCTTCGGCATCCTGGTCCGCGCGACCGTGGCCCGGGGGCGGGTCACGTCGCTCGACACGGCCGATGCCCTGGCCGTAAGCGGCGTGCGCGAGGTGCTTCAGGACCCGCGCCTCGTCCGCCATCCCGCCCAGGGCATGGCGCGCAAGTCACCGCCGCAGGAGGTGGCCGATGTCGGCTGCTTCGGCCAGCCCATCGCCCTCGTCGTGGCCGACCGCTTCGAGGCCGCGCGCGAGGCGGCCCGCCTCGTCCGTGTGGACTATGAGACGGCCGCTGCAGACCTCGATCCCGCGTCGGCACCGTCCGATCTGCCCGAGAAGAAGCAGTCCTCTCAGGGCGATCTCGATGCGGCCATGCGCGACGCCTCCGTGTCGCTCGATGTCACCTATCGCACCCCCTCGATGGCGGCTGCGGCGATGGAGCCTCATGCCGCCCTGGCCTGGTGGGTGGGCGACCGCGTGACGCTCTGCGGCGCCTGTCAGATGGTGTCGCAGAACGCCGAGGAACTGGCGGATGCCCTCGGGATCGCGCCCGAGAAGGTGCGGGTGCTGTCGCCCTATATCGGCGGCGGCTTCGGCTCCAAGCTCGGGATCGCGCCCGAAGCGGTGGCGGCGGCCGTGGCCGCCGAGCGGCTTGGCCGGCCGGTGATGGTGCCGCTCACCCGGCAGCAGGAGTTCGAGATCGCCCACCGCAGGTCCGAAACCGAGCAGCGGGTGCGCCTTGCGCTGGACGCGAACGGGCTCTTGACGGGGATCGGGCACGAGGCGCGCGTGTCGAACCAGCCGGGAGAGACCTTCTCCGAGCCGGTGCAGCAGGCCACCCACTACACCTACCGCGGAGAGCACCGCAGCATCCGCCACGAGGTCGCGCGGGTGAACCTGACCTGTGCCGGCTCGGTCCGGGCGCCGGGCGAGGCCGTGGGTGTCACGGTGCTGGAACTCGCCATGGACGAACTTGCGGAAAAGACGGGCATCGACCCGCTCCAACTGCGGCTGAAAAACATTCCCGAGCGCGATCCCGAGAGCGGGAAGCCCTTCACGTCGCATATGCTCGCCGAGGCGCTGCGAGAGGGCGCCGAGCGATTCGGCTGGACCTCGCGCCGTCAGCGCGGCCGGCAACGCGAGGGAGAGTGGCTGATCGGCTGCGGCATGGCGGCCGCCGTGCGGGTCAACTTCCTGCACAAGGCCCGGGTCCGCGTGACGCTCGGCGCAGAGGGCGTCACGATCGAAAGCAGCATGACCGACATCGGCACAGGCACCTACACGATCCTCACTCAGATCGCGGCCGAGATGCTTGGCATCCCGCCCGAGCGCGTGACCACGCGGCTCGGGGATACGGATCTGCCGGAAGGATCGGGCTCCGGCGGGTCGATCGGCGCGGCCTCGAACGGTTCGGCCACCTATCTCGCCTGCGAGGAGATCCGCCGGCAACTGGCCAGCCGGCTGGGCTGCGCCGAGGAGGATCTCACCCTCAAGGACGGCCGCGCCACGTGCGGCAACCGCTCGCACGATCTGGCCGAGCTCGTCCGGGAGCCGCTCGTTGCGGAAGGGTTTTTCGAGCCAGGCAAGGCCATGGAGCGCGTCCGCAGCTCGACCTGGGGGGCACATTTTGCCGAAGTGGCGGTCAACGAGGTCACGGGCGAGGTGCGCGTGCGGCACATGCTCGGCGTCTTCGCCGCGGGGCGCATCCTCAATGAAAAAACCGCCCGGTCGCAGTGCATCGGGGGGATGACCTTTGGACTTGGCATGGCCCTGATGGAAGAGATGGTCCATGACGGCCGTCACGGCCATGTTGTCAGCCGCGATCTGGCGAACTACCACATCCCGACCAACGCCGATGTGCCCCGGATCGAGGTGCATTTCCTTCACGAGCGTGACGCCTACGGTGGAACGCTTCAGGCGAAGGGGATTGGCGAGCTGGGTATTTGCGGTGCAGGGGCGGCCGTGCTCAACGCAATCCATGACGCCTGCGGCGTGCGGATCCGCGAGCTTCCCGCCACGCCGGACAAGATCCTCGCCGGTCTGTGCGGGATGCAGGGCTGAGCCTGCCCTGCTCGTGGTACCTCGGCTCATGACGGGGGGAGAGGCGCCAGCCTCGTCCCGCACACCCACTCAGCGGGGCGCCGGGTGACCCTGCCGTGCCCTGGCTCGGAGGCTGAACAGCGCAGAGAGGGGCGCCCGGCCCCAGCAGGCTCAGACCGTTGCACGCTTCTCGGCCATCTGCAACAGGCGGTTAGAGATCTCGGGCCAGCCTCAACGCGTCGTAGATCGCGGCATGGGTGTTGCGGGCTGACACCGCATCGCCGATCCGAAACAACCGGAAACGCCCCGCCGGATTGCGGCTGACGCCCTGAGGACGGGAGGTGGCGAGGGCCTCGTAATCCACCTCGCCGAGGTTGGACGACAGCGGCTTCAGCTCGAAATACAGCTCGTCCAGCGGGCGTGTCCCGTGGTTCACGACGACCTGATCGACCAGCCGCTCGCGGCGGACCCCGCCATAGTCGCTGCCGAGCACCGCCCGCAGCCGGTTGCCCTCCCGGTGCACCTCGATCAGGCGCCAGGTGACGGTGAAGGTTACATCGCGGGTCTGGAGCCTGCGGACGTAGGGCACGAGGTTCATGGCCATCACTTCGGGCGCGAAGCTGCGGTCGGGTGTGACGATCTCGACCGCGCTTCCGGTCCCGGCGATGACATCGGCGGCCTGCAGGCCCGCATGGTCGCCCGCATCGTCGAAGATCAGGACCTGCGCCCCCGGCTTCACATCGCCCGAAAGAATGTCCCAGGCCGAGCAGACCAGATCATTGCCGTGCGACAGAACCTCGGTGTGGGGCAGCCCGCCCGTGGCCACGATGACCTCTTCCGGGTCGGTCGCCAATATAGATGCCCCGTCGGCAACAGTGCTGAAATGGAATTGCACACCGCGCTTTCCGCACTGCTCCATGCGCCAGTCGATGATGGACATCATCTCGCGCCGCCGGTCCTGCAGGGCAGTGAGGCGCACCTGACCGCCCGGTTCGGGTGCCGCCTCGAACACGGTCACCTCATGGCCCCGTTCGGCCGCCACGCGCGCGGCCTCCAGCCCGGCAGGGCCGGCCCCGATGATGGTGATACGCTTTTTCAGCGGCGCCTTCCCGACCTCGTGCGGCTGCTCGATCTCGCGCCCGGTCGAAGGGTTGTGCAGGCAGAGCGCCATGCCGCCCTGGTAGATCCGGTCGAGGCAGTAGTTGGCGCCGACGCAGGGCCGGATGTCCGCCTCGCGGCCCTCGATGATCTTGCGTACCAGATGCGGATCAGCCAGATGCGCGCGCGTCATCCCCACCATGTCAAGCTTGCCGCTGGCAATGGCGTGCCGTGCGGTGGCCACGTCGGGTATCCGGGCGGCATGGAATGTAGGGAAATTCGTGGCCGCCCGGATCTCACCGGCGAAGTCGAGGTGCGGCGCGCTGCGCATCCCCTGGATCGGGATCAGGTCGGTGAGACCGGGATCGGTGTCGATATGCCCCCTGACGACGTTGAGGAAATCCACAAGGCCGCTGTCCTTCAGCTTGCGCGAGACCTCGAGCCCCTCGGCCGCCCGCATCCCGCCGGGCAGATCCTGATCGCCGGTGTAGCGCACGCCCACGATGAAGTCCGGGCCCACCCGCTCGCGGATCGCCCGAAGCACCTCGAAGGTGAAGCGGAGGCGGTTGTCGAGGCTGCCGCCCCAGGGCTCTTCCAGATCGTTGGTCAAGGGCGACCAGAACTGCTCGAGCAGGTGACCGTAGGCCTCGAGCTCGATTCCATCCAGGCCGGCCTCCTTCATCCGCTCGGCGGCATCGGCGAAATCCCTGATGATGCGGGCAATGTCCCACTCCTCGATCCGCTTGGGGAAGGCGCGGTGGGCGGCCTCGCGTTCATGGCTCGGCGCCACCACGGGCAGCCAGTCGCCCTTGTCCCAGCGCGTCCTTCGCCCGAGGTGGGTGAGCTGGATCATCACCGCCGCGCCGTGGTCGTGGCATTCGTCGGAAAGCCTTTTCATCCAGCCCACGACCTCGTCCTTCCAGGCGAGGATGTTGTTGAAGACGGGCGGGCTGTCCCGCGACACGCTGGCCGAACCCGCCGTCATGGTCAGCGCCACGCCCGCCTTGGCCCGTTCGACGTGATAGGCGCGGTAACGGTCCTTGGGCATACCATCCTCGGGATAGGCGGGCTCGTGGCTGGTGATGAGGATGCGGTTGCGAAGGACAAGATGCTTGAGCCGGTAGGGCTGGAGGAGTGGGTCGTTCGACATGGGAAGCTCCGTGCGGGTCCGGGCATCATCGGCAGCCATGTGCAGCAATGTCAAGAGAATGTGCGATATGGAACAGGGTGGCGCGCGGCGCTGCGGGACGGACGCGGCCCGCAGGGCTGGCCCGAGTGATTCGCGCCCGTGCCTGCCGCCTGCCTGCGCGAGCGGCAAGTGATTTCCCCGGATGCGAACACTCCACCTAAGGGAGAGCGTGATGGGGCGGGCAGGGCACAATGAACTCCCCTGGGTTGTGCCATGTCACTAGCAGCTTGCATGGCTGGATCTAATAGGCATCCTTGAGCAGATCTTTTTTCTTCTTATTGGCGGGCGCTCGCTGCCGAGGCGATCCTGCACCGAATAGTTCAAGGACGGTCTGCATGAGCATTCGCAGCACACTGCTGGTCTCAACGCACAACATGGATGCACGGCCCTGGAGCGGCGTCCTCTGGGAGTGGTCGGACGTCGTCTCGCGGCTCGAGGGGGCTCGGGTTCTGGCGCCGCGGGACCGGCTCTACCGGCCCGGCGCGGGCCCGTTGCGGCTGTCCCTGCGCGACCGGCTCGCGCTGAAATACCGGACGTTCCGCCAGGGCTACATCCCGAGGATGGAGCCCACGGTTCTCGATCAGGATTTCGATCTCACCCTCTACACCTGCCAGTTCGTCTATGAGATCGAAGAGCTGGACCAGATCCGCCGCTGGCGGGAGCGGTCGGGGATCGCGGCGATCTTCCTGCTGGAGAGCTGGTCCTCGACCTTCGAGCGGTGGAAGGACAAGCTGCGGCTTCTCGATCGGTTCGATCATGTCTTCGTGCTGAACGGCTCCAGCATGGAGGCCCTGGCCCGCTACACGAGCGCGCCGATCACCCAGCTTTCGACCGCGACCGACACGATGCTGACCGCCCCGTTCCCGCATCTGCCCAAGCGTGGGATCGACGTCACGGTGATCGGGCGGCGGGACGGGACGGTGCACGAGCGGCTGCTCGACCTCGCGGCGGAACGCGACCTCGTCTATGTCTATGACGTGTGGAAGGGCCAGGAGATGCGCGATGGCTGGGCCCCGGTCCGCCGGTACAACGCCGATCTGATCCGCCACAGCCATTGCTTCCTCGCCTGGGATCCGGGCGATCCGTCGGCCGTGCGCGAACTTGCGGACGGGGACAGGGCCCTCTCCACGCGCTATTTCGAGGGCGCCGCGGGCGGTGCGCTGGTTCTGGGCAGCGCGCCCGACTGCCCGGAATATCACGATGCCTTCGACTGGCCCGACGCGCTGATCCCTCTCGACCGCGACATTGGCGAGGTTCTGGCCGAGCTTGAGGACAATCCCGCGCGGGTCGAGCGCATCCGGCGGACGAACATTGCCCAGTCGCTGCGTCGCCACGACTGGGCGCACCGCTGGAAGAGGGTGCTGGACACGCTCGGCCTTGCGGCCACGCCCGAGCATGAGCGGCGTCTTCAGCAGCTCAACGAGATGGCCGCCCATATCGAGCGCGCCGAGCCGGTGGTCCGGGTGCGGCCGACGGTGCTGACCTCGGCCGGCTGACCGGGCCTCGCGTTCACCGCCTGTCGGGGGCGAGGCGCCAGCTTCGCCCCGGGCGCAGCACCTCGCGGCCGGGGCGTCCGTCCTGTGGAAGATCCGCCAGCGTGGCGTGCACATCCCGGATCACCTCGTTGCGCAGGCGGAAATACTGGTGGCGGCCATGCAGCGGCTCGGTCTCGGCGACCTGGCGGCAGTCGATGGCAAAGACGCGCTCGCTCAGGCGGTCCAGGTTCTGCGGCCCGTCCGACCCAAGCCGGTCGGGCATCCCCTTCGTGCGGTCCGAGATGGTCAGCGCCACGTCATTCGCGGCGTGATAGACGAAGATCCGGTTGGCCAGCTCGTCCAGCGGCTGCAGCTTCAGCGGTACATGAAGGGCGTCGTTGTCCTCGTCGGCCGCCATGAGGAACACACAGTCCACGACCCGCGTGACCCGGCCGCCGTTCAGCTCCGAGAACTTGCGCAGCGCGTGCCGCAGGGCCCAGGCTCCCATCGAATGGGCAAGGACATGCAGCCTGCGGGTGCATTGCCGAAGCGCCGCCTTGGCGGGCACCTGCCCGTCGCGGCGGGCGGCGAGAACGACGCGCTGATCCTCCTGGCGGAGCCGGGTGAGGAACT
The DNA here is from genome assembly GCF_007668225.1 of Cereibacter sediminicola. Taxonomy (NCBI): domain Bacteria; kingdom Pseudomonadati; phylum Pseudomonadota; class Alphaproteobacteria; order Rhodobacterales; family Paracoccaceae; genus Cereibacter; species Cereibacter sediminicola. Next base: position 56,502 of record NZ_VDEK01000014.1, on the reverse strand, counting down.
CCACCAGCCGCATCAGCGCCCGCCCCATGGCCAGCCCCGAGGCTTCGGCATCCTCCCGGTCCGAGAAATAGTCCCACGCAGGCTGCACCCGCCCGTTCGATGGCCAGGAGAAGAGGACGACCGTCACCTGCTGGCCCGCCGAGGAATAGAGATGTTCGAGCGAGGCCGCGCGACGGACCGAGTCCTCGAACGTGTTCGCAAAGCCGTGGATATAGATGATGATGTCGCGGTCTTCGTCCTTCAGCGCGACGCGCAGTTCCTCGAAGAGGCGCGTGGAGCCGAGCTTTTCCTTGCCCGCACGGCTGTCGAGGGTCTCCGCATAGAGCTTCGTCGCGCCGACCCGCCAGTTGTCATCGTCCTTCGGGTTGCCGCCGGCAAGCGAGACTTCGGCGGCGCCGACGCGAAAGAGCTGGGGGCCCCCGGCGTTGAACCGCTCGCCCAGCAGCCGGCCCGTGGCCGAGCTTTCGTGCAGGACGTTCCTGTTGCTGGCAAAATGGATGACTGGCATCGGCACTCGCACTCCCTGAACCGCGGGCCAGTTCAGAGGGGCCGTCCGGCCTCTGCCGGGGCCAAGGCCCGTGGCTTCCGGCCCGGGCATGATAACAGCGCCCGGGCCGTGGCTCAAAGTGCACGAAAGGGGGTAGCCGCCCTCAGGGCCCGGTGTGCAGCCACGAGCGGACACGGCGGCCCGAGTGGCTGCCGGACGCTGTGGGCTGCGGCCGTGCCTCGTGCCCGAGGTTCGCGCCGACCGAGGCCCCTTCTTCGGGGGCCTTGGGCAGATTGTCCTGATGCGGGTCTGTCCAGGCCGCATCGCGTGTCGTGCCGCGCAGCTCCAGCGGCACCGGCCCCTCGCCGCCGCGTCTCCATTCCAGGGCGCGTTCGTCGATGTCGACGGCCCCCTCCTCCTCAAGCAGCGCCACGGCGGTTTCGTGCAGGTCGTGCGGCAGGTCGCGGATGCAGACGAGCGTGCCGCCCCGCGCGATGCCTTCGGAATAGGTCTCCCGCTCGGGGGCCGGAAGCACGTAATCGAGGGCCAGGTCGCCGAGGCTGCGGCCGCCTTCCTGCGGACCCTCCTCGTCGAGATGGCCCGACGCCAGCTCTACCCGGCCCGCGGGAACACCGGCCGCGACAAGCCGGTCGGAAGCGCGCCGCGCGTCGTCGCGCCGGTCGAAGAAGGCGGTGATGGTCAGGATCTCGTTCATCGGATGGCTCCTCCTTTGCGCGGAAACCGGGGAGGATGCAGTTTCGTTCCGGCCAAGGGCGCCGGATCGGCCGGTTCCGCCCGCTGTCTCATGCAGGCCCGCAGATCCCCGCCCGTCAGGGGCGCTGTCGCCGCGCGGGGCGGAGGGCGCGCATCATCAGCGACAGAAGCAACAGGAAGGCGCCCATGGCGAACAGCGCCAGCCCCAGCGCCGCGTTGCCCTGCGCCTCGTGCAGCCCCAACTGCCAGAGCAGGACGCAGAGGGGCAGGCCGGACAGAAGTCCGCGGCGGGCGATGCGGCAGGCAGGGCAGGACATGCCGGTTCCTTTCTCGTCGTTCCGGCCCTTGCGTGCAGGAATCGTGCCGAGGATCGACGGCGGCCGGTCGTTGCCCGTCCGCGGCTCAGGCAGGGTCCTCATAGCGGTGCACTTCGCCCTGGGGGTCGCGGACCTGCCAGCGTCCGGGGCCGTCGGCGACGACGTGGTCGGGCGTGATCGGCACCTTGCCAAAGCCTCCGGGGATGTCGAGCACATAGGTCGGCAGGCCGATCCCGGTGATCCTGCGGCGCAGCTCGGCCATGATCGCGCGCCCCTGTGCGATCGAGGTGCGGAAGTGGCCGGCCCCGCGGGCAAGGTCGCAATGATGCAGGTAGTAGGGCTTGATCCGAAGCCGGAGGAGCGCGCGGAACAGCGCCTCGAGCGTGTCCGCGTCGTCATTCACCCCGCGCAGAAGAACCGACTGCGACAGCAGCGGCACCCCGCGATCGGCAAGCCGCCCCAGCGCCGCGCGTGCGTCGAGCCGCAGTTCGGCCGCGTGGTTGACATGAACCACGATCCAGACCGGAACCGGCCCCAGCAGGGCGCGGATCATGTCCTCGTCCACCCGTTGCGGGGCCACGACCGGCACTCGGCTGTGGATGCGCACCTGATCGAGGTGGGCGATCTGCCCGAGCCGCTCGATGATCCCGCGCAGCCGCCTCGGCGAGAGGGTGAGCGGATCGCCCCCTGTCAGGATCACTTCCCGAACGCCCGGCGTGGCCTCGACATAATCGAGCGCGGCGGTCAGGTCCGCGTCCGACAGGAGGCCCTCGCTGCCCACGACCTCGCGGCGGAAGCAGAAGCGGCAATAGACATCGCAGGTTCGCGTGACATGCAGGATCACGCGGTCCGCATACCGATGGGTAAGGCCCGGCACCGGGCTTCGCGCCTGGTCGCCGATCGGATCGGCAAGCTCTTCCGGGCGGATCTCCAGCTCGTCCACCGCGGGCACGAACTGGCGCGCGACGGCAGGATCCGCGGCGGCGGCGGTCATTTCGGACGTGATGCGGATGCGGAAGGCGCGCGCCACCTCGGCCAGCCGCTCCTCGGCCGGATCGACAAGCCCCGCGGTGGCGAGGTCATCCAGACTGTCCAGCGCGCGGTCGATCAACAGAGCCTCCCTTCAGGAAAGGGCGCCTTATCGTCGCACCCGCCGCCGGGCGCAAGACGCAATCCCGAGGGGAGGCGGCAGGATGGATTCCGATCGGAATGAGCGGTCACGCCTGCAGCAGACCCTCCACCCAGCGCGGCACCGTCTCGCTTGCGGGACCATAGAGGCCGCGGTCGAAGAGATCCTTGCGGCTGCCGGGCTCGAGATTGATCTCGATGGTCGCAATGCCGCGCGCGGCCGCTTCCTCGACAAAGCCTGCCGCCGGATAGACCTCGCCCGAACTGCCGATGACGGCAAAGAGCGTGGCGCGCGACAGCCGCTCGAGGATCTCGTCCATGCGGTAGGGGATCTCGCCGAACCAGACGATGTCGGGCCGCGTCGCGGACCGGGCGCAGGCGGGGCAGGGGTCGTCGGGCGCCATCCGCTCGGGCGCGCGCCAGCGGTGGCCGCAGGCCGCGCAGAGCGCGCCCAGCAGTTCGCCGTGCATGTGGATCACCTCGGGCGAGCCTGCGCGCTCGTGCAGGTCATCGACATTCTGCGTGACCAGCGTCACGCCGCCCGGCCGCTGGCGCTGCAGCCGGGCCAGGGCCTCGTGGGCGGCATTCGGCGCGGCCTCGAGGCAGTTGCGCCGACGCATGTTGTAGAAATCATGCACGAGCGCGGGATCGGCGCGGAACCCTTCGGGCGTGGCGACCCGGCGGAGATCGTAGCGCGTCCAGAGCCCGTCCTTGTCGCGGAAGGTGCCGAGCCCGCTTTCCGCCGATATGCCGGCCCCGGTGAGAATGAAGATCGAGTCCATGATGCAAGGCTAGCAGCGCCTCGTCCCCCGTGCCAGCCTGCGCCGGGCCCGTTCCGGCGGTCACGAGGCCGCGGCGATGCGCACCACGTTTCCGGCCGGCAGATCGACCGTGACATGGCCGCGGATCGGAAAGGTGAGGACGAAGCGGGTGCCCTCTCCGTCCCGACGCTCGAGCGTGGCATCGGCCTGCCCCACCAGCGCCTCGACAATCCCGAGGCCCGAGTGGCGCCCGCCCTCGACGCGGGGGATCCCGACGCCGTCGTCCGAGATCGAAAGCTGCGCGCATTCGGGATTGACGCGGTGCAGGCCCACACGGATGTGGCCGGCTCGGCCGTCGGGATGGGCATGTTTCACGGCGTTCGTCAGCAGTTCGGTGGCCGCCAGCGCCAGCGGAACGGCACTGTCCGGCCCGATGCGGATGCCCGTCTCGACGTCGCTCTCGACCGTGAGCGACCGTTCCGGCGGGATCAGCGCCTCGCTCGAGCTCAGCCGATTGATGAGGCGCCCGAAGTCGAGATCATAGCGATCGCCCGCGGCGAAGAGCATGGAATGGACCTCGGCGATGGCCATGATCCTCCCCCTCAGCTCGGCCGGCTCTATCCGGCCGCGCGTTCGGATCTGCCGGTCGATCAGCGCCAGAACCAGCGCGAGGTTGTTCTTCACCCGGTGGCTCAACTCCTGCATCAGGCGGGCGCGCTGCTCGGCCACCTTCTGCGTCGCCTCGAGCTTCTGCCGCGTCTCGAGCGCCTCGACATTCAGTTCCATCGCGCGTCGGATCCGCCCCGCCAGAACATAGATGAAGAGCGCGAGCAGCCCGAGGAACATCCAGATCGGCCCGACGCGCCACAGCCAGCCGGCGCGCACGGCCGAGACGGGCATTCCGTAATTGGCCATCAGCGGCAGGTCGGACAGGCGGGTGAAGGCATAGAGCCTGTCCACCCCGTCGGACACGGCCACGGCCCGGTAGCTGCCCGAAAGCTGGCCCTGCATCTCCTGCATCGCCTGCATGGCCGGAGCGGCGGGATCGAGCATCATCGGCCGCGAGACGTTCCGGCGCAGCAGGAGATACCCGTCCTCCCGCAGGAGCGAGGCGGCCTCATCGGGCTGCGGCGCGACCTGCTGCAGGAAGGACCGGATCGAACCCAGTGCCACCATCGAGACGAAGATGCCGTCCACGCCCGACGCCGAGAAGTCACTGGCGACGAAGAGCCGGTCCGACACGGCATCCGCCATGTCGGTTCGGCCGATATAGACCTTCGTCCCCTGCGCGCGGGCGGCGCGGTAATCCTCGATCGGGAACAGGTAGTCCTGCGGATAGAGCGGGCCGGCCGCCTGGATCCTGCCTTCCGCATCGAGGATGGCGAGGCCGCCGGACGAGGATTGCAGCGTCTCGATGTCCGCAAGGAAACGGCCGAACTCTTCGAAGTCGGGCGCCTCGCCCGGCTGGCCCAGAAGGTCGCGCAGGACGGCCTGTTGCAGGATCAACTGCGTCTGGATCAGCCGCTCGGTGTAAAGCGAGATGAGGCGGGACTTCGCGACACCCTGATCCTCGAGAGTGGCGATTTCCTCACGCCACGACCACACGCCCCACACGGCCATGCCGCAGACGGCAAGGACGCAGGCCCCCAGCCTCAGCGCCGCGAAATGTGCCGATCTCATGAACTTGCCTGTCGGTGGGTCGTGGCGAACATGTCCGAACCCTACGCCGCATGTGCTCCGGGCTCAAGCGGCGGTGTCGTGGCGCGGGGGCATCCAAAAGACCGTCCCTCAGGCCGAGAGCACACGCCGGAAGCGCCGCAGGACCAGCGTCAGCGCCACCGCCGACATGGCCGCCATGGCCGCCATCTCGCCCGTGACAAGCTCGGCCCCCGCGCCTCGGTAGAGCACCGACTGGGCGAACGAGACGAAATGCGGCGAGGGGCTGATGAGGCGCATGGTGACCTGCAGCCAGCCCGGCATGGATTCCAGCGGCGTGATCCCACCCGAAAGCTGGAACATCACGATGATGACGGGCAGCACCAGAAGCCCGAACTGCCCCATGTTGTGCGTGAACGAGGCAAGCAGCAGCCCGAGGCTGGCCACCGCCACCACATAGAGCGCGGCCCCCGCCGCATAGAGCAGCAGGGACCCCTCGATCGGCACGCCCATCGCCCCCTTGATCACGAAGACCAGACTGAGGACCGAGGCCACGAGGATCACGGCGGTCGTCGCCAGCACCTTCGAGAAGACGATCTCGTGAGGATGGACCGGCATCACCAGCACATGCTCGATCGTGCCATGTTCGCGCTCGCGGATCATGGACGAGCCGGCCAGGATCAGCGTGAGAATGGTGACCGAGTTCATCAGCTGCATGACGGCGGTGAACCATGTGCCGTCGAGGTTCTCATTGAAGCGGTTGCGGATCGCGACCGAGACGAGGGCCGAAGCGGGCTCTCCGGGGCGAAGGTAGGCCTCGATCTCGTCCAGCAGCAGCCGGTTGAGGAAGCTTGCGCCGTTGCCGGCCTGCGACACGGCCGTGGCGTCGATCAGGATCATCAGGCTGGCCCCGTCGCCGCGTCGCAGATGCCGCTCGAAGCCGGGCGGGATCGAGACCACGAGCACCGTGCGGCCCGCATTCTGCGCCGCCTCGGCCTCGGCCGCCGACAGAAGCCGGGGCGGGGTGAAGAGCGGCTCGCGGATCGCGCCGACCAGCCGGCCGGACAGCTGGCTGCGGTCTTCGTCCACCACCGCGACCGAGAGATTGCGGATGTCGGTGTTGGCCGCATCCGACACGAGCCAGGTGGCGATGGTGAAGACATAGACCATCAGCAGGATCATCACCCGGTCGCCGCGGATGGCGCGCAGCTCCTTGACCGTCAGCCGCAGGATGTTGCGGAGGCTCTGAAGGGCCATCTCAGGCCTCCTGCTTGCGCAGCGACAGCACCGACAGCAGGAGATAGCCGACGCAGAAGCACGCCAGCACCGCCGCCACCGGCCAGAGCTCGGCCCAGCCGAAGCCCTTGACGAAACTGCCCGCCGAGGCGGGCTGATACCATGCGGCCGGGAACGCCCGCCCGACCGCCTGTGCGGCCGGAGAGAGCGACGAGACCGGCACGATCAGCCCCGAGAAGTTGATGGTCGGGATGATGGTGATGATCGCCGTGGCGAAGACGGCCGTCACCTGCGTCCGCGTGAACGAGGACAGCAGCTGGCCGAAGCCGGTCGCCGCACCGACATAGAGCGCCGAGATCAGGGCCAGCGCCCCGAGGTTGCCGCTGAAGGGCACGCCAAAGAGCGTGCGGGCCACGACAAAGAGCATCCAGAAGCTGCCCCAAGCGATCACCGCATAGGGCAGCTGCTTGCCCAGCAGGAACTCGGCGCGCCCGACCGGGGTCGAGCGGAAGTTGGCGATCGTGCCGCTCTCCTTCTCGCGCACCACCGAGACCGCGGCCATGATTGCGGGCACGAGCATCAGGATCAGCATGATGATCGAGGGCACCATCGCATTGGCCGAAAGGAAGGCCTGATTGAAGAGGAACCGGGACTCGACCGTGACGGCGGCGGCGGTGGCGCGTCCCTCCTCGCGCAGGTGGGTGGTGGCAAAGCCCTGAAGCACGCCCGTCGCATAGCCACGGGCGGTCTCGGCGCGGAAGGGCATCGCCCCGTCGATCCAGAGCGAGACCTCGGGCACCGATCCGCGGCGAAGGTCGCGGCCGAACCCGTCCGGGATCTCGAGCGCCACGGTCAGCTCGCCCCGCATCATCCGGGCGTCGAGATCGGCGCGGCTGGCGACATCCTCCTGTCGGTCGAACTGGCGGATGCTGGAAAACTGCTCGATCAGCGCCCGGCTTTCCGCGCTGCGGTCCTGGTCACTGACCGCAAAGCTCAGCCGGTCCACGTCGAACGAGATCCCGTATCCCATGGTCAGCAGCAGGATCACGGGCGCGGCCAGGGCGAAGAACAGCCGGATCGGGTCGCGGATCAGCTCGAGCGTCTCGCGCCAGCTGTAGGCCTGCGTCCGGGTCAGCGCGCGGCGCACCCGGCCTGCGGGGGCCGCCCGCGTCTCGAGCGTCAGCACCGGGCCCGCAGCCGGGTCGCGGCCCAGCTGGTCCTCGAGGCAGCCGATGAAGGCTTCCTCGAGGGTCGCGGCGCCGCGGCGCGCCACGATCTCGGCCGGGGCACCGACCTCGAGCACCTTGCCCGCATGCATGAGCGAGATCCGGTCGCACCGCTCGGCCTCGTTCATGAAATGGGTGGTGATGAAGATCGTGACCCCACGCTCGCGCGACAGTACGATGAGCTTGCGCCAGAAGTCGTCGCGCGCCAGCGGGTCCACGCCCGAGGTGGGCTCGTCGAGGATCAGGATGCGCGGCTCGTGGATCGTGGCCACGGCAAGCTGCAGACGCTGGCGGATGCCGAGCGGCAGGCTCTCGGGCATCTGCCCGGCCACGTCGGCAAGGTCGAACTCGTCCATCACCTCGTCCACCCGCGGCCCGCGCCGCGCGGCGGGCAGCGCGTAAAGCTGGGCGTGCAGCATCAGGTTCTGCCGCACCGTCAGCTCGCCATAAAGCGAGAAACCCTGCGACATGTAGCCGATCCGCATCCGGCTCTGCATGTCGGAGGCCGCCAGCCGTTCGCCGAACAGCCGCGTTTCGCCCTCGGTCGCGTCCTGCAGGCCGGTCAGCATCTTCATCGTGGTGGACTTGCCGCAGCCGTTCGAGCCGAGGAAGCCGAAGATCTCGCCCTCGGGGATGGTGAAGCTCACGTCATCGACGGCGGTGAAGTCGCCGAACCGCTTGGTCAGGTTGCGCGCCTCGATTGCGGGCGTGGCGGCCGGCTGCGCGGGGCGCGGCGGCAGCACGACCGGCGCGGCATCGGCGCCCTCGGGCAGCAGGCGGATGAAGGCGGTCTCGAGCGTGCCGGCCCCGGTGCGGGCGCGCAGATCGGCGGGACTGCCGGTGGCGATCACCCGCCCCGCATCCATGGCGGCCAGCCAGTCGAAGCGGTCGGCCTCTTCCATGTAGGCGGTGGCGACAAGGACGCTCATGCCCGGCAGGTGGCCCCGAATCGCGCCGATCAGCTCCCAGAACTGGCGGCGCGACAGGGGATCGACGCCGGTCGTCGGCTCGTCGAGGATCAGCAGGTCGGGGTCATGGATCAGCGCCGAGCAGAGCGAGAGCTTCTGCTTCATTCCGCCTGACAGCTTGCCCGCCGGCCGGTCGGGGAAGGGGTCGAGCCCGGTCGCCCGCAGCAGCATGTCGATCCGTTGGTGCCGTTCCGCAGCCTTCTGCCCGAAGATCCGGCCGAAGAACTCGAGGTTCTCGCGCACCGTCAGCGTCGGGTAGAGGTTCCGGCCGAGCCCTTGCGGCATGTAGGCGATGCGCGGCAACAGGGCCTCGCGTTCCGCGCGGCGGCTCAGGTCGTGTCCGAGGACCGAGAGGCGGCCCTCCTGCAGCCGCCGAACCCCCGCGATCAGCGCAAGAAGCGTCGATTTCCCCACCCCGTCCGGCCCGATCAGCCCCGCCATGCAGCCCGCGGGAATGGCAAGGCTCACCTCCTCGAGCGCGACCGCCGCTCCGTAGCGGTGCGAGACACCCGCGATCTCGGCGGCCGGTCGCATCCGTCAGTCCGGCAGCTTCACGGCCAGCTCGCCCGGCCAGGCCCGCCCCGGCTCGGTCCGCACGAAGCCGATGCCGCGCACGCCGGTCTTGATCTGGTCCTCGAAGCGCGCGAGCAGCTCCGTCGGCACGCGCAGCTTCACCCGGAAGACGAGATCCTCGCGCTCGGAGGCGGTCTCGACGGATTTTGGCGTGAATTGCGCCTCGGGCGCGATGAAGGTGACATGGGCCGGGATCACATATTGCGGCGCCGGGTCGAGGATCAGGCGCGCCTCGTCGTTCAGGACGAGCGGCCCCACATCGGCGGCGGGCAGATAGATGTTCATGTAGACGTCCGAGAGGTCGAGGATCGTGGCGATGGGCGCGCCCGCCGCCACCACCTCGCCCGGCTCGCGCAGCCGATAGACGACACGGCCGCGGACGGGGGCCGTGATCGTCAGATCCTCCAGCGCGATCTCGGCGCGGGCAAGATCGGCCTCGGCCGCGGCGATCAGCGCCTCGGCCTCCGAGACCTGCGCCTTCGCCATCTTCAGCGCCGCCGCAGCGGCGACGGCGGCATTGACGGCATCGTCGCGCACTGCGTCGGACACATGCCGGTCCGCGTGCAGCTTCACCACCCGGTCCCGGTTCGTCTCGGCCACGGTCAATGAGCTTTCGGTCTGGGCGACGCTCGCCTCGGCCACGTTCAGCCCGGCGTGGGCGCGCATCAGCGCCGCCCTGGCCGCCAGAAGCTGCGCCTGCGCGTCGCGGTCGTCGAGCCGCGCCACCGGGTCGCCCGGCGAAACGATCTGGCCCTCGGACACCGGCACCTCGACGACGCGGCCGGCGATCCTGGCCGCCACGTCGATCGATTGCGCCTCGATGCGCCCGTTCGAGCGGGCGATGCCGTCGGTCTCGCTGCCGAAGAACCGCGCCTTCAGCCTCTCGAACGGCGTCTGGGCGGGGGCAGGGTCGGGCAGCGCCGCGGTGGCGACCAGAAGGGCAAGCAGCACGCGCATCATCAACCGGGTCTCCCTGATCCGCGGAACAAGGCCGCATCGGTCCCGAGAGCGGCGCGGCGAACCTCCGCCCCGCAGGCCTGCTCCGGGCGGGCAGGGCGCGCCCGGATGCCAAGGACCTTGGGCCGTTTGGCCGAAGATGCAACGCGAACCGGGCTCCGCCGTCACGCGGCATGGCGTCGCGCCGCCCGGCAAGGGTCACGCCCCGCTTCGGCAAAAGCGAGGGCGGCACCCGCCTGGATGCCGCCCCCGCCGCCCGTGGACAATGGGCATGGCCCGTGCCCGAGAGGCCGGATCGTCGATCAGCCGTCCTTGTCCGTGCCGAGGAAGCTGCGGATGTCGGCCACGTCGGGTGCCCTGCGCGCGGGCAGGACGCCGCGGGTCTCGAGATCGTCCACCACTTCCTGATAGCGGTCGAGGTAGTTCGCGGGCAGGTCGTGCGCGATGCCCTGATGGCAGTCGATGCAGGTCTTGCCCTCGTCAAGCGCGCGCTGGTGATCGGCACCGGCGCGGTTTTCCTGCATGGTGAAATCCATGAAGCCGAAGCTGTGGCAGTTGCGGCATTCCTGACTGTCGTTCTTCTTCATCCGGGCCCATTCGTTTGCCGCAAGCTCGATCCGCCGCTCTTCGAACTTTTCGGGGGTCGAGATCGAATGGGTGATGAAGTGCCCGTACAGCTCCTTGGAGGCCTTGATCTTGCGCAGCATCTTCGGACCCCATTCCTTGGGAACGTGGCAGTCCGGGCAGGTGGCGCGCACGCCCGAGCCGTTGTTCTGGTGCACCGAGCCCTGATACTCGGCAAAGACATTGTCCTTCATCTCGTGGCACGAGATGCAGAAGCTCTCCTTGTTGGTCATCTCGAGGGCGGTATGGAAGCCGCCCCAGAACAGGATGCCCGCGCCAAAGCCGGCGATCAGGAGAAGGCCGACCGACAGGATCCCGGAAGGCGAGACGAAGAAGTGCCAGACCCGGCGCAGGAGACCCGGGCGGGAAGGGTTGCTGGGCATTGGAGAGGGTCCTTACTGGCCGGAAGACTGGAAGAGGTTCTCGACCAGCGCGGGGGCGTCGGCCTGCGGAACGTGGCACTGGCTGCAGAACCAGCGGCGGGTCGCGACGGTGTCGGTCTGCAGGCCATCGCGGTCCTGGTAGTGCGTCATCGAAAGCGTGGGCGCGCCACGCTCGCCCGACTTGCGCCATTCGTGGCAGGCGAGGCATTCGTTCGCCTTCATGTCGATCTGATACTTGTCGATCGAGTGCGGGATCAGCGGCGGCTGAAGGCGATAGTTGCGCACGAAGCGTTGCTTGTTCTGGTGGAAGACGGGCGCGGTCGTGACATCCACGTTCGGGTCGGCGCCGCGGAGCGACTCCACCGCCGCGGCTGTCCCCACCTGCGACTGCGCGAAGGCAAGGCCCGCCACGAGGGCAACGGGAAGGGTCAGGGCGCCGAGGAAGGCAAGCGGTTTCATGGCGGATCTCCGTGATCTCAAGCGGCTCGGTCGCGGCCGGCCGGGGAAGGGGTGGCAGCATCGCGGCCCGGGGCGGGGCGCGTGTCGAAACGGTGGGTAAAGCGGAAGACGTCGCGGTCGCAGACGTCGACGCAGCGGCCGCAGTTGGTGCAGTCGCCCGCGAGGATGAGCGGCGTGTCGGCGGACTTGCCGCGCAGGGCGGGTGTGATGACGGCCATCTCGGGGCAGACGGCGAAACAGTCCATGCAATCGTCGCAATCCGCTCGCCTCGCGGCCGACACGCGGACGAGCGATCTGGTGCCCAGCAGCCCGTAGAAGGCGCCCACCGGGCAGAGCCGCCCGCACCAGCCGCGCCGCGCCACGAGCAGATCGAAGAGGAAGACGGCCCCGATCAGTGTCCAGCCCGCGCCCATTCCGAAGACGAGCCCGCGCTGGAGCATCGTGACCGGGTTCGCCAGCTCCCACGCGATCGTGCCGGTCACGGCCGAGACGGCAACGACGGTGCCGAGCAGCCAGAGCCGGGTCGAGGCCTTGGGTTGCCAGCCCTTCGGCAGCCCGAGGCGGACATGAAGCCAGTGGGCGGCATCCGTCACCGGGTTCACCGGGCAGACCCACGAGCAGTAGGTGCGCCCGCCGACAAGCAGATAAGCGGCAATCACGAGACCCGCCCCGACAAGCGCCGTCATCTCCGGCCAGTGTCCGGCGACGAGGCCCTGAAGCAGCACCAGCGGGTCCGTCAGGGGCAAGAAATCGAGTGTCATCGAGCTGGCGAGGCTGCCCTTGACCCACCAGATGCCGGCCCAGGGCCCGAGGAGGAACAGGCCGAGGAAGGAGGTCTGCGACAGCCGCCGCAGGATCAGCCAGCGATGGGCGCCGAGCCAGCCCTTGCGGGCGATGGCCTCGCGGCCGGGGTATTGTCCGCTCATGGCTGGCCCCCGGGCAATGTCATCAACGGCTGGAAGTCGGGAACCGCTTCGGGCAGCCGGTCGGGCAGATCGACGATCCCTTCGACCAGCGGCGCGCCCTTCTTCTCCATCTCCTCCCAGCCGAGACGGTAGTGATCGGCCGATGTCGCCCGCGCGAGACGGGCGGGCAGGACCTTGATCGCCGCCTCGGGCAGCACGCAGGACTGCTCGCACTTGCCGCAGCCGGTGCAATGTTCGGCATGGACGGTGGGCAGGAACATGGCGTGATGGCCCGAGCGGGCGTTGTGCTGGCTTTCCAGCGTGATCGCGCGGTCGATCGCCGGGCAGACGCGGTAGCAGACGTCGCACCGCAGCCCCAGCAGGTTCAGGCAGTTCTCCTGATCGACCAGCACCGCGATGCCCATCCTGGCCCGGTCGATGTCGGTCAGGCCGGGGTCGAGCGCACCCGTCGGGCAGGCCACGACGCAAGGGATGTCGTCGCACATCTCGCAGGGGATCTGGCGCGCGGTGAAGAAGGGCGTGCCGGTGGCGGGCCCCTCGCCCAGTTCGGCCAGCGACAGCGTGTCGTAGGGGCAGGCCCGGACGCAGAGGCCGCAGCGGATGCAGGCGCTGAGAAAGTCCTCCTCGGCCAGCGCCCCCGGCGGGCGCAGCGCCTCGGCCGGAAGCGCCCGCGCGTCGCGGGCGTACAGCGCCAGAAGCGAGCCCGCCACCGCGCAGCCCGCCGCCGCGCGGGCCGCATCCGTCAGGAAGCGCCGTCGGTCGATGGGATGGGCGGGGCGGGTGGCCATGTCAGGCGCGCTCCACCTTGCAGGCGCACTTCTTGTAGTCGGTCTCCTTCGAGATCGGGCAGGTCGCGTCGAGCGTGAGCTGGTTGATCAGCTGCCCCTCGTCGAACCACGGGACGAACACCAGACCCTTCGGCATCTTGTTGCGCCCGCGGGTCTCCACCCGGCTCAGCATCCGGCCGCGGCGGGTCGAGATCTCGATCTCCTGCCCGCGCTTTAGGCCCCGCGCCTCGGCATCCTCGGGGTGCATGAAGACCACGGCCGAGGGGAAGGCACGGTGGAGTTCCGGCACCCGGCGCGTCATCGAGCCCGAGTGCCAGTGCTCCAGCACCCGACCGGTGACCAGCCACAGGTCGAACTCGGCGTCCGGGATCTCGGCCGGCGGCTCGTAGGGGGCGAAGATGATCTTGGCCTTGCCGTCCTTGTTGCCGTAGAACTTCACGCCCTCGCCGGGCTTCACATAGGGGTCGTAGCCCTCACGGAAGCGGTAGAGCGTTTCCTTGCCATCCACGACCGGCCAGCGCAGGCCGCGGGCCTGGTGATAGGTCTGGAAGTCGGCGAGGTCGTGGCCGTGATCGCGCCCAAAGGCCGCATATTCCTCGAACAGGCCCTTCTGCAGGTAGAAGCCGAAATGCTGGCTCTCCTGGTTACCGAAGCCTTGCGCGGTCTCCTCCAGCGGGTAGCGGTTCACGACGCCGTTGGCAAAGAGCACGTCGTAAAGCGTCTTGCCGCGGAATTCCGGTTTCTTGTCCAGCAGCTCGGCCGGCCAGACCTCATCGACCGTGAAGCGTTTCGAGAACTCGACCAGCTGCCACAGGTCCGAGCGCGCCTCGCCGGGGGCCTCGACCTGCTGGCGCCAGAACTGCGTGCGGCGCTCGGCGTTGCCGTAGGCGCCTTCCTTTTCCACCCACATGGCGGTGGGCAGGATCAGGTCGGCGGCCATCGTGGTCACAGTGGGGTAAGGGTCCGAGACCACGACGAAGTTCTCGGGGTTGCGGTAGCCCGGCCAGCCTTCCTCGTTCATGTTGGGCGCGGCCTGCATGTTGTTGTTGCACTGCACCCAGTAGGCGTTGATCTTGCCGTCCTTCAGCATCCGGTTCTGCAACACCGCATGGGCGCCGGGCTTTTCCGGGATCGTGCCCTCGGGCAGGCCCCAGAGTTCTTCCGTGTGATGGCGGTGTTCGGGGTTCGTCACCACCATGTCGGCGGGCAGGCGGTGCGAGAAGGTGCCGACCTCGCGCGCGGTGCCGCAGGCCGAGGGCTGGCCCGTCAGCGAGAAGGGCGAGTTGCCCGGCTCCGAGATCTTTCCGACCAGCAGGTGGACGTTGTAGCAGTTCGAGTTCACCCACGAGCCGCGGGTGTGCTGGTTGAAGCCCATCGTCCAGAGCGACATGACCTTGCGGTTCGGGTCGGCGTACTGTTTCGCCAGCCGCTCGAGCTTTTCAGCCGGCACGCCCGAAAGCGCCGCGACCTTTTCCAGCGTGTAGTCGGCGACGCCCGCCTTGAACTCCTCGAAGGTGATCGGCTCCATGTCGCCGGTGGTCTTGGGATCGATCCCCTCCTCGAGCGCGTGGGTGGGGCGCAGGCCGTAGCCGATCCCGGTCCTGGCCTTCATGAACGTGGTGTGCCGGTTCACGAAATCCCAGTTCACGGCGTCGTTCTGGATGATGTAGTTCGCGATGTAGTTCAGGATCGCGAGGTCGGTCTGGGGCGTGAAGATCATCCCGTTGTCGGCCAGCTCGAACGAGCGGTGCTCGAAGGTCGAGAGGACATGGACCTCGCAGCCGGGCTTCGTCAGGCGCGTGTCGGTGATGCGCGACCACAGGATCGGGTGCATCTCGGCCATGTTCGAGCCCCAGAGCACAAACGTGTCCGCGGCCTCGAGGTCGTCGTAGCAGCCCATCGGCTCGTCGATGCCGAAGGTGCGCATGAAGGCCGCCACCGCCGAAGCCATGCAGTGCCGCGCGTTCGGATCGAGGTTGTTCGAGCGGAAGCCCGCCTTCATCAGCTTGGAGGCGGCGTAGCCTTCCCAGATCGTCCACTGGCCCGAGCCGAACATGCCGATGGCTTCCGGTCCCTTGGCCTTCAGCGTGGCCTTCCACTTCTCGGCCATGATGTCGAAGGCCTCGTCCCACGACACCGGGACGAATTCGCCGTTCTTGTCATAGACGCCGTTGGTCTTGCGCAGAAGCGGCGTGGTCAGCCGGTCCTTGCCATACATGATCTTGGACAGGAAATAGCCCTTGATGCAGTTGAGGCCGCGGTTCACCGGCGCCTCGGGGTCGCCCTGGGTCGCCACCACGCGGCCGTCCTTGACGCCGACCAGAACCGAACAGCCCGTGCCGCAGAAGCGGCAGGCGGCCTTGTCCCAGCGGATGCCGTCGGCCGCTTCGGCCAGGGCGGGGCCGGCCAGCGGGATGCCCGCGGCCGAGGCCGTCGCCGCCGCGGCGGTGGCCTTCAGGAACGAGCGGCGCGAAGAGGAAAGCGTCATTCTGGGTCTCCCGTCAGAGGGTCGCGGGCGCTGCGTCGAGCGCCTCGAAATGGTGGTAGGCAAGGGTCACGCCGAGCACGCCCGGGATCTGGTGCAGGTCCATGATCTGGTCCGAGGCGCGGCGCGTGGCCGTGTCCTCGACGGTCACGACGATGCGGCCGGGCTGATGGGCATGGACGGCGCCGCCTTCGGTGGCCTCGATGGCGGCGATCACGTCCGGCGTGAACTCGGCGATGGTCTGGACGAGGCAGCCGCAGATATTCAGCATGGCCGGGGCTCCGGGGTGAGGGGGGTGAGATGAAGGGTGCCGGCGGGGCAGGGGGCGACGCAGGCGCCGCAGCCGGTGCAGCTGTCGCGGTCGATGACCGGCTGTGCCCGCCCGCCCATAAGCGGACGGAAGCGGATCGAGGCGCTGTCGCAGAAATCCTCGCAGGCGCGGCACTGGATGCCGTTCATGTCGAGGCAACCCGCGCCGGCCTCGGCGCGCCACATCCAGAGGGTTGCGGGCTGCAGTGCCTCGGTCGCGCAGGCGCGGGTGCAGGATCCGCAGAAGGTGCAGGCGCCCTCGCGGACATCGACCACCGGCAGCCCGTCCGCGTCGCGCCGAATGATGCCCTCGGGGCAGGCCCGCGCGCAGTCGCCGCAGCCCGTGCAGGCGTCGGCAAAGCTTGTGCTCGCTCCGGGGGGACGTGGCACCTCTCTCTCGGTGAAGCGGCCCCGGAGGACGGCGCGGCGGCTTGTGCTGCTGGGCATGCGGACCTGGCAAATAAAAGGTTGAGACGTTCTGCCTCTTTGCCCCGAAGTATCGGCGCCGTGCCCTTGCAGCCTTGATATGGATCAACGGATTCGCCGCAGGTGCATTTTCTGTGCACTCTGCATACCCGCGGCCACCGGAGCGGCGCAGGTGTCTCATCGCTCACCGCGGCCAGGATGGCCGGGCGACGGAATCAGGCAGGCGCAGGCTTATCCGAAGCGGGCGGGCGACAGGGCCGCCACCAGCGCGGCGGGCACCTCGGGCGGACGCCCGCCCGCGAGGTCCGCGACAAGGCGGCTTGCGGCGGGGCAGGTCTGGAAGCCATATCCACCCTGCCCGGCCAGCCAGAAGAAACCGGGCGCGGCCGGATCCTCTCCGATCACGAGCACACGGTCGGGGGCGAAGGTCCGCAGCCCCGCCCACGAGGCGAGCAGGCGGGTGACAGGTTCCGTCACCATCTCCTCGTACCGGGCGAGCCCCTCGGCCAGCACCATGTCGTCGGCCCAGGCGTCGTGCGGCTCCTGCGGGTCCTCGTCGGCGGGAGAAACGATGAGGGCGCCCGCGTCGGGCTTGGCGTACCAGCGTTCGCCAACGCCGAAGATCATGGGCCAGCGCGAGACGTCGTGACCGCCCGGCGCCGGGATCCGGGCCATCGAGCGGCGATAGGGGACCAGCCCCAGCGGGCGCACGCCGGCCATCGCGGCCACCTGGTCCGCCCAAGCACCGGCGGCGTTCACGAGGATCCGTCCGCGATACTCCTGATCCGCGCTGACGCGCCAGCCGGTGCCGTCGCGCGCGACGGCGCTCACCCGCGCCTTGGTGCGGATTTGCGCGCCCCGCCCGCGGGCCTCGCGGGCGAACCGCTGGAGCAGAAGGTCGGTGTCGATGTCATGGGCGTGGCTCGCGCGGGCGGCCAGCGTGATGTCGGGGCGCAGGATCGGAACCTCGGCCCGGGCCGCCTCGGCCGGGATGCGTTCGAGATGCATCCCCTGCGCCTCGGCCTCGAATTGTGCACGCTCGGACTCGCGTCCGACGACGAGAAGCCCGCGGGGCGAGAGGATGCCTTCCGCCCCGTGGAAGAAGTCACCCGAGGCGAGCGAGAGCTCGACCACCGGCGGCCGGCCATAGCGCGGCTCATACAGGGCGGCTGAACGGCCCGAGGCATGATGCGCGAGCCCCTCCTCGGCCTCGAGCAGCGTGACCGAGCCCAGTTCCGAGAGGCGGGCTGCCGCGGATACGCCGGCTATGCCACCGCCGATGATGAGAAAATCACTGTCCATGCGGCGCAGGCTGGCCCGCGCCGTGCGGATTGGCAAGAGGCGGCGTGCGTGGCCGGGCCGTCATCAGGCACGGCCCTGCCGGGTGCGGGGGATGCGCAGCACGAAGGTCGTGCCCTTGCCGGGCTCGCTCTCGAAGTGCAGGTTGCAGCCGGTGACTTCGGCCAGCCGCTGGGCGATGGTCATGCCGATGCCGGCGCCGCTGATCGCGCCGTTCTCGTGCCCCAGCCGCTGGAAGGCCTTGAAGACATCCGCCTGCCGATCCTGCGCGATGCCCAGCCCCGTGTCGCGGACCTCAAGCGCCACGCTGTCGGGAGAGGAGAGGTCGAAACCGACATCGACCCGGCCGCCCTGCACATTGTACTTCACCGCGTTCGACAGAAGCTGATCGAGGATGCGCCGCAGCATTCCCTGATCGCCGATCACCGATGGCAGCGGCTCGTCCGGTTCGTTGATCCGCAGCGTGACCTGCATCCTGTCGGCGTCGGGGCGTGCACGATCGCAGGCTTCCCGCACCAGGGGACCAAGGTCCAGCGAGCTGGTGGAGAGCCGCAGATCCTTGTGCTCCAGGCGGCTGAGTTCGAGAACCGCATCGACGAGCTTCACCAGGTTCCACCCCGAGGAGGAGATAGCCTGGACATGGTTCAGCCGCTCTCCCTCGAGCTTGCGGCCCTCCGACGCCTCCAGAAGCTCGGCATAGCCGATGATCGCCGTCAGGGGCGTCCTCAGCTCGTGGCTCATGGCCGAGAGGAAGTTCGACTTGGCCCGGTTCGCCGCGTCGAGCTTGTCGCCCATCGTGGCCAGATGCTCGCCCACCGTCTGAAGCTCGCGGATCGCGAAGGGCGGCGAGGGAGGAACGGTGTTGCCCTCGCTGATCAGCACCATCCGCTGCTCGAGGTCGGCAAGCGGCCGCGCGACGCGGGCGCTCATCGTGATCGAGCGCCGCCAGAGGTAGGCAAAGAAGACCGCATAGAACAGGACAAGGATCGCCACCATGATCTTGCTGACGAACCCGAGCTGGCTGCGCAGGTTGGTGGCTTCGGCCAGCAGGCTCTTCTCGCTGCTCAGCAACAGGAGCCGCCAGTTGGGGCCTGCGATGGTGGACCAGGCGGCGATCATCGGCTCCTGCAACTCGACGCGCTGGACGCCCGAGGGCTGCGACTGCATCTCGAGCGCGATGGCCGACAGGTCCGGGCGGCGGAAGATGTTGAACTCGGCCGGCTTGAACGTGTCCTGCAGGATCGCCTCGGCATAGCTGTGGCCGATCAGCTCGCTCACGCCGAGATCGTCCTCGCCCTTGGGCGGCAGCGCGAGGATCGTGCCGTCACGACCGATCAGGATGGCAAAGCCGTCGCCGGGCAGCTTGATGTTGAGCACCTGCTCGACGATCGTCTTGATCGTGACGTCGATGCCCACCACCGCTTCGAGCTTGTCCGGCCCATGAACGGGCGCGATCGACGAGACCATCCAGCCATCACCCGCCGGATCGACATAGGCATCCGTCCAGACCGGCTTGCGGGCCGGATTGTGAACGTCGTCGGCCTCGTAGTAGAAATTGTAGGTGGGGATTTCCATTTTCGGCGCGTAGATGTTCAGCACGTCGAAATAGGGATAGATCCGGTTATAGGAATCCCATGTATTCAGGTAGAGTTGCGAGATGAGCGGATCGCTGTCCTTGATGGATTTCATCAGCGGATCCAGCCGGACGGTGCGCCAGACCTTCTCCTGTTCCGCCTCGCCGATCGGGACGACGCCGGAATAGAAGACCGCCGATCCGCCGGTGTCCTTCTTGGTGTAGAACACCCCATCCGGCGAATAGCCGTGGACGGCCTTCAGCGACTCCGGGACGTCGCCGGGCGTGGCGAGGGCGCGGCCGGTCTCGTCTGCATAGATCTGGGTGGCGGCACTGATGCTCTGAAGGCGGTGGGCGATGATGTTCGCCTCGCGGATCGAGTCGTCGCGCAGCATGGTCGTCGAGATGCGCGTGATCGCCGAGGCGCTGCGGTCATAGACCACCTGGCTCGTCAGGAGATAGACCCCGATGAAGCCGAATTCGATCAGCAGGAGCGGGACGAGTGCCGCCTTCAGATAGGAGCGCCAGAGCCACTTGCTCAGAGGTACCGGTTCAGATCCTGGCGCAGTCGCAATCCGTGCCATGGGCACTCCGAAATCAGCAAAAGACAAGCCAGTCCTTTTATCCGCCTGGTAGAATTCTGTAAATCACCCTACCCAAGAGGCAGTGCAAACCAGACGTTCGGATGGGCCAATACCGACGAAAGAACCTGTCCCGAGGGGTGCCAGAATGGGGTCATGTTTTCAATATGATAGCAATTAAAGTTATATTGCCTTGAATTACGGGATCTGTTCAAGGTCTTTTCCGTTTTTGCGAAAAATTCGGCTCGTCGCTGCGCAAGAAGCCCGCTTTCCGCCAAGGGTTCGGAGCGAAGGGCGATAAAACGGCCTTGCCGGAGTGCGGGCAACCGCGAAGGTCGCGGTTGCCCGCAGGACATCAGTGCGCGTCGCCTTCCGCCTTGTCGGCAGGCTTGGCGTTGAGCATGCCGTAGTTCTGCACGCCGATCGTGTCCATCAGCCCGAGCTGCGTCTCGAGGAAGTCGATGTGACCTTCCTCGTCGGCGATCAGCTCCTCGAACAGCACCTTCGAGACATAGTCTCCCACGCTGTCGCAATGGTCGCGCGCCTCGATGTAGAGGGTCCGGGCGTCATGTTCCGCAGCGAGGTCGGCCTCCATCGTCTCGCGCAGGTTCTGGCCGATGCGCAGCGGATCCAGCGCCTGCAGGTTCGGGTGGCCTTCGAGGAAGATGATCCGCGCGATCAGCCGGTCGGCGTGATGCATCTCTTCGATGCTCTCCTCGCGCGACTTGTCGGCGATGGCGCCAAAGCCCCAGTCCTCCTGGAGACGGTAGTGCAGCCAGTACTGGCTGACCGCCGTCAGTTCCGACCGCAGCGCCCGGTTGAGATAGTCTATGACCTTGTCGTCGCCCTTCATGTCCGTCCTTTCCTGATCCCTCGAGGCCATCGGCCCCGTGCCGCCCGTCGGCAGGCTGGCAGCAGCGGCACCCGCTTTCGCCATCCGTCAGACGACGCCAACGAGTCGCCGCCGCCTCGGGTCATGATGGGCCTGACCGAGCGGGAAGGCAATAATGCGCGGGAAATCAGAAGGTTGATCTTTTTCCTCGGCATTGGTGGGCCTATCGGTCGGGCGCCGCACCGCCGACGTGCCCATTTCACCGGCTGCGAAGCCCACGGGTGGCGGCATGACTGTCAAGCCTCTGCGACGAGATGGCGCGCCGCGTCGGGGATGGGACGGCCTCCTCTCATCAGCAAACGCGATGGATGAGGTCACGATAACGGATTGGCGCCGCCTCGCAGGCTCCTGTATGGCGGATGAATTCCCAAGGATGAGCCGATGAGCGACCTGACCCTTTCCCGCAACGAGGACAGCCCGCGCGGCATGGCCTTTGCCCTGTCCGCCTACCTGCTCTGGGGCTTCATGCCGATCTACATGAAGGCGCTGGCGCATGTGCCGGCCTATGAGGTGGTGGCGCATCGGGTGATCTGGTCGGTGCCGGTGGCGCTGTTTGTGCTGGCGGCGCTGGGTCGGCTGTCCGAGTTGCAGGCCGCGTTGCGGTCGCCCAAACTCCTGCTGATGGCGGCGGCCACCGCGGCGCTCATCTCCGTCAACTGGGGGATCTATGTCTGGGCGATCGGGGCGGGGCACGCACTGGATACCGCCCTTGGCTACTACATCAACCCGCTCTTCAGCGTGTTCCTCGGCGCCGTCCTGCTGGGAGAGCGCCTCGGGCGGCTGCAACTGGCGGCCATCGCGCTTGCGGTGGCGGCGGTGGTGGTCCTGACGGTCGAGGCCGGGCGGCTTCCGTTTGTCGCCATCAGCCTCACCCTGACGTGGGGCGGATACGCCTACCTCAAGAAGTCGCTGCCTCTCGGCCCGAACCAGGGGTTCCTGCTCGAGGTGCTGATCCTGCTTGCGCCCGCGCTGGTCGTGGTGGGGTGGGTCGAGAGCCGCGGCGAGGGGCACTTCCTGCACGGCAGCCTTTCCGATCAGGCGCTTCTCTTCGGAACGGGGCTCGTGACGGCCACTCCCCTCATGCTCTACGCCAACGGCGCCAAGCTGCTGAAGCTCTCGACCATCGGCTTCCTGCAATATGTGGCGCCGACGCTGATCTTCCTGACCGCGGTCTTCGTCTTCGGCGAGGCCTTCGGCCGGGCCGAGGCCATCGCCTTCCCGATGATCTGGGTCGCGCTCGTGATCTTCACCGTTGCGCTGGTGCGGGCCAGCCGGCGCTAGGCCCGCTCGGCCTCCTCGAGGCCGAACTGCTCGGGCGCCATCATCACGTCGGCGATGGTGAACTGATCGAGCGTGTCCATGAAGGACTTGACCGCCTTCGCGAAGATCGGCGGCAGCCGGCACGGCCGGCTGATGCAGCAGGCGTTGCCCTGCTGGAAGCATTCGACCAGCGCAAAGTCGGTCTCGGTGGCGCGCAGCACCTCGCCGAGGCGGATCTCGTTGGCGGGGCGTGCGAGGCGGAAGCCGCCCGTGCGGCCGCGGGTGCCTTGCAGGAAGCCCGCATGGATGAGGCTCATCACCACCTTCTTCAGGTGCCCCTGCGAGATCCCGTAGACGGAGGCGGTCTCGCCGATCGTCACCAGCCGGCCGTCCTCGATGCTGGCCGCATAGAGCAGGACCCGCAGGGCATAGTCGCTGAACTTGGTCAATCGCATCGTGCACTCCGGGCAAAACAGAATGCCCTTTTGCGCAAGGAATCCGGATTTGTCGTTGACTGCAATCAAAAAGCTGAATGAGTTCGGCTTCGGGCGGATGTGCCGCAGGTGCGGACGGCTGGCTGGCGCGGTTCGCTAGCCCGGTGCCGCCCTCAGGCCCGTCCCGGCGCCGCCCGTCCCTCGGCCAGCCGCATCGACCGGTGACGCGAGGTCCAGAGCAGGCGGACCATCTCGAAGAGCGCGAGGTAGGGCAGGTAGAAGGCAAAGACCTGGATCCGGTCGAAGGTGCCGCTGAAATCGTCGCTCGTGGCGACGCCGCCGGTAAAGGCGTGCCAGAGCCCGTAGTGCATCCGGTAGATCCAGGAGCCGAGCGCCAGGATCACCAGCCGCCCCGCCCAGGCGCGGTGCGCGGGATCGCGGCGCCGGGCCAATTGCACCGTGCGCACCGCCGCAATCATGAGCAGGACGCCGTAAAGGCCGAAGCCGACGCTCATCCACGGGCCGCCCACCGTGCCTTGCGAGAGGATGTAGGCGAGCCCGCCTGCCCCCGTGGCGAGCGCCAGCCCCGCCACGAGGCGACCGAGCATCCGGTGCACCCGCGGCACCGCTCGCCGCACCGGCCCCAGCAACTGCAGCGGCGCAAGCAGGGTGAGCAGGCCCCCCAGGATCATGTGGCCGTAGATCGCCGCGGTCGCCGCCATCGCCTCGGGGTGGAACAGGCGCGATCCGGCCTGCTCGGCCGGGGTCGGAAGGCTCAGGCCGCGGCCGACCGAATGTTGCACGAACCACCAGACCCCGAGGACCAGAAGCCCCACGGACAGAACGCCAAGACTGGACAGAAGAAATCGCACCTGAACCTCCGGGACCTTGCCGGGGATCTAGGGGCGGTTCGGCCTTTGGCGAGGGCCCGAGAGGGCCGGCGGCGCAGGGGTGTCAAAAGAAACCGCTGGCGCCTCTTGTGGGTGGCCGGATAATCTCCACGTCAGAAGAAAGGCCCGTTGCAAGGAGGAGCCAGATGACCGTCGA
The DNA here is from genome assembly GCF_007668225.1 of Cereibacter sediminicola. Taxonomy (NCBI): domain Bacteria; kingdom Pseudomonadati; phylum Pseudomonadota; class Alphaproteobacteria; order Rhodobacterales; family Paracoccaceae; genus Cereibacter; species Cereibacter sediminicola. Next base: position 32,993 of record NZ_VDEK01000014.1, on the reverse strand, counting down.
GACCCACATTTCCACGCTTCAGCGCCGGCATGACGAGCTGGACGAGGCGATCACCGCGGCTGGGCGCGATCATGGCGTCGATGATCTGGAAATCCAGGCGATGAAGAAAGAGAAGCTGCACCTCAAGGACGAGATTGCACGGCTTCAGGCCACGGCGGAGTAAGGCTCGCCGACGCTGCATGCGGGCCCCGGATGGCGATGGCTGTCCGGGGTCTTTCTTCGTTCGATCCCCTGCGTCGCCCAGGGGAGGCTGCCCGGTTGGCCGCCGCGCGCGCATCGCGCGCCGCGGGCCCTTGGCGGCGCGGGTCGAGGGGCCTATGTGATCTCCATGTCGCAGTCGCAGAACCACCGCACCGGCCCGTCCTCGTCCTCCTCGTCCGGTGCCCCCGGCTTCGTCTGGGCGCTCGTGGGGCTTCTGGCCGCAATCGAGCTGCTGCTGACCGCCGCTGAATCGGGCTGGATCGGCGAGCCTCGCCTGCGGAGCATCGCCATCCTGCTGGGCGCCTTCTGGCCGCCCCTGCTTGCGCCGGGGGCGGGGGAACTCTACCCTTTCCAGCGCGAGGCCATGTTCCTGACGCACGCCTTCCTTCATGCGAACCTGCTTCATCTGGTGATGAACGGCGTGATCCTGCTCTCGCTGGGAAAGGTCATCGGCGAACGTGTGGGGCGCGTGCGCCTGTTCCTGCTCTTTGCCCTGTCGGCCATTGCGGGAGGGGCGGCCTTCGGCCTGATCTCGGTGACCCACGGGCCGATGATCGGCGCCTCGGGCGCGGCCTTCGGCTTCTTCGGGCTCTGGAACGCGTGGGAGTTCCAGCGTCGCCGCGCCCGCGGCCTGTCGCTGCGGCCGGTGCTCGGGACGGTCGTGGGCCTGATCCTGGCCAACGTTGCGCTCTTTGTCTTCCTGCAGGGCGGGCTCGCCTGGGAGGCGCATCTCGGCGGCTACGTGATGGGCTGGGTGGCGGCCTTCACCTTCTGCCGTCTGCCGCACCTCCGCCCGCAAGCCTGAGGCGCGCACGGCCCGCCGCCCTGACCTTGCGTTAACCCGCAAGCTCTTGATCAAGCTTCATGATCCACCTAGGATGGCCATTCCATCGGAGGTATCATGACGCAGCTTCCCAGCGTTCTCTTCATCTGCCTCGGCAACATCTGCCGCTCTCCGCTTGCCGAGGCCGCGCTTCGGGCAGCCGCCGAAGAGCGTGGGGCAAGCCTTCAGGTGGACAGTGCGGGAATCGGCGGCTGGCATGCAGGCGAGGCCCCCGATCCTCGGGCGCAGCAGGTCGCGCGGGCGAACGGCATCGACATCGCCCATTACAGCGCCCGGAAGGTCCATCGGAACGACTTTGCCGAGTTCGACCATCTCGTGGCGCTGGATCTCGACAATCTCGCGGAACTGCGCCGGCTGCGGCCGCCAGGCGCACGGGCCCGGCTGTCGCTTCTGCTCGATCACGTTCCGGGGCGGGCGGGTCAGCCGGTGGCCGATCCCTACTACGGCGGGCCGGAAGGCTTCCTCGCCACATGGGCCGATGTCACGGCCGGGGCGAACGGGCTGCTTGCCGGGTTCTTCCGCCAGGCCTGACGCGGGCGGCGATCACGTCCCGGCCACCATCCGGCGCCGCAGGGGCGTCTTCTCGGCCGCAAGCCGCCAACCCTCGCGCAGCGTCTCGCGTCCCGCCGATGTGGCCGAGATCATAAGGGCCGTCAGCGCATAGGACAAAAGGCCCCCCTGCAGCAGCGCCGCAAGGCCCAGACCGGGGAGGTGGGGCTTGGCGAGCCACAGCAGCCCCATGACGACATGCACCGACAGAACCAGCGGTCCCACGCTGCGGATCATGTCGCGGTGGCTGATCGGGCCGCTGCGGCAGGTCAGGGCCCAGATCGCCGGCACCTTCAGATATTCGGCAATCGCCACGGCAACGACGACGCCGACCAGCCCGAACGGCAGGCCCGCCACCACCGCCGTGCCGACGAAGAGGGCGTGGATCAGGCCCGAGTGGAAGAAGTCCCTCGACCGGCCCTGACTGAGGAACAGCCAGCCCGCGATGTTGTTCAGCGGCTGCACCAGGCCGGCGATCCCGAGCGCGGTGAAGATCGCCACGCTGCCGTCCCAGTTCTGGCCGAAGGCCAGCGGGATCACGATGTCGGCAAAGGCGGCCGCGCAGGCCATCATCGGCAGCAGAAGGAAGAGCAGCAGCCCCGCGACCCGGAGATAGGCGCTGCGATAGCGGTCAGGCTCGTCCTGAAGGCGGGACAGGGCAGGGACCATCACCCGCGCAAGCGGGTTGAAGATCGAGTTCGAGGGCATCAGCACCAGCTTGAAGGCCCGGTCGTAGTAGCCCAGCGACTCGCCGCCGAAGGCCCGGCCGATGACCACCTTGTCCACGTTCATCGAGAAGAAGTTGGCGAAATTGAACCCGGTGACGCCCGCGCCGAAGTTCAGAAGCGGCCGCCACCCCTCGATGCGCCGCGGCAGCCCCGGCCGCCAGCGCGAGCCGAGCCACATGCCGATCGTCGGCACGAGCGTTCCCACAAGCGCCCCGCCGAAGAGCGCCCACGGGCTGGGGTCGATCCAGGCCCAGACCGCGGCGGTCGCCAGCGACAGCACGGCCCCGGCGACCTGGATGAAGCCCAGGCGCACATATTGCATCCGCCGGATCAGCAGCGCCGCATGCTGCGCCCCCAGCCCGTTCAGCGCGATCGTGACCGAGAGCGCGGCGATCAGCGGCCCCACCCGCGGCTCCTGATAGAACATCGCCACCAGCGGCGAGGTCACCAGCAGGATCAGCGTGAGCGAGACACTCAGCGCGACATTGATCCAGAAGAGGAAGTTCACCTCCTCGGTCTTCAGCCCCTGCTTCTGCACCGTCGCGGCCAGCAGGCCGAAATCCTGAAGCATCATCAGCAGCGCGATGACCGGCGTGCACATCGCAACAAGGCCGAAATCCTCGGGCGAGAGCAGCCGCGAGAGGATCACGACCGAGCCGATCTGGGTCAGCATCAGCGCCCCCTGCGAGGCAATGGTCGCCACGGCGCCCCGGCTTGCCGTGGCGCGAAGCACGCCTTCCGGCGGATCGAAGACGCTGGTTTCGGAAGTCACGTCGGATGTCTCCGTCAGAGGAAGCCGGAACAGCAGACCGTTCCTGCGCTGCTGCGGCAAGCCCTGTCAACGCCGAAGGCAGGGCCGGAAGTTCCGCCGCTCGCCCCCGGCCTTTTCTGCGCGCGCCGCGGTCTCTCGGGCAGGCGTCCTGCCCGGAAATCCTGCAACCCGCCCGCCGCGCCGTTACAGGCGGCGGAAGCCGCCCGCCGGCTCGGGATCGCCCGTCTCGAGCAGCCGGAACACCAGTTCGGCCAGCGAGGACGTGCCGGTCTTGCAGTGGATGCTCCGCAGGTGAGAGCGCACGGTGGAGCGGGCAAGACCCAGCTCGGCCGCGACGCCCTCCACCGGAAGCCCGCGGCTGAGCAGCAGGCACACCCGGAACTCGGCCCGGCTGAGCTGGGCCGGGTTGGCCTCGCCCAGGATGGGCTTGCCGGAGGTGACGTCGGCGCGGGTGCGGTGACCGGCGATGGCCCGGCTCACGAGGCCCGCCTGGCGCTTGGCCCAGGCCCGCACGAGCGTCGGCAGCATCGCCTCGATCGCCGCGCTCAGCGACGGAAGAGGCTCCTGCCGGAAATGCAGTTCGACATGATCGCGGGCCGAGGGGCTGGAGGCCAGGATGAGCACCGCAAATTCCCGCATCCGGCGCGCGCCCTGCCAATCGGCCAGCGTTCCGTCGCCCGTCACCGAGGACCCCAGCCAGAGGCTGCCCGGGCGCGCATTCTCGAGCGCCGCGCCGAAGTGGTCCGCGGCGTATGAGGCCACCAGCGGCCGGACCGGCTCGCCGCGCCGTTCGTCATGGATCGCCACCCGTTGCGGCTTGCCGTCCAGCCTCGAGCGCACCACCATGCCGCACTCGGCCCCGACGCTGCGCACGAGATGGGCGAGCGCCTCGCCCAGCGTGTGCCGCCCCTGAAGCGCCTCGCAGAACTCGCTCATCGCATCCACGACAGCGACATGAACCGGGGTCGGCCGACGATCGGCCGTCGTGCTGAAATTGGAAAACTTCGTCATGAAAATAATCCTCCAGGAACACATCGGCGCGAAATGTCGCCGACCGGAAATCCATACCAAAGGCTATGTTGGTTAATCCGAATAGCCTCTTGCCCCACCTAAACGGCAGGTTTCATGACTGCCATGGGAGAGTCAACCAATCCCCACGCAACCCTGTCCAAAAAAAGTGGTTCTGCACGCGGGGGTTGCGGATTCTCACCCTATGGGCATCCTGCGGTCGAGCGGGACGCCCCAGAGGATGTCCGGGCGGCCGGAGAGGACCGGCCGAGGTGCGCCGCACGAGCCCGCGGCGACGCAGGAGACGTGAAGGATTCCCGCCCTGACAGCTTAGCAACCGATCCGGCGCGCAGCGGGGTGCTCAGGGCGATGATTTCAGCAGCAGTTGTGCTCGAGGTGCCAGAGCAGGTCGAGTCCCTCCTCGTCTTCGGCCTCCTCGAAGAAGCTGTAGAGAGAGTTGATCTGGCTGCCGACAAAATGAAGGTTGTCCGTCGCCATGCGCGCCTTTTCGGCCAGCTTCTGTTCGAAGTAGCGCACCCATGGCGAGTCGGTCGATGCCAGCCGCGCGCTGAGCATCTCCATCATGCGGTCCGCCTTGGCATCGCAGTCGATGCCCAGGAAGGTGACATAGCGATCGGGGGTGTGGTCGTTCATGGCGGCTCCCGGTTCGGACGGTGCAGGCAGGCTAGCGGAAAGGTCCTGCAGGATCTGTCAGCCGGATGACAGTTCGCTCATCTCCTCGAGCCGGGCAGGGCGAAGCAGCTGGATGTGTCGCCGGTCGGGGCGCGCGATGACGCCTTCGCGCACCAGCCGGTTGAGCAGGGTGGAGAGCGTCGGCCGCGTGGTCCCGAGCGCGCTGGCGAGGGCCTCGGTTGTCTCGATCAGCCGGACGCGGTCGGTGCCCTGGGTCTGACGCTCCGAGAGGAGGAACCGGGCAAGGCGCGACTCGACCGGGCGAAAGGCCAGATCCTCGATCAGGCTCAGCGCGCCGTGGAGGATCCGACCAACCTCGCGGAAGGCGGCAAGTCCCAGCTCGGGCTCGCGGGTGACAAGCTCCAGCATGTCCCCGACCGGCCAGCTCACCACCTCGCAGGGCTCGAGCGCCTCGACCCAGGCGCGGGTGTGGGTCACATAGAAGCCGCCGAGCCGGAGGTAGCCCAGAACCAGCTCCTTCGATGCCGCATTCAGGCAGATCCGCGCCAGCCCGCTGTCGAGCAGGAAGACGCGGTTCGTGGGCTGCTCTGGGCGCGCGATGATCTCACCGGGCCGGTAGCGCCGGCGATGGCCGCGCGGCAGATGCGCAAGCCATTCCGAATGGGGACGGGCGTGGGGAGGCGGCGGAACCATGCCCGATCCTAGCGCGCCCGTCGCCGCGGCGCAGCACCGCCGATCAGGACCTTCTGCCGCACGGGTTCCGCAGCCGGATCTCCGGGCCGCGCGGCGAGCCCCGGGCCTGTTCTTCCCTGCACAGGTCCCGCGCATCTGCGCAAGTTGTCTGCCCCCGCGCAATCAGCCATTTGCAGGACCACACCCCCAGAGAGGTATCGCCATGACCAACATCCTGCGCATCGACAGTTCCATCAAGGGCGAGGCCGCCGTGTCGCGCCGCCTGACCAGCCGCATCGTCGAGCGGCTTCTGGCGGCCCATCCTTCCGCCACGGTCGTCTCGCGCGACCTTGCGCAGGGGATCCGGCAGATCGACGGCGCCTGGCTCGGCTCGGTCTTCACCGCGCTCGAAGAGCGGACGGCCGAGCAGGCCGAGACGGCCCGCGAGGCGGATGCGATCCTGGCCGAAGTCAAGGCGGCCGACATCCTGGTGATCGCGCTGCCGGTGTACAACTTCGCCCCGCCCGCGCAGCTCAAGAGCTGGGTGGACCACATCGCCCGGCGCGGCGAGAGCTTTGTCTATACCGAGACCGGGCCCGTCGGTCTTCTGACCGGCAAGCGCGCCATCGTGGCCTTCACCTCGGACGGCACGCCGCTCGGGTCCGAGCTTGATCATGCCTCGGGCTGGCTGCGTCAGATCCTGGGCTTCTTCGGCATCACCGATGTCGAGTTCGTCGCCGCCGACCGCATGGTGTTCGGGGCAGAGGAATCCCTTGCCCGCGCCGAAGCCGCTGTCGAGGCCCTGGCTGCCTGAGCCTCGGGTTCTTCGGTTTCTTCCAACCTTGCGGACAGTTGCGGTCGTTTCCTGATACGGGCGGTGCCAGACCGGCGCCGCCTTCTTGCGCATGATCGCCCGGCCGGGCCGCAGCAGGACCGGGGCGCGCCCTGCCCTCTGCGGAGCGGAGGTCTGCCTCGGAAGGTGCTGGGCGGGAAGCCATATCCCGCCATGGCCCGAATCCCGCGCGGCCGTCTCACCCAGGTGATCTCGCGGCCGAAAGCCGGCGAAACTGCGGCGCCATTGTGGCGGCGCCCGGCAGCGGCAGAGGGAATCCGTGTCCCACGATGCAGTTGCGCCGCGGGTCCCGACGGCCATGACCTCTCCGCCAGTCTCCAAATTGCCGGGGTTGCGGACAAATTGCATCACATTCCCCCCCCATGACTGAGGATGCATGCGGACTGCGGAGCAGCAAGCCTGCGGGCCGGCCCTGGGGTGCGGGCCGGCGACGTGACACCCGAATGCGGAGATTGGATGTGCGCGATTTTGCAGACAGGGATGATGTTGTCCCGCCCGGGGGGCGGCCGGCGTTCGACGAACTCGAGAGCTATTGGGTCGGCCTGAACCGCATCCGCGATGCCTTGCTGGAACTGACCGGCGACGCGGCGCCGGCGCTTCGGGCGCAGCTTGACCGCATCATCGAACGGATCGACGCCTTCGAGCCGTCGGTCAGCGTGCTGGGTCAGGTCAAGGCCGGCAAGAGCACGCTTCTGAATGCGCTGATCGGCCGGCCGGGCCTGCTTCCCTCGGACGTCAATCCCTGGACCTCGGTCATCACCAACGTCCACCTGAACTCGCCCCGCCGCCCTCTCGAGACCCGGGCGCTCTTCCGCTTCTTCGACGCGCTGGAATGGGACCGGCTGGTCACCACGGGCGGGCGCCTCGGCGAGATGGCGCGGCGGGCCGGCTTTGCGTCCGAGGCCGAGCAGATCCGGGCGCAGGTGATGGCGATGCGCAGCACGACCGAGGCCCGCCTCGGCCCGGATTTCGAGAGGTTGCTCGGCAGCAGCCACGCCTTCCCCGACCTCTCGAGCGACGTGATCGACCGCTACATCTGCTACGGCGACACGGGCGACTCGCAGGGCCGCGCGCAGGGCTTCTACGCCGACATCACCAGGACGGCGGATCTTTTTGTCGATCTGCCGGGCTATCCGCAGAACCTCTGCATCCGCGATACGCCCGGCGTGAACGACACCTTCATGATGCGCGAGCAGATCACGCTGAACGCGATCAGCGAAAGCCGCGTCTGCGTGATCGTCCTGTCGGCGCACCAGGCGCTCTCGACGATGGACATGGCCTTGCTGCGCATCATCGGCAATGTCGAGGCGCGCGAGGTGCTGATCTTCGTCAACCGCATCGACGAACTGGCCGATCCGGTGGCGCAGTGCCGCGAGATCGAGGCCGCGATCCGCCACACGCTCGAGCGGGCCCGGATCGGGGCCGGAATGACCATCCTCTTCGGCAGCGCCCTCTGGGCGGTTCGCGCGCTCGAGGATCGGTGCGACGCGCTCTCCGAACCGAGTCGGCGCGCCCTGCTCGCCTGGACGGCGGGACGGTGCGAAGCGCGCGATCTCCGGGCGCTTGCCTTCGAGGCTTCGGGCGTGCCCGAGCTTCATGCCGAGATTTCCCGCCGGGTCGTCGAGGGGCCGGGGCAGGCCATGCTGGCCGACATCCAGGCCGAGACGGGCAACGTGATCTCGGAAGTCGAGACGGTGGACATCGTCGCGCGCAGCGGCGCAATGCCCCCGGCGGCGGTCGATCGCCCCGCGATCGAGGCGCGCGCGGCGGAGATCGGCCGCCTGTGCGACGAGCGGCTCAAGGCGCGGATCGCCGAGGCGCAGGCGGCGCTCGCCGAGCGGCTTGGCCGCGCGCACGAGCAGTTCGTGGACGGGGCCGTCGGCGCGCTGGCCTCGCACATCTCCGCCTATGGCGAGACCGAGGGCTGGCGCTGCGATCCCACCACGTTGCGCATGATGATCCGCTCGTCCTACCTGGCTGCCGCCAAGACGGTCCGGGATGCGCTTGGCGACTGCACGGGCGAGGCGGCCGAAGGCTTCGCGCGGCTGCTCTGCGGCGATCTCGGGGTGCCGGAGGGAAGCGTGGCCTTTCACCTGCCGCAGGGGCCCGTGCCGCAGGCGCCGGGGATCATTGCCCAGACCATCTCGCTCGACATGCAGGAGGTTTGGTGGCGGCGCTTCTTCCAGCGGCGGGGATCGCCCGAGGATCGGGCCAGCCGCTACCGCGCCCTGATCATGGCCGAGACGCTGCCCCTGACGGAGGCGGTGGGCCAGGAGGACTTTGCCGGTTTCTGCCAGGAGGTCGCCGAGACCGCGCGCGTCTTCTGCCGCAAGCAGACCGAGTTCGTGGCGGCCGTTCTCGAGGCGATGGAACGGCCGGCCGGCGGGCCGGAGGAGGCGCTGGCCGAGGTGGCGGGCGCGCTTGAGGATGCGACAAGAAGGGGAGCGGCATGAACTTGCCCTTGGAACTGTCCCAGATCGTCGGAAAGGCGGCGGAGGTGACCTGCGCCGCCGAGGGTCGGCCGCGCATCATGATTGCGGGCGAGTTCAGCTCGGGCAAGACGCGCCTCGTGAACGCCCTGCTGGGCCACGAGATCCTGCCCTCATCCGTCACCTCGACCGCGTTGCCGCCCGTATGGATACGGCATGGCGACGGCGCACCCGAATGCGTGCGGCTTGACGGGCAGGTGCAGGCCTTTGCCTCGGTGCCCGAACTGGTGGCGCATGTGCAGGCCGTGGATCTCGATCGGATCCACCATTGCCGGATCTGCCATCCGCACCCGCTGCTGGAACGGTTCGACCTGATCGACACGCCCGGCAACTCGGACCCGAACATCCCCGCCGCAAGCTGGGAGAGGATGGTGGCCGAGGCCGACATGATCGTCTGGTGCTCGCCGGCCGTTCAGGCCTGGCGCCAGAGCGAACGGTCCGCGTGGCTCTCGCTGCCCGAGGCGGTGACGGGGCCGGGTCTGCTGCTCCTTTCCCAGGCGGACAAGCTGGCCGATCCCGATGACCGCGACAAGGTCATGCGCCGCGTCCTGCGCGAGGCAGAGGGGCTGTTTGCGTCCGTGCGCATGGCCTCGTTCCTGTCCGAGACGGATGTCGAAGAGCTTCGCGCCGCGCTGGTCGAGGCATCCGCGGCACTGCCCCGCCGCGCCCGTCCGGTTCCGCTGGCACAGGCCGAGGACGGCCTTGCCGCGCCGCGGATCATGCCACGCCGGATTCGGACGCGGCCTGTCGCGAGCGAGCCGCTTCTCCTGGTAGCCCGCGCCCCCGATGCCGCCCCCGAGGCGCTTCGTCCTTCGGCTTACGCGGATGCCGATGGCGCCCTGCCGGTCGATTCACACGCCGAGGTGGCAGACACGCGGGGCCTTGAAGAGGTGTCAGAGCCCCGCGGCGTGGCCCCGGAAGCCCGGACCGGGACGGCCGAGGCAAACCCGGACGACGCCGGCGCCGTGATTGCGGCTGCCTCCGCCCGGGCGGCAGAGCCGCAGGTCGCGGAAGCGGACGGCGTTGTCCTGACCTTCCTGCGCGACCGGCTCGAGGCGGCGGAACCGCCCCTGCCGGATGAGCCCGCCGCACCGGCGCCGGACGCGGATCTTTCCGCCCTCATCGCCACTCATCTGCCGACCGAGGCGACGCCAGCCACATGCGCCGAGGCGCAGGAGTCGGTTCCCGCATCGCCTGCCACCGGTATGTCTTCATCCGTCAGCGAGCCGCCGGTGGCGCCGTCCGCTGACGCGGAACCCCGGCCTTCCCCGCTGGCAAGCGATACCCCGCCGGCGGGGTCGGAGGAACCCTTCTCCGAACCCGCGGTCGCCCCCGACGACCGGCAGGACGATCCGGCGCCTGTCCGCCGGCCGCAGCGCGCGACACTGCCGGCGATGATGTTCGGCCCGGCCCGGATGCTTTGGGAGCAGATCCTGCCCACGCTCGACCCCGACGACACCGACTCGATCCTCGGGGGCGTTGACGAGCTGATCGCCGAACTTGACCTCACCTGGGCCCGCGCCTGTCTGCAGTCCGCGCCGGCCGCCAGCCGCCGCCGCGGATCGGCGTGATCCCCCGGGAGGGCAGCATGGACATCGGCGCGCTGCAGAAGACCGAGATCGCGAGCCTCCGGCGCATCGTCTCGGAGATCGGGGAGGCGGCGGGGCGCGACTCACGCGAGCCCTTCGCCCGCCTCCTAGCGCGGCTGGACGGATGGACCGCGCGCGTGGCCGTCATCGGGCAGGTGAAGGCGGGCAAGTCCTCGTTCCTCAACGCCTTCTTGGGCGAGATCGGGCTTCTGCCCTCGGACGTGAACCCCTGGACCTCCGTCGTCACCAACCTCCGCATCAACCTGCCCGGCGATCCTCCGCAAGGGGCCTCGTTCCGCTTCTTCGACGAGCCGTCCTGGGATGAGATCGTGAACGGCGATCCGCGCGTGCGGCGCATGGCCGAGGAGATGCTGCCCGGTTTCGACAGCGGCATCCTGCTGCGGCAGGCGCAGGAGATGAAGGCCCGCGCGCAGGCCAGGCTGGGCCGGGCCTATGCGACGCTGCTGGGCACCTCCCACACCTACGACTTCCTGTCGCCGGAACTGCTGCAAAGCTACGTCTGCGCGGGCCCCGGCGCCGACGAGGGGCTGGGGAACCAGGCGCTCGGCCGCTATGCCTCGATCACGCGCGAGGCCGAGGTCTATCTGCGCCTGCCGGGTTTCGCCGTGCCGGTGGTGCTGACCGACACCCCGGGCGTGAACGATCCGTTCCTCGTGCGGGACGAGTTCACCTGCCGCAGCCTGGATCGGTCGGATATCTTCATCATCGTCCTCTCGGCGCACCAGCCGCTGACCGAGGCGGACATCGCGCTGATGCGGATGCTCTCGGCCGAGCGGGCGAAGAATGTGATTGTCTTCATCAACCGCGTCGACGAGCTTGAGGATCTGGACGAGGAACTCGATGGGCTGGTGGCGGATGTCGCGGCGCGGCTTCGGGCGGCGATCCCCGAGGCCGCCTTCTCGATCCATGCCGGCAGCGCCTGGCTGGCAGAGCTTGCGCAGCGCGAGGATGCCGAGGCCCGCGCGCTCCGGGCCGGGGTGGATGATGCGGGGCTTCGCCGCTTCCTGCTCGACCGCTACGGCGAGGTGCCACAGGGACAGTCCGAGCGGCTGATGCTCGCCTCGGGCGTGGGCGAGGTGAAGCAGACGCTGGGCAGTCTGATCGACCTCGGCGCGGGCTATCGGCAGCTTGCCTCGATCCACGAGGAACTGCGTTCCGAGGTCGGCGCGCTGATCGCGCTCTGCAAACGCGAGCGGGACTCGGTGGCCCGGCAGGTCGAATCCGTGAGCGGTCCGGGCGCGGCGCGCTTCCTGATGGAGATCCGGGCCGAGATGGCGCAGCTTTTGGACCTCCGCCGGCGCCTCGACGAGCGGTTCGAAGCCATGACCGCCGCGACCGACCGCATCCTTGCCCAATCGGCGGCCTTGATGCAGCAGGCGCTCGAGACGACGATCCGCGCCTTTGTCGAAGAGCAGCGGGCGGCGCTGGCCAACCGCGCCTCGGGCGGAGAGCGGGGGCCGGTGACGGTGGATCTTGCGGCGCTCGGCCTGCACCTCGACCGGGATGTCACCGACACGTTCCGCCGCACCCGCGCCGCGTTGGACAGGGCGCTGAACGACTGCCTCGTCAGCGCGGCCGGCCTTGCGGGCGAGCGGTTCGAGGGCATCGCCGAGGGCGTGACGCTGCGCGGCCTGCCGCATGACGAGTTCACCACCGCCCTCACGCTCTCGCGCAGGGCCCTTACGGTCGATGCGGTCGCGGCCCGCGGCTGGGCCTTCTGGCGTCGTCCCGGCATCGACGTGCCGAAGACCTTCGAGGCGCTGCGCCGGATCACGCTGGCGGAGCTGCTGCCCTGGTCGCACAAGATCCTGAAGGCCGCGACCGAGGCGCAGGCCGAGCGGGTCATGGCCGGCAAGGAGCGGATCCAGATCATCCTGTCGACGGTGGACAAGGCCATCGCCGAGCGGGCCCAGAGGCTGCGCAGCGACTCGTCGGTGTTGGCGCAGCTCGCCGCGGATCCGTCACGCGGGGCGCAGATGTCCCACCGTCTGCAAAGCCGGTTGGAGGTGCTCGAGCGTCGGCTGCAACTCCTTGCCATCAGCGACAGCCGCCTGTCCCGGTCGCACCTCGCGGCCGCGGCCTGAACAGGATGTTCCTGGGCCAGCCCCTGCCTGACCTCGTTCCCGCGCCCGCTCGCTCCGGTGCCCGACCGAGACTGCGCGTGGTGGTGGCGGGCGAGTTCCGGTCGGGCAAATCCAGCGTCATCAACGCGATCCTGCGGCAGCCCGTGCTGCCGATGCTGTCTCGGCAGGCGTCGCGTCCCGCCTTCCTTGTCCGCCATGCGCGGGAGGGGGCGGGGGCGGTCCTCCTTCATCATGGCAGCGGAGGAACCGAGCAGGCGGCGGTGCTGGACGAGACGACCGATTTCGGCGGCGCCGGTCTCTGCGAGGTGCTGGTGAACGCACCCCATCTCGAGGGCGTGGAACTGGTCGAACTGCCGTTCCCGTGCGACGGACAGGTGGGCGACGAGGCACGGGCCCTGATGGCGGGGGCGGATCTTCTGCTCTGGGTCTCGATCGCCTCGCAGGCCTGGCGTCTGTCCGAGAAGGCGATCCTGTCGCAGCTGCCGCCCATGCGGGAGCGCGCGGTGATCGTGCTCTCGCGCGCCGACAAGCTGCGCTGCGCCTCCGACTGGGATCGCATCGAAGAGCGGGTCCAGCGCGAGGCGGGCTCCCATTTCGCGGCGGTGGCTTTCGTCCAGGCCGCACGCGAGACGATCCGTGCCGCGGCCGCCGACGATCATGCGTGGGAGATCTCGGGCGGGCAGATCCTCGCCGATCTGGTGGTCGAGCGCCGTCAGCGCATGGCGCTTGAGGCGCCCTCGGATCCCGCCGATCCGCCGCCCGACGCCCATCGGGCGACCCGCGCCGTCCCCGCGCGGCGGCGGCAGGAGATCGAGCAGGTGGCCTCGTCGCTCGCCGGGCTGGTGTGCGGTGGGCTGACGGGGCACGATGGCGGCTGTCTTGCCTTCGGCCCCGAGAGGCACCGCGCCGCGCAGCTTGCGCCGGCGATCCGCGGCTTCATCGGCGGGCAGGCCACGCTCGAGGCGGCGGCCGGCGCGGCGGTCGAGGAGACGCTGCTGCGCCTCGGGCCGCATCTGCTGCTGGTCGTCCGGCCTGCGCCTGCAGGACTTGCGTTCCTGCTGCTGCGGCAGGACAGGACGAACATGGCCCTCGCCCAGACGGCCCTGCGCCGGATCGCGGCGAACTGGCTCTCGCACGATTGAGCGGCTCGCTGCCATGTGACCGTGGCGCGGGAGAAACCCGTGGAGCCCCCGTTGCATTGCCGCCCGCATCCTGTAGCTTCGCCGGATCGAGCGAAGGGTCGGATCTTGGGACTTCTGACGACGAAACTCCCGGATCGGCTGAACCGATTCGTGTTGCGGTGGGCCACCCGGCGCAGCCTGACCTATCAGGTCTGGTTCGCCCTGTGCGCCATCGGCATCTCGACCGCGCTGCGGTTTGCGGTGCACGACGTGCTGCCGACGGGCTTCCCCTTCGTGACCTTCTTCCCCGCGATCATCCTGACGGCCTTCTTTGCCGGCGCCGCCGCGGGTGCAGGGGTGGCCGTAGTCACGGGCCTCATCTCCTGGTACTGGTTCATCCTGCCAACGGGCAGCCTCGCGCTTTCGCCGTCGGCGCTCCTGGCGCTGCTCTTCTTCGTCTTCATCGCCGTCACTGACATCCTGCTCATCCATCTGATGACCGAGGCGCTGCACCGCACGGCAAAGGCCGAGGCCCGCAGTTCGGCCCTGGCCCATGCGCGCTCGCTCATGTTCCACGAGCTTCAGCACCGGGTCTCCAACAACATCTCGACGCTGGGCGCCCTCCTGCGCCTGCAGGAGCGGCGGCTGGTCGATCCCAGGGCCCGGGCGGCGTTGGCCGATGCGCGGGCGCGCCTCGAGGTGGTGGCGCGCCTTCAGCGGCGGCTGCATGATCCCGCCCGCCAGTCCGTCGATATCGGCGACTACATCCGCGGGCTCGCGGCCGACACGATCGAGGCGATGGACGCCGGCACGCGCATCTCCTGCCGGTTCGAGCTGGAACCCTTCCGTTCCGAGCCCGATCAGGCCATGCCGCTGGGCCTTGTCACGAGCGAGCTGCTGATGAACGCCTGCGAACACGGCTTTGCCGGCGGCGCGTCGGGCACGATCCTGATCCGTCTGGCCGTGACGCATGGCGGCGCGCTTCTCGTCATCGAGGACGATGGGGCGGGGCTGCCAGAGGGCTTCTCGATCCGCGCGACCACCAGCCTCGGGCTTTCCATCGCGCGCCAGTTCGCCGAACAGATCGGCGGGCAGCTTGTCGTCGGCGCACGACCGGGAGGCGGCAGCCGGTGCGAGCTGTCCTTTCCCGTCCGTATGCCGGGGGCGGCCCAGGCCGAACCTCTGACCGCCGCCTGACAGAAGCCGAAAGGCACCTGCGCCGAAATCGGCGCACGTCCGTCTTGCAGGACTGGACAGCCACCGCAGCGGGGCCATCTCTGGCCTGTTGCCCCGATCTGGAGACGCCGCATGAACTACCGCTCGATCGCCGACATGAACCGCACCATCCTGCGGAACCTGCACCGGCTGCCGCGGGATCTCGACCTCGTGGTGGGCGTGCCGCGGAGCGGGCTTCTCGCCGCCCAGATGCTGGGAGCGGCCCTCGGCCTGCCGGTGGTGGCGCTCGACGACTTCCTCGAGGGACGCACACCCGCCGCCGGAGCCGAGCGGCGGATCCTCGTGCTCGAGGACAGCCTCAGCTCGGGCATCGCCATGCAGGAGGCCCGCGATCGCGTATCGGCCGCCGGGCGGGGCGAGGGCGTTCTCTATGCGGCCGTCTATGGGCTTCGTCCCCGCCATGCGGAGGCCGACCTGATCTTCGAGACGGTGCCGCAGCCGCGGATGTTCCAGTGGAACGCGATGCATCACAAGTTCCTCGCCCGCTGCTGCGTCGATATCGACGGCATCCTCTGCCATGATCCGACCGAGGCCGAGAACGACGACGGGCCCGCCTACCTCGACTTCCTGCTGAACGCCCGCCCGCTGTGCCGGACAAGGCAGCGGATCGGGATGCTGGTGACAAGCCGGCTCGAGAAATACCGCCCGCAGACCGAGGCCTGGCTGGCAGCGCAGGGCATCACCTTCGACCGGCTGGAAATGCTGGATCTGCCCAGCCGCGAAGAGCGGATGCGGCTCGGCGCGCACGGCAGCTTCAAGGCCAGCGTCTACCGCGAGAGCGACGCGCTGCTCTTCATCGAGAGTGAGCCGCGGCAGGCCGAGCAGATCATGCGGCTCTCGGGCCGCCCGGTGCTGTGTCTGCCCGAGCAGCGCCTGCTTCAACCGGCCCTCGCGCATGTCGCCGCGCAGATCCCGCGTGTGCGCAGCCGCACGGCGGCGCGCCATCTCGTGCGGCAGGCGGCATGGGCGATGCTGGGGCCCGAACGCTTCTCTGCGCTCAGCGACAGGTTGCGGGTGGCCTGAGGGCGGCGGGCTTATCCCGCCGCCCGGTCCAGCGGTTCACACCAGGGGCAGGGCGACCGCCATGGCGCGCGCCGCGGCCGCACCGGCGCGCAGGGCGACATCCTCGGCCGCACCCCGCAGCACGGACAAGAGCGTGCGCAGCTGGTGCGCCCCCGAGATCTCGGGCCTGCCGGCATGGGCAGAGGCCGCGTCGGCCAGCGCCCGATAGGCCTCCGGATCGTCCCAGAGCTTGCGCACCTCGGCCGCCCACCGCTCGGCCGGCGCATCGACGGGAAGCACCATCCCTCCCGATCCGATGGCTTCGGGAAGCCCGCCCTGGTTCGAGCCGATCACCGGAATGCCGCAGAACTGCGCCTCGGTGGCCACGCGGCCCCAGGCCTCCTGCCACATGCTCGGCGCGAGCAGGATCTTCGCCTTGCCATAGACCGACTTCATGTCGTTGGTCCGTCCGCGCATCGTGACGTTGGGCAGGGCTGCCATCCGGGTCTCGATGTCCTGCCGCAGCTCGGGGCTGATCGGCCAGCTCTCGACGAAGACGAAGGGAATGTCGGGGCAAAGCTCGGCCACCTGCAGCGCCGTCTCGAGCCCCTTCACCGGAACCGGGTTGATGAAGGTCACGTTCTCGCGCGTCGTTTCGGTGCGGTAGAGGTCCGGCTCGACCAGCGGCGGGATCACCGTCGCGCGGATGCCGAAGGCCTTGGCGTAGGTCCGGGCGGTGAACTCCGAGTTGGCGATGAAGCGCGCGTGCTGCAGGCTGGCGGGGTTGCCCCCGAGGTCGTGAAGCTCGACGTTGCGGAAGTAGAAGACCACGGGCACGCCTGCCGCCTCGAACGAGCGGGCCAGAGGAACGGTTCGCCGGGTGTTGTCGTTCTGGACGACCGCGACGTCGGGCTGGAACAGCCGCACCACTTCCGAGGCATCGACCGGGTTCCAGGTGCGGAAGACGCGGTAGCCCCCCATCCGGTCCTCGGCATAGTCGCGCCGCAGAAGGCGCCGCTGCACGCGCGAGCGCAGCTCGGTCCAGCCGCCCCCCTCGAGGCCAGCCAGCACCGCCACCTCATGCCCCTCGGCCTGCAGCGCCTTGGCAAGCTGGTCGGTGCTGGACTGGGCGCCGCCGCTGCGTTGGGGCAGGTAGGGATCGCCAAGCGTGAAGAGAATGCGCAGCGGCCGCTCGGCCGCGGCGGCGCGCAGATTTTGCCGGCGTGAGAAGCTGGCGGGGAACCCGTCCTGCAACTGGGGATAGATGCCGGTTTGCCGAAGAACGCGCATCAGGGCAGGCGACGCGGTTCCATCGCGATCGTTGGGGCCGGCCGCGGGCGATGCTCCGCCGGCACGGCCTTTGGCCGTTTGACGAAAGTTTTGTGACAACGTCCTGTTTTCCCGTAGCTTCCTGTGCGTCCGATCCGAAGGTCCGGTAGAAGGAACCAGCCTCCGGCGCCGCCATCGTTACCCCGGCAGGTCAGCGGCCGGGCTCGCCATCCGGGATTTGCACCCGAACTCCTGATGACTGAATCAACTCTAGGTTACTTTTCCGCGCAGTCCAACGTTGGGATGCGTATTCTCACAAAGATGCAATGAAGCCGCACAGGACGGATGAGGTTCCATGGCGTTTCGCTGCAGGGGCGGCAACTTTTTGCTCAACGCGCGAACCTGCGCTTCAGCGAGGCGACCCGGGAGGGACCGAGCAGCCCCCGTGCGATGGCCTTGGCCATCCGAAGCGCCGGTTGGTCGGGGTGCGCAGCGGTCTGCTCGGCCGACAGCATCCCGGCGGTCAGCAGCCGGTGGCTTTCAAGGCAGAGGACAGGCTTGCCCGACAGTTCCGCGATCCGCCGGGCCTGGCGGTTCTCGCTCTCGATGAAGAGCGGGGCATCGCTCTGCCGATAGACCTCGGCCTTGAAGCTGCCGTGGGCGCCCAGCCGGATGCGCTCGGCCTGGCTCGGCAGGTCGAGCATGACGAGCCGCCCGTAGGAGATGCCGCGCGCGGCCAGCCACTCCTCGGTTCCGCTCCGGTATTTCTCGAGGCGGCTGGTGACCAGCGTTCCGATCCGCCGCGTCGGCCGGTAAAGCGGCCGGGCGCTTGCAAGAAACTGCAGATAGGCCGCGCCGTCGTCGTTCTCGGCCTGCGTCGGATCGAGGCAGAGCACACCGTCGATGTCCACGCAGGCCTGTTCCAGCACCGGATGCTGCATGAAGCTCCACTGGAAGATGCGCGGCTCGGGCAGGGCCTCGAGCACCAGACCGGCCCCCGGCAGGTCGGGCGCAGAGCCATAGGCGACGACCAGCGTCACGTCGAGACCCGCCGCCTCAAGGCGCGCGCGGGCATGGGCGACGCCCTCCTCCGTGACGGCGATCGCCACCACCCGCTGCGGTGCCGGGGCGCCCGTTGCCGGATCCAGCTTGGTGCGCCCCACCGAGAAACTGCGCCCCGCCAGAAAGCTCTCGAGATCGGCCATCGGCACATTGGCAAGCAGGCACAGGATGTTGGCCGCCAGCATTCCACCTTCGGGCAGGCCCACGACAAGATCCGTATCGCGGGGAAGCCGGTGCAGATTGTGCTGCAGCATGTCGGCGAGATCGGTGATGGAGCGATAGTTCATGGTCAGTCCTCGTCAGCCGGATGTAGCCCGGCGGATGGTCAGGCCGCGGAGCCGTGTCAGGCCGCCACGGATCAGCAGCCAGGCTTCGCGCAGGACCTCGCGGCCCGCCGGAAACGGCGCAATCAACAGGATGGTGGCGAGATAGGCGAGGGCCGCCCCCTGAAGGAGCGCCTCCACCCGGCCCTCCGACAGCCACGGCCGCGCCAGCCAGACGAGCCCGAGCGCCCCGTGGGCCGCCACGACCAGCGGTGCGCAGGTCCGGGCCACGTCGCCGGCCCGGACCGCGCCGCGGCGGCCAATATAAAGCCAGAGCACCGGGGTCTTGAGATATTCGCTGATCGCATAGGCGACAGCCACTCCAAGCGCGCCGTAAGGCAGGCCCAGCACGAAGGCCACGACGGCGAAGGCCGCCGTGGCAAAGCCCCAGTACATGAACTCGGTCGAGCGGCCCTGGCTGATGAACAGCCAGCCCGCGGGATTGTTCAGCGGCTGCAGAAGCCCGGCGAAGCCCAGGGCCATGAAGATCGGCGCGCTGCCGGCCCATTGCTCGCCAAGCGCGAAGGGGATCAGCAGCCCGGCCAGCGCCGTGGCCGCGGCCACGCCGGGCAGCACCAGAAGCAGCGACAGGGTCAGCACGCGGAGGTAGGCGCTCCGGTAGCGGTCAGGCTCGTCGAGCATCCGCGACAGGGCCGGGATCATCACCTTCGAGAGCGGATTGGCCACCTGATTGAGCGGCATCAGCAAGAGCTTGTAGGCCCGGTCGTAAAGCCCCAGCTGCGCACCGCCCCAGACCCGGCCAATCAGCACATTGTCGAGGTTACGCGCGAAGAAGTTCGCGAAGTTGAAGCCGGTGATGCCCGCGCCAAAGCCGATCAGCGCCCGCCCGCCCTCAGCTCCCCGCGGCATCCCCGGGCGCCAGCGCGAGGCGATCCACATGAGGCCCGCGGGCAGCAGCGTGCCGGCGAGCTGGCCGCCGAACAGGGCCCAGTAGGTCGGCTGCACAAGGGCCCACACGGTTGCGGTGGCCAGCCCCGCCACGGCGCCCACGACGCCGATGATCGCGATCCGCCCGTATTCCATGCGACGGTTCAGAAGCGCCGAATGCTGGGCGCCAAGCCCGTTGGCCGCCACAATGACCGCCATCGCGGCGATGAGCGGGCCGATCCGCGGCTCCTGGTAGAAGAGCGCGACAAGGGGCGAGATCAGCAGAAGCAGCAGCGCCAGCGCCACGGACAGCGCCACGTTGACCCAGAACAGGAAGTTTACCTCGTCATGGCGCAGGTTCGGCTTCTGCACCGTCGCCTGCACCAGCCCGAAGTCCTGCAGCATTCCGATCAGCGCCAGAACGGGCGCACACATGGCAACGAGGCCGAACTCCTCGGGGGCGAGCAGCCGCGACAGGATGATGACAGAGCCCATCTGCGTGGCGACCATGACGGCCTGCGACGCGGCAATCGCCGCGGCACCGCGCCCCACCGACGCGCGCAACGAGCCCTGCGGGGGGTCGAACTGATACTGCCCGCTCACCGGGACATCCGTCCGGCGGAGTCAGTCAGACTGGATCGCATCGAGAATCACTCCCTCGGTCCCGCGGCAGGCCCCGCGAGGGAACCGGGTTGCCGTCCGCGGCTTTCCAATGAAGCCCCAGAGGAGGGGCAAGGTTCCCACGTCTGCAACCGCAGCCAACCCGCGTCGTGCCGGTTCCTGCAGTTGCCCGATCATGAGGCAATTTTCGCTGCATAAGCACGATCTCGCTGCGGTTGCAAACTGACCCGGCAAAGGTTTGCCGATGAACGGCGCCTCAGATGGACAGTTCCGCGCAACTCGCCTCAAAGTAGCAAGCAGTTATCTGGAGATGAATCTTATGAACCTGGCTCCGCCCGAAAGCGTCGCCGGCGAGCATTTCGACGTGGTGATCGTGGGCTCGGGCTTCGGCTCTTCCTTTTTCCTGCACAGGCTGATGCGGCAGCCCGGCCGACGGGTGCTCGTCCTTGAATGGGGCGGTCACGCGACGCATGACTGGCAGCTTGACGAGGGCCGGAACTCGGCTGTCGCCGACAGCGACACCTATGCCACCAACTCCGACAAGCCCTGGAACTTCACCGTCGGGTTCGGGGGCGGCACGAACTGCTGGTTTGCCCAGACGCCCCGGCTCCATCCTGCGGATTTCCGGCTGGGCACGGATCATGGCGTGGCGCAGGACTGGCCGATCACCTACGACGATCTCGAGACCTACTGGTGCGACGCGGAAGACATCATGGCGGTCTCCGGCGATCCCGACATGGCCCGGGTCATGCCGCGCTCGCGTCCCTTCCCGCAACCGCCCCATCTGATGCCCGATCCCGACCGGCTGATGAAGGCCGCCCGCCCCGACAGCCATTTCGTCATGCCGACGGCGCGGGCCCGGATCGCCACCGAGACGCGGGCCGCCTGCTGCGCGTCGCTGCGTTGCCAGATCTGCCCCGCCGACGCCAAGTTCACCGCCAACAACTCGCTCGTGCCGCTTTATGAGGCCGAGGGCGTCACGCTCTGCCTCGAGGCCGAGGTGCGCCGTTTCGAGGCGGCGGGCTCGTCCATCTCGGCCGCCGTGTTCCTGGGCGCGGACGGGCGCGAGCACCGGGTGACGGGGGATCTCTTCGTTCTCGGGGCCAATGCGATCCACAGCCCCGCGATCCTGCTCCGATCCGATCTGGGGGGCGGGCTGACGGGCGTGGGGCTGCATGAATCCTACGGCTGGTCGATGGAGGCCTGGCTCGACGGGGTGGACAATTTCGGCGGCAGCACCATCACGACCGGCCTCGACTTCGGCCTCTATGACGGGCCGCACCGCAAGACCGATGGCGCCGCGCTGGTCTATTTCGAGAACCGCTGGTCGCACGGGATGCGCCTTGGCGCCGAGCGGATGCGCCAGACGCTGCCGCTGGTGATCGTGACCGAGGATCTGCCGGAAGACAGGAACCGCGTGACGCTCGATGGCGAGGACCGGGCCTTCGTCGAGTATCACGGGCCGTCGGACTATGCGCTGCGCGGGATGGAGCGGGCCAAGGCCGCGCTGCCGGACCTGTTGGCGCCGCTGCCGGTCGAGCGGATCCTCGACCACGGTATCCGCGAGACCGAGTCGCATCTGCAGGGCACGCTGCGGATGGGCGACGATCCGGCCACGTCGGTCGTGGATGCGGGCCTCGTGCATCACCGGCTGCGAAATCTCGTCGTGGTGGGGACGAGCACCTTCCCCACCTGTTCGGCCGCCAATCCCTCGCTGACGGCCGCCGCGCTTTCGCTGCGCGCGGCCGACCTGCTGATCTGACGGAGACCGCCGATGACACTCAGCCGCCGCCGCGCCCTCCAGCTTGCCGCCGCCACGGCCGCTTTCGCGGCGGCGGGCGGTTATGCGATGACCCGCCGGCCCGAGGATCTGGTGCGCTCGGTTCTCGAGCGCCATTTCGGGCCGCTGCGAATGGACGAGACCGAGATCGAGGCGCTGACCGCCGCCAGCATCGCGAGGCGCCCCTGGATCGAGCCGCCGTGGAAGCTCGCGGCGGCCTACGCCACCGCCTACCAGACCGGCCTTGAAGGACAGGCGATGGAGATCCTGCCGGAGGAACGCGCCGAACGGCTGGAGCGGTTCGAGCGTCACATCCTGGGGGATGCGGTGCAGATGACGAACATCGCCCTGCGCACCGCGCCCGAGGAGGAGGTGATCTTCATCGGACCCTCGGCCTGCCTCAACCCCTACGCCATCTTCGAGGTGGCCTGAGGGGCCAATCCCCGAAGTCAGCGCAGCACGACCCGCGCCGGACCCTCGGCCACGCCGCCGATCTCGGTCGCCGCCTCGAACCCGTGCCGGGCGAAGATGGCCAGCACCTCCGCCACTGCTTCCTCCGCGCAGGAGACGAGCAGGCCGCCGCTCGTCTGCGGATCGGTCAGTAGGGCGCGTTCTCCGGGCGCAAAGTCCTCGGGCAGGGCCACGCCCGCGCCGTAACTGTCCCAGTTGCGGCCCGAGGCTCCGGTAACGAAGCCCCGCCCGACAAGCCCGCGCACCGGCGGCATGACGGGCACGCGGTCCCAGTCGATCCGCAACTCGCACCCGGCTCCGCGGGCCATCTCGATCGCGTGCCCGCCAAGCCCGAAGCCCGTGACATCGGTCAGCGCGTGAACCCCGGCCAGCGCCGCCAGATCCGGGCCCGGCGTGTTGAGGCGGGTGGTGGTGGCGATCATCTCGGCATAGCCCGCCGCGTCGAGTTCGCCCTTCTTCAGGGCCGCCGAGAGGATGCCGGTGCCAATCGGCTTGCCCAGAACCAGCCGGTCGCCCGGCCGCGCACCGGCGTTGCTGCGCACCCGGTCGGGATGCACGAGGCCGAGCGCCACCAGCCCGTAGATCGGCTCGACCGAGTCGATCGTGTGCCCGCCCGCCACCGGGATCCCCGCCGCCGCGCAGGCCGTGGCGCCGCCTTCGAGGATGCGCCCGATGGTCTCCTTCGACAGGACGTTGATCGGCATTCCCACCAGCGCCAGGGCCATGATCGGCCGCCCGCCCATCGCATAGACGTCGCTGATCGCGTTGGTGGCGGCGATCCGGCCGAAGTCGAACGGGTCATCCACGATCGGCATGAAGAAGTCGGTCGTGGCCACCAGCGCCTGCTCGTCGTTCAGGCGCCAGACCGCGGCATCGTCGGAGGTGGCGGTGCCCACCAGCAGATCCTCGGGCACGGGCAGGGCAGGGGCCGCGCGCAGCAGGTCCGAGAGGATGCCGGGCGCGATCTTGCAGCCGCACCCGCCTCCGTGGGCCAATGAAGTGAGGCTCGGTTCGGTCGCAGGTCTGTCTGTCATCTCGTCGCTCCGGCTTCCGGCCGGCAAGGCGGCCCGCGCAAGGGATGTAGCGGTCGGCCGGGCAAGTCAACTCGAACGCCCGGATGCCGCCGGAGGTTTCCCGAATCGCCTGCCCCGCGCTTGCTCCGGCAGGGCCGTCCAGAGCAGGCGCGCTCCGGCCGGTGGTCCGTCTCGCCGCGACCGACCGGGCGCCCTGGCCCCCCGTCAATCCTCTCGTTCGAACATATCCCGCACCGGAAGGATGCGGCAACCTGTCCAGAGGACTCGCGCCACCTCCCCTGATCCCGCGCTTCATACGGGTGGATCGCTCGACCGAGGCGCCAGCGGCCCGCATCTGTGGAGGAAGTTTGCAGTTCATGTGACTCCGGGGCCAACAATGACCATCAAGATCAAGCTCGCCGCAGCATTCCTTGCGGTATTCGTGCTGGCGAGCATCGCCGGCGTTCTCGCCGTGCGCGGATTCAACTCGCTCGATGCGCAGCTCGACGCGATGCTTGACGGCACCGTTCAGACAGCGATCGAAGCCGATGCCCTCAATGCCGCGCAGCTGCGGCTCAAGGCGGCGATCCGCGAGCATCTCATCAGCCAGGATGCGGCCACCAAGAAGGCCCGCGAAGAGGAGATGGCCGCCGCGCGCGCCGAGCAGAAGGAAGCGATGACGGCGCTCGAGGCGGCCGATCTGTCACCCGCTCAGCGCGCGCTGCTCGATGAATACAGCTCGCTCCGCGAGGTGATCTCGAAGGTGAACAACGAAGCGGTCGAGTTCTCGAACCGGAACGATCTGGCCAGCGCGAGCAGGCTGCTGCTCGCCCCCGATTATCTGGCGAGGCAGGCCAAGCGGGAAGGGTTGATCGCCCAGCTTGTCGAGAACGAGCAGGAGCAACTCGCCGCCCTGCGTCTCGAGGCGGACCGCCATACGCGCGAGGCGCGCCAGATGTTGATCGGGATCTTCGCCCTGGCCGGTGCGGTCGGCACCGCCGCGGCCGTCTGGATTACCGTCTCGATCAGCCGCGGGCTCCGCAAGGCTCTCGATCTTTCGCGGCGCGTGGCCGAGGGCGACCTGTCCGAGACGGCCGATGCCCGCGGTCGGGACGAGATTGCCGAGCTCCTCCGCGCGAACAATCTCATGGTCGAGAAACTGCGCGAGGTGGTGGGCGGCGTGACGACCGTGGCCCAGCAGGTCTCGTCCGGCAGCGGCGAGATGGCCTCGACGTCCGAGCAGCTCAGCCAAGGGGCGAGCGAGCAAGCCTCGGCCACCGAGGAAGCCTCGGCCTCGGTCGAGCAGATGGCGGCGAACATCAAGCAGGCCGCTGACAATGCGATGCAGACCGAGCGGATGGCGACCAAGGCCGCCGAGGATGCGCGCGCCTCAGGTCAGGCCGTGATCGAGGCCGTGGCCGCGATGCGCTCGATCGCCGACAAGATCCTCGTGGTTCAGGAAATTGCCCGCCAGACGGACCTGCTTGCGCTGAACGCCGCGGTCGAGGCCGCGCGGGCGGGCGAGCATGGCCGCGGGTTTGCCGTCGTGGCCTCGGAAGTGCGCAAGCTGGCCGAGCGCAGCCAGACGGCCGCGGCCGAGATCTCGTCGCTCTCGACGGGCACCGTGCGCGCCGCCACGGGCGCCGGCGAAATGCTCAACCAGCTCGTGCCCGACATCGAGCAGACCTCGCGCCTCGTGACCGACATCTCGATGGCCTCGCGTGAGCTGGCGGCCGGGGCCCAGCAGGTCGCGACGGCGATCCAGCAGCTCGACAAGGTGACCCAGCAGAACAGCGCGGCCTCGCAGCAGCTTGCGGGTGGAGCCTCCGAACTGTCGGGCCAGGCCGCGCGGCTCGAGGAGACGGTGCGCTTCTTCCGGCTGAACGAGCAGAGCCTGGCCAGCGCCCCGTCGCCGCAGCTGCGGGTCGTGCAGGGCGGGCGGGTGGAAGCCGCCGCCGCGCCGTCCCAGCGCAAGGTGGCCTCGGGGGGCTTCAGCTTCAGCCTCGACGATTCGGACGACGAGCTGGACCGCGCCTTCCACCGTCAGGGTCACTGAGCGGCCCACCCGCTCCCGGAACCCGAACCGTCACCGGGCCGTCCGCTGCGACAGCGGGCGGCCCTTCCTTTTCGGCCCGCTGGAGAGCCGGCCGCCATCGGCGCCCAGACTCCCGGCCTTTCCAAAGCCCGGGGACAGGAGCTGCCGCAGGGCTGTGCACATGCCGTCTTTGCGGGCGCTTGCTGGCACATTCGGCACAGCGGCCGCGGCGAAATGTCCGCTCAACTTGTCAGGACCACCTGCCCACGTCATCTGCCACGCGATATAGTCTGGTTCAGGCCTTCCGCCGGAAGGACGGGCCTCCCGCCAAGTGACGAGGTGCAGTTATGCCGAGTGAAGGCATGTCCGGTCTGCCGATGCAGACACCGCTGCTGGCGGCCGATGGGCCGCAGGCCGGGGGCAACCTGGGGTCGCGCCCCGAGGCGGCGTCGGCGCACGGCCGGGGCGCGCCGGGGCGCCCGCCCCACGCGGGCGGTGCCCCGCATCCGATGGTGCCGCCGCCTCCCGACCACTGGCTGACCGATGAGGAAGTGCCCGACGCGCGTGTCGTCGCGGCCGCCCTCGTCTCCTACCTTCGCGAGGGACTTTCCCGCTATCGGGCGCTCGTCTGCCTGTCGGGCGACGGACCCGACACGCCCCCTGCGGACCGGATGCTGATCACCATCGAGCCCGCAGGCCCGCGCGAGCTGAAGCTCGTTCTGTTCCTGCCGGGCCAGGATTCGCTCCGGCTCGACCTGATCGACCTCGGGATCTACCGGCTGCTGGGGTCGGGTCTGCCGATGGAGTCGGGCGGGTTGCGGCTGATCCCCATCCCGGCCTTCTCGCACATGCAGGCCGAGGGCAGCGTCCTGCGCAAGGACGTTACCTATCGCATCGCCCCGCTCGGGGCGCCACTGGACGACAACGAGGCGATGGGCGGCTGACGGAACCGCTTCGACTGAACCACCATCACGCCGGCAGCGCCCCGCGCGTGACCCCGGCGCCGGGGCCCCGTGGCGCCTATCGCCGCCGGTAGAGCCACACGGTGAGCGGCGCGAGCAGCAGCGTCAGCACCGCCGGGGCGATGAGGGCCGCGAAGATCTGCGGTGCCGTGGCCGTGCCCGCCATCAGCCCGCGCAAGGCCGTCGCCATGAGGGACACGGGGTTCACCTCCACGAAGCCGCGCAGCCAGCCGGGCATCGTTGCCGGATCGACCATGATGTTCGAGGCGAAGGTGACCGGAAACAGGATGGTGAAGCCCAGCGTCATCACGGTCATCGGCGTGCGGACGAGCATGCCGAGCACCAGAAAGATCCAGCCCATCCCAAAGCCGATGCTGATCAGCATGAGAAACGCCGCCAGGACGCCCGCCACCCCGGCCTCTGGCCGGTAGCCAAGGGCGAGGCCGATGGCCAGGATGATCACGCCCGCGATCAGATGGCGCAGGATGTCGCCGACCATCAGACCGGCAAAGGGCGCAAGGGACCAGATCGGCAGCGTGCGGAACCGATCGAACAGGCCCTTCTGGAAATCGGTCGAAAGCCCCATGCCCGAATAGACCGAGTTGAAGACTACGGTCTGCACCAGGATGCCCGGAAGGAAAAACTGCAGATACTCGCGCGGGGAGCCCGCAAGGGCGCCGCCGAACACGAAGGTGAAGAGCAGCGTGAACATGATCGGCGTCATGACGAGGTCGAACAGCTGCTCGGGCAGGTGGCGGAACTTCAGCACCGCCCGCCAGCCGAAGACCAGCGCGTTCGAGAGGCCGGACGGGCGCTTTGGGCGCTCGGCGTGCCGAAGGAACCGCAAGTCGCTCATCGTGCCGTTCCTGCCCGCGGCGCGCCCCGCGGGGGCCGATAGACCCGGTGATTTCGTGCTTCTGGCGTGTTCGGGCTTCGCAATGAGACCTGACCCATGAGCAATCTTTACTGGCTGACCGACGTCTGGATGGAGCGCCTGAAGCCGTTCTTTCCGAAGCGCCATGGCAAGCCCTGTGTTGGTACGGCCCGGCGAAGACCCTTTACAACCGGTAGAAGCGCTGGAGCGACAACGGGGTCGTCGCCCGGATCATGGTGGGCCTTGCCGCCGAAAACGCCGAGCACATGACGATCATGATCGACGCGACCTATCTCAAGGCGCACCGCACGGCCTCGAGTCTGTGCGTGGGAAAGGGGGGCGCAGGCGCCAGATCGAGCGCACCAAAGGCGGCATGAACACCAAGCTGCCGCCGTTGCGGATGCGAAAGGGCGGCTGATCGTGTTCCACCTGTCGGTCGGACAGGTGAGCGATTACACCGGCACGGAGGCTCTGCTGGACAGCCTGCCGAAGGCGCGGATTGGATGCTCGCCGATCGGTATGATGCTGGCTGGTTCGGGTAGTGCTGAAAGACAAGGGGATACCCCGGGCCGGGAAGCCCCGGAGCCAGCGCCAGACGGCCGCGATCAGCAGGCCGAGCCTGGCCATCAGCATTGCGTGGCGGCTCAGCCGCTCGGACAATTCGCCCGCGGGCCCAGTCCGACAGGGCAGGGACCGCGTTCATCCCAACCAAAGCCTGCGGGATCAGCATCAGCGGCAGACCCGCCTCTTCGGCGCGCAGGATCAGGAAGGCCCCGGAGAAGCGCGCCAGCGTGAAGACCGTCGCCACCGCGACGACGGCCCAGTACAGGCGGCCCACCAGGTGCCATTCGCGCAAGCGGGAGGCCGTCCTTGCCTCTGCCGTCCCTGTCATTGCCGTCCCCCCACTTCCATGCCGACCGGCCGGACGCCAGACATGCCAGTGCCGGGATCAGGCGGATTTCCACGTCCATCTCCGGTGCGGTTGACGAGCCGTCGCTCGCCCTTAACATCGCCCTTCGATAAGACAGGGGTGTGAAGGGTTCGCAGAGGATGGATCACCATGACCTGCTGTCCGGGCTGGTGCGGCTGCATGTGTTGCACCATGCCGCGCAGCACGGCTACCGGCTGTCGGCCGGAACCCTCTATCCCATGCTCGCCAAGATGACGCGCGACGGCTACCTGACCTGCTCGGAAGAACGCGAGGGCCGGACCTTGCGCAAATACTACACGATCACCGACAGGGGCCGGGAGGGGCTGGCGCTCGCGCGCCGGCAGTTGCACGAGCTGAAGGACGAGGCAGGATGAGCACGGACCCGGGGGCGAAGGGCGCCGCAGCCGCGGGCGAGGGAACGGCGGCCGAGGTCTTCGCGGCCTTCCTCAAGCTGGGGCTGACCAGCTTCGGCGGCCCCATCGCCCATCTCGGCTATTTCCGGCACGAGTTCGTCGTGCGGCGGGCCTGGCTGACCGAGGCCGCCTACGCCGATCTCGTCGCGCTCTGCCAGTTCCTCCCCGGCCCGGCCTCGAGCCAGGTGGGGTTTGCGCTTGGGCTGATGCGGGCGGGCTGGCTTGGGGCACTGGCGGCCTTCACCGCCTTCACGCTGCCCTCGGCCCTGATTCTGCTCGGGGTGGCGATGACGGCGGGCCTCGCCGCCGGGCCGGTGGGCAGCGGCCTCTTCCACGGGCTGAAGATCGTGGCCGTCGCCATCGTGGCGCAGGCGGTCTGGGGCATGGCGAGATCGCTCTGCCCGGACCGGGAGCGCGCGAGCATCGCCGTCGCGGCCGTGGCCGTCCTTGCCGCCGCACCCGGCGCGTTCGGCATGGTGGGAGCCATCCTCTTCGGCGCGGCCGCTGGGCTGACCCTTCGCCGCGGCACCGGCGCCGCTATCGGCGGTCACATCGCGATGCCGGTGAGCCGCACGCAGGCGGGCGCAGCCCTCGGGGTCTTCGCGGCGCTTCTGGTCCTTCTGCCGCTGGTGGCGGATCAGGCGCGGGCGCTGGCGGTGTTCGACAGCTTCTACCGGGCGGGCGCGCTGGTCTTCGGGGGAGGCCATGTCGTGCTGCCGCTCTTGCAGGTCGAAACGGTGGGGCCGGGCTGGGTCACGCCGGACAGCTTCCTTGCCGGATATGGCGCGGCGCAGGCGGTGCCGGGGCCGCTCTTCACCTTCGCCGCCTACCTTGGCGCGGTGCTTGGACCGGAGCCCAATGGCCTCGTGGGGGCCGCCATCGCGCTCCTCGCCTTGTTCCTGCCCGGTTTCCTGATCCTGATCGGAGTGCTGCCCTTCTGGGACCGGTTCCGGGCGCTGCCGCTGGCGCAATCGGCGATGCAGGGGGCGAATGCGGCCGTGGTCGGCATCCTTGGCGCGGCGCTCTATTCTCCAGTCTTCACCAGCGCCATCGGTGACCTGCGCGACTTCACCCTCGCGCTCGTCTGCTTCGTGCTGCTGATGGCCTGGAAGGCGCCGCCCTGGAGCGTGGTGCTCGTCGCGGCGCTCGGGGGAGTGACGCTCGGCTACATCTGAGCGCCACGCGTCCTGCGCGGATGCGTCTGGCGCTGCATGGATTCTCACTCCAATCCTTGGAGTGTTGGTCGTGGACAGCACCTCGCATCTCTACAAGCCGGTCGCCCGGATCGGGAAGGCTCTGGCCAGCCCGAAGCAGCTGGAACTGATCGACCTCCAGACGCAGGGCGAGCGCAGCGTCGAGGAGCTGGCGGACGACGTGCGAATCGACATGCGTCCTGCTCTGACCCCGACGTTCATCCAGCGAAAACCAGAGCCGGCGTGTGACAATTACCCACTTGCGCGGAGGGAGCAATGGGCGAGCAGCGCAACGCCTCCGCTATGTGGAGCTGGCCGCCCATTGCGGTGAGTTGGGCGGCGAAAGCCGCAGTAGTCTACGTCGAGGGTTGAACGCGGGCGCGCGAGGTTGTAGCCGACCACCAGCGGACGACGGACCTCGCGTGCATGATCCAGTTCGACGAACAGCGTCTCGCCAGGAGTTTCTCCCGCATTTTGACTTGAAGGCCTCGCAGATGCCGTTCTGCATCCGCTTGCTTGGCGCGACCTTGCGGGCCGTCCGTTCGGTCTTCAGCGATGAGAGGAAGCTCTCCATTGCTGAATTGTCTCATGCATTGCCGGCGCGGCTCATCGAGCAGGTGATCCCGTTGTCGGCCAGAAGCCGTTAAAACTGCTCTCTTGTGTATTGCGATCCCTGGACGCCCTTCTGTTTGTCAAGCAGGGGAGCGTGTCTGGCTGATCTCCTTCTGGCGGCGCGCGATGACGGAGAAGACCTCACGGGCGATGTAGCGTTTGAGGGCGCGGATGGCATCGAGCCTGGAATGGCCGGCAGCGATCCTGCGAGCGACGTAGTCCTGCGTTCTCGGGTCTGTCCGAGGGCGGCAGATGGCGATGATGTGCAGGGCGCTGTTGGCAGTTCGACACCTCCGCGGTTCAAGCGATGGCGGACTGTCTTGCCAGACGAGGCGGGCACGGGGCTTACCCCGCAAAGCGCCGCGAAGCTGGCCTCCGACTTCAGGCGCTCCGGGTTGTCTCCGGCGGTGAGCAGAAGCTGGGCCGCGCAAGTGTATCCGATGCAGTCGCGCGCGATCAGGTCCGGCGCCAACTCGTCGACGATCGGTGCGATCATGGCGTCGAGGTCGCCGATCTCGTCGTGCAGTTCGAGGTATCGGCGGGCCAGGGATTTGAGGCCGATGCGGTAGGCGCCGTCGACGTCCCGACAGGCACCGAGATCGGGGCGCCAGGCTGCGAGTGTTCGGACGAGTTGCATCCGGGTCAGGCGGCGCAGCTGGTCCCGAAGGGCTTCCGGCGCGCAGACGATCGTATTGTGGATCATCTGGAGCGCGACACGGCGCGCAACTACGGCCGTCTTCCGGCAAGCCTTGAGAACCCTGAGAGATTCCCACCATTCCGTCGCGCGTGCGCGGCGTGACAGTACGCTGCCCGGCAAAGGCAGCATGGGCCGCATTCTCGGCATCGAGATCGTCGTTCTTGCCGCGGCGCCGGCGATCCTGCCGATCCGGGGCGATGACCTCGAGCACCTCTACTCCCGCCCGCGGCAAAGAGCGCAGAAGACCGGCGCCGTAGCTGCCCGTGGATTCCACGCCGATCCGCAGCACCGGGCCGAAGTCCCGCATCCAGGCAAGCATCTGGCGATAGCCCTGACGGGTCGTGGGGAACGATCGAGTGCCGAGAACCCTGTCCTGGTCATCGACAACCGCCGCGACGTGTAGGTCCTTGTGGGTGTCGACCCCGCCGACGACGGGTCGGTGTCTCTGTCTTGCTGTCCATTCGAGCCTCCGAGCAAGCCGATGCCGATCGCTCGGCCCGAACCGGATGCAAGACAGGACAGTCACGAGACCGGATCGGTCAGGCCCTTCTCGGGTCACAGGCATCGGCGAGGCCAACCTCACCGCAAGGCGTTCCCGGGCAGCCGACAGGTCCGGGGAAAGACACGCTGGTCGATCAGAATGCGGGTCAGACCGCGCAGGATCCCTTGCGGCGCCAGCTTACCAGATGGTCCATCGCTGTGAGAGTCAGACCGCCCAGGAACTGGCTTCTATCCTTTGAGTATCCGAATGATGAAGCAGCGCGTCGGCCTTGCCACGTCGCCAGACGGCCATCATCAGCGCATCCATGACCAGTGAGGCATTCCGATCAGCCTTCATGGACCAGCCGACGGCGCGCCGGGAGAAGAGGTCGAGAACGACCGCGACGTAGAGCCAGCCTTCCACGGTCCAGATACAGGTGAAGTCGGCCAGTCACTTCTGGTTTGGCCGCTCGGCCTGGAAGTCCCGGTTGAGGATATTGTCGGTAATGACCGACCGTTTGACCGTAAGGCTCCGCCGAGGGCCGCCTGCCGGGGCCTAGTTTCATGACTTACGTCATGACGTATGTCATGCGCTAAGGTCGTTTCACAATTTGAAGTCATCGCGGCGGGCGATCTCGGCCGCCGCCGGACCTGGACGGATGCGGAGAAGATCCGGATCGTCGAGGAGAGCTATTGCGGTCACCGGCAAGGCTCGGTGGTCGCGCGTCGCCACGGGATCTCGCGGCCGCTTCTGACGCAATGGCGGCGAGCGTATCACAAGGGGTTGCTGGATGGCGGACGCCCGGTCTTCGCGCCGGTCGAGATTGGCCCTGATCTGAGCGACGGACAGCGGGAGGCATCGGCCGTGCGGGCGGCGGATGCCGATGCGCGGATCGAGATCACGCTGGCGAATGGCCGGCGCCTCGCTGTTCCTACCGACATCGAGGCCGGTGCGCTGACGCGGCTGGTCCAGATCCTGGAGCGGGCATGATCGCCTTTCCGGCGGGGACGCGGGTCTGGATCGCAGGTGGGGTCACCGACATGCGCTGCGGGATGAACAGCTTGGCGCTGAAGGTCCAGCAGGGGCTCGGCCGCGATCCCCACGGCGGCGAAATCTTCTGCTTCCGCGGCCGCAAGGCGGATGTGGTGAAGCTCCTGTGGTTCGACGGGGTCGGCGTGTCGCTTTATGCGAAGCGCCTGGAGGCGGGCAAATTCGTCTGGCCGTCGAGCACCACGGGCGAGGCCGTTGCGATATCCGCAGCCCAGCTCGGCTATCTGCTCGACGGAATTGACTGGCGAAATCCGCGCTGGACGCAGAGGCCGAAGAAGATGGGCTGAGCGCCCGGAAGCACCTGTATTTGTTGGCTTCCGTGGCCGGGCATGGTAGAAGAGGCCATGTCCGATCCCGCGTCCGAACTCGAGAAACTGCGCGCCGAACTGGCGGCCACGAAGGCCGAACTGGCGCAGGCGCGCGCGGTGGTCTCGACCTCCGAGGCGATGATCGCGGGCCTCAAGCTCGAGATCGCGCTGCTCCGGCGCGAGCAAT
>NZ_VDEK01000148.1:0-482 GCF_007668225.1 Cereibacter sediminicola | reverse complement strand
CCGCCGCGTCGATGTCCGCCAGCCGCACGGTCAGGGCCCGGGCGAGGTTGGGCATATCGGCGGTGGGGTGAAGATGGACCACAACCGATGCCCGCCATGCCGCCGGATCCGACAGGCCTGCCGGGGCCCGGATCTCGGTATCCAGCTGATTGCGGCCGGCCGGAAGCTCGCCATCAAAGCCGGGCAGGCGGAACGGCCGCAGGAACACCGGGGTGGATCGGACGATGCGGTCGGCCACGATGGTCCTCCTCCTGTCTCGGGGTCCGCTCGCGATCCGCCGAGGCGCTTCATGCCCGACGAGCGTCCGGGGCGGTCGTCCGCGCGGTGTCGGAATTCACAGGTCCGGCGGGACGACGTTCGCATTCGCAGACGCGGCGCGATCCCGACGCAGGGCCCCATCCAGGGCGCGGAGATCGATCGGACGCCGCTCGCGCCGGTTCCAGTGCTCGATCGTGATGTAGAACTGGATCTCCCGCCAGCAA
>NZ_VDEK01000147.1:0-497 GCF_007668225.1 Cereibacter sediminicola | reverse complement strand
ACCTGATCCTGCTGGATCTCATGCTGCCCGACGGGCTGGGCATCCCGTTCCTGCGCAGCCGCCGCGCGCGGGACGACACGACGCCGGTCATCATCCTGACCGCGCTCGACCAGATCGCCGAGCGGATCGACGGGCTGAACGCCGGGGCCGACGACTACCTGGTGAAGCCGTTCGACCTGACCGAGCTTTCCGCGCGCATCGGCTCGGTCGCCCGGCGCTATTCGGGCAATCCCAACCCGCTGGTCCGCATCGGCCCGTTCGAGATTGACCTTGCTGTCCGCAGCATCCGCCGAGACGGCAGGGCAATCCCGCTCACCGCCCGCGAGTGGGTGCTGTTCGAGGCGTTCCTCGCGCGGCCGAACCAGGTGCTGTCGAAGGCGCAGCTGGAAGAGCGGCTCTGGTCCTTCGACGCCGAGATCGAGAGCAACGCCATCGAGGTCTGTGTCAGCCGCCTCCGCCGCAAGCTCGACCATGCGGTGATCGAGACCGTGCGCGGC
>NZ_VDEK01000146.1:0-505 GCF_007668225.1 Cereibacter sediminicola | reverse complement strand
GAGGCGATGATCGCGGGCCTCAAGCTCGAGATCGCGCTGCTCCGGCGCGAGCAATACGGGCACAGTGCGGAACGCACGGCCCGGCTGATCGACCAACTGGAACTGCAGCTCGAGGATTTGGTGGCCGATGCCGCCGAGGACCGGGTCCGGGCGGAGAAGACGACGAAGGTCGCGGCCTTCGAGCGCCGGAAGCCGGTCCGCAAGCCCTTCCCCGAGCACCTGCCGCGCGAGCGGGTGGTGGTTCCGGCGCCGACCGCCTGCGAGTGCTGCGGCTCGGACCGCATCGTGAAGATGGGCGAGGACGTCACCGAGACGCTGGAGGTGGTGCCGCGGCAGTGGAAGGTGATCCAGACCGTCCGCGAGAAGTTCACCTGCCGCGTCTGTGAAAAGATCAGCCAGGCGCCGGCGCCATTCCACCCGATCCCGCGCGGCTGGGCCGGCCCGAGCCTTCTGGCCATGATCGTCTTCGAAAAGTTCGGCCAGCATCAGCCGTTGAACCGGCAGG
>NZ_VDEK01000144.1:0-527 GCF_007668225.1 Cereibacter sediminicola | reverse complement strand
TCGGCCGCGACCCGCATGGCGGCGAGATCTTCTGCTTCCGCGGCCGCAAGGCGGATGTGGTGAAGCTCTTGTGGTTCGACGGTGTGGGCGTGTCGCTCTATGCGAAGCGCCTCGAGGCGGGCAAGTTTGTCTGGTCTGGCCGTCGAGCACCACGGGCGAGGCCGTTGCGATATCCGCGGCCCAGCTCGGCTATCTGCTCGACGATGAGGAGGATCAGAAAACAGTCCAGTGGACTGTTTTCCCGACGAATGACTGGCGAAATCCGCGCTGGACGCAAAGGCCTATGAAGATGGGCTGATGGGACCGAACATCCTGTATTTGTTGGCTTCCGTGGCCGTGCATGGTAGAAGCGGCCATGTCCGATCCCGCGTCCGAACTCGAGAGATTGCGCGCCGCGCTCACTGCTGCGGAGGGTCGTGCATCGGCTGCCGAAGCGGAACTGGCGCAGGCCCGCGCAGTGGTCTCGACCTCGGAGGCGATGATCGCGGGCCTCAAGCTCGAGATCGCGCTGCTCCGGCGCGAGCAAT
>NZ_VDEK01000143.1:0-528 GCF_007668225.1 Cereibacter sediminicola | reverse complement strand
TTGCCCGCCGGCGGGTCTGCCGGCCTACCGGGGCCGAAGCCTGCCCCCTAATCGACAGCCCATCAACCCCCCACAGAGAGTCCACATGTGCACCTCGACCACAACAACGGCCCGCCGGCAATCTCCTCGGCTAAGGCCCGACTAGCGCGCGCCAACATTACTGCTTTCACCAGTCTCTGGTGGCCTGCCCTCCTCACGGCCCAAGTGCGTCAACGACCGGCCTGCCCTCCTCACAGGTCAACGGTCCAACGAGCGCCCATTCTCTAACGGGCCTCCTCAACGGGTCACAAGCCTGGCACCACTGGCTCAGCGCCTGCACCCAAACTACCGCAACTTGGCCAACTCTTGGACGGGCCAGGATCTCATCAACAGCTGGTCTTCTGCGCCGCGCTTCGTCTGGCGTCTCTGGTGGGCCGGGCACCACATGCCTTTCGGCGGGCTGACTCTGACATGGGCTCGAACGCACACATCCCTTCCCACCCACTCTTTAGCCCTCCTGAAGCTGGAGTGACAGGCACGCGCTACCAG
>NZ_VDEK01000142.1:0-563 GCF_007668225.1 Cereibacter sediminicola | reverse complement strand
CCACACCCCAACAACAATTTCCCCAGCCCCAACAACCGACCCCCCTACAACCACAACAACCATTCCCCCAGCAACCACAACAACCATTCCCCCAGCAACCGCAACAACCATTCCCCCAACAACCACAACAACCATTCCCTCAACAACCACAACAACCATTCCCCCTACGACCGCAACAACCATTTCCCCAGCAACCCCAACAATCACAACAATCATTTCCCCAGCCCCAACCCCAGCAACCCCAACAACCATCCATCCTTCAACCACAACAACCATTACCCCAACAACCACAACAACCATTTCAACAGCCCCAACAACAATTATCCCAGCAACCAGAACAAACAATTTCCCAGCAACCCCAACAACCATTCCCCCAGCAACCACACCAACCTCAACAACCATATCCACAACAACAACCATATGGGAGTAGTCTTACAAGCATCGGTGGCCAATGAAATGAACACCTGTAATACAAGACGGATGGATCATCGTTGTTTAGTCAATGAGCGTTCAATGTAACGATGATAAATAAAGTGATGTGCACCATAATGTGTAACCCCGAC
>NZ_VDEK01000141.1:0-567 GCF_007668225.1 Cereibacter sediminicola | reverse complement strand
CCGCGGAGGTGTCGAACTGCCAACAGCGCCCTGCACATCATCGCCATCTGCCGCCTTCGGACAGATCCACATCCGCGTCGCCCTCATCAACCGCTTCAACGCCCTCAGCACCGCCGGGATCCTCCGGGTCGCCTGACGTCAGGGAGGGAAGGGGTGCGCTATGCCTCAAGCTGGCGTTTTGCAACAACGCCGAATTCCCAACAACCCCGAGACACGACCCTCGCCCAAGCCTTGTCCTTGCAGAACACCTGAGTTAAAAGGGCACCGACGGAGCGGTGGCCGAGTGGTCGAAGGCGCACGCCTGGAAAGTGTGTAGGCGGGGAACCGTCTCGAGGGTTCGAATCCCTCTCGCTCCGCCACTACATGACCATAAGCCCGTGAAATCATGTACTTGAGCGCGTGTCGGGTGTTGCCGCAGGTAACACAAGAGGTTACACGCAATGCCCATCCTGTTCACCTACGGGGCGTTCAAGATCATGTGCCAGCACACTCAACTGAAGGGCAACACTTGGTAGTTCAGCCTGAACAACGCGATCAGGCGGCCGCGTGACTGTAGCCGCGAGCGTG
>NZ_VDEK01000140.1:0-567 GCF_007668225.1 Cereibacter sediminicola | reverse complement strand
GGCTGCGCGCCTCGATCGCCGTCGCGCCATAGTCGAAGATCTGCGACAGGAAGGCGTAGAGCCGCAGGAAGGCGCCCATGTTGGAGCGGAAGACGATCAGCGCGTCCTGCTCCTGCTTCGCCGCGACGGCCGCCTTGTCGTTGCCCTCGGCGCGGGCTTTCGCCTCGGCGTCACGCGCGGCCTTGAAGACTTTCAGCAGCCTGTCGGCGACCGGTTCGATTGCCGCCCTCAGGTCGGCGTGGGTGGCCTTCGGGTTCAGCTCGGCCCTCACCACCCGGTCGACCTCGAACTCGTCGTAGTAGCCGAGCCCGTCCAACTTCGCGCGCAGGTCCAGCACCTGGTTCGGGTCGGTGACGTCCTGAAGCTCGGCGGTCTCGTAGTAGGTCTTGAAGGCCGTGAGGATGTCGTCGGCGCTGTTGGCGAAGTCGAGCACATAGGTCGTGTCCTTCACCACGCCGCCCGACTGGTAGGCCCGGTTCAACCGCGACAGCGTCTGCACCGCCTGGATCCCGGCCAGCCGCCGGTCGATGTACATCCCGCAGAGAAGCGGCTGGTCGAAGCCGGTCT
>NZ_VDEK01000139.1:0-568 GCF_007668225.1 Cereibacter sediminicola | reverse complement strand
AGATGGGATCTGTGACGCGGAAGACGTGGGAGGCCCGGGCGCGCGAACTTGCCGACGGAAACCCGGTCCTCGAGGGCATCGTGGACGCCATGTGCGGGTGCGAGCCCTGCTCCTTGACGAACTTGCCAGCCTCGACGGCCAGCTCATGGCACTCGCGAAGTCCGATCCCGTGACACGGCTGCTGATGACGACCCCGGGTGTGGGCGTGATCGTGGCGCTGACCTTCCGAAGTGCCGTCGATGACCCGGACCGCTTCCCACGCAGCAGGGATGTTGGCGCCTGGGCGGGACTGACCCCGCGAAGGTGGCAATCGGGCAAGACTGATATCGCCGGACGGATCACCAGGGCCGGTGATCCGCGGGTGCGCGTCATGCTCTTCGAGGCCGCGGCGAGCATTCTCGGGCGGGCGCGGGTCATGTCGCCCTTGACGTCCTGGGGTTTGAGGATCGCGAAACGGAGATCGATGAAGAAGGCGATCGTTGCCGTGAGCCGCAAGCT
This sequence comes from Cereibacter sediminicola, assembly GCF_007668225.1. Taxonomy (NCBI): domain Bacteria; kingdom Pseudomonadati; phylum Pseudomonadota; class Alphaproteobacteria; order Rhodobacterales; family Paracoccaceae; genus Cereibacter; species Cereibacter sediminicola. The sequence goes on along the minus strand of NZ_VDEK01000139.1, from coordinate 70 downwards.
CGCAACGATCCTGCTGTGTTGATTTCCACGCAGAACTGACCCGGGAGGGCGCGTAGTTTCCACTGAGATT
>NZ_VDEK01000013.1:0-105147 GCF_007668225.1 Cereibacter sediminicola | reverse complement strand
TTCTACTGAGGCAACGGCAACATCTTCGGCAACATTTCAGGCGAGGCAATGCGCCCCGCCGCGTCAGTCCTGCTCCGCCGGGGTGCCCAGCACCTCGGCCTGATGCTCGCCAAGCCGCGGGGCCGGGCGGCCGAGCGCCAGCTCCGCCCCCGAGAAGCGGAAGGGCGAGCGCACGCCCGGCACCCCCTCGGGCGCGATGCGCATGGCCCGGTGTAGGATCTGGGGATCGGCGAACACCTCGCCCATGTCGTTGATCGGGCCGGCGGGAACGCCCTCGGCCTCGCAGGCGGCCAGCAGGTCGGCCTTCTTCCTGCCCGAGGTGACAGCTGTCAACGCGCGCGCCAGTTCGGCCCGGTTCGCCACCCGGTCGGCGTTGGTCAGGAAGGCCGGCGCCGTGGCGAGGCCCGGCAACCCGAGCAAGCCGCAGAGCCTGCGGTATTGCGCGTCATTGCCGGTTGCAATGATGATCCAGCCATCGGCGCAATCGAAGACCGCATAGGGCGCGAGGTTGGGATGCTCGTTGCCCATCTTGCGCGGGGCGGTGCCGGTCGCAAGATAGTTCATCGCCTGATTGGCCATGATGCCGGTGGCCACATCCATCAGCGCCATGTCGATCTGCTGCCCGCGCCCTGTGCTGGCCCGCTGGTGGAGGGCGGCCAGGATCGCCGTCGTGGCATAGATGCCGGTGAAGATGTCGGTGACGGCCACGCCCACCTTCTGCGGCTGGCCCTCGGCCGCGCCGGTCACGCTCATCAGCCCGGCCATGCCCTGGATGATGAAATCGTAGCCGGCCCGGTGCGCATAGGGCCCGTCCTGCCCGAAGCCCGTGATCGAGCAATAGACGAGGCGCGGGTTCACCTCGCGCAGCGACGGCCAGTCGAGCCCGTATTTCGCAAGCCCGCCCACCTTGAAATTCTCGATCACGACGTCGGCCCCGGCCACCAGACGGCGCACGGTCTGCTGCCCCTCGGCCGTGCGGAAGTCGGCGGTGACCGACCGCTTGCCGCGGTTCGCGGCGTGGAAATAGGCGGCGGACCGGTCGCCCTCGCGTTCGATGAACGGAGGGCCCCAGCGGCGGGTGTCGTCGCCCTCGGGCGCCTCGACCTTGACGACATCCGCGCCAAGGTCCGCCAGCACCTGCCCCGCCCAGGGGCCGGCCAGGATCCGGGCCAGTTCCACGACCCGGACGCCGGCAAGGGGCGTGCTCATCCCTTGGCCAGCTCCGCCTCGATGATCTTGCGCAGCTCGTCGTAGCCCATGTTCGAATGCTTGGTGCCGTTGATGATCAGCGAGGGGGTCGCGGTGATGTCGTCAGCCTGCGTGTTCTTCTGGAAGGCGGCGACCATCGCTTCGGCCTTGGCCTGATCGTTCATGCAGGCGTCGAGCGCCGCATCGTCGAGGCCGGCCGTCTTGCCGATCCTGCGGAGGTTTTCCGCAACCTGCGCCGGGTCGTTCGTCACCCATTCCTGCTGCTGGTCAAAGATCAGGTCGGCGATGCCGAAGTAGCGCATCTCGCCACCGCAGCGCGCCACCATCGCGGCCCACAGGCCGTAGCGGTCGAAATAGACCTCGCGATAGACGAAGCGCACCTTGCCGGTGTCGATGTAGTCGCGCTTGAGCGGCGTCAGCACCTCCTTTTCGAAGGTGGCGCAGTGCGGGCAGGTGAAGGAGGAATATTCGACGATCGTGACCGGCGCATCCTCGGCGCCCATCACCATGTCCTCGATCACGGGGGCCGTCTCGGACGAACCGGCCTCCTGCGCCGAGGCCACCATCGGCGGCAGCAGCGTCTGCGCCGGCTCGCGGCTGCCGTTCCAGAGCGCGAAGCCCGCGACCGTGGTGAGTGCCAGCGCCGCCAGCCCGAGTTTCTTGACCATTCCGTGCCTCTTCATGCTTTGGAGCGTGATAGGAAATTCTCGGCGAGCCTTTCAAGGGCCGCCCGCAGGCCCTCGTCCTGCACGCCATCGGCGGCCGCGGCCGCGCGCGCCTTGACGACCGGATCGGCGGCGCGGGGCGCCGGAGGGGCCGGATCGAACAGGGCCTGCCCCTCGGCAAAACCCGAAGGGGCCGTCTGCGTCAGCACGATCCGGTGGATGGCCGCATAGCCGTAGCAGGCGTTCACCCGCTCCTTCAGGGTCGGAAGCTGCATCTGCACGAGCGGCGCATGGGCGGACGAGACAAGGAGCGTGAGCGTCGCGCCAAAGCCCTCGCGGGCGCCGTAGCCCACCTTCACCGGCCGGGTGATGCGGGCCAGATCCTCGCCCGCGACCTCGGGCCAGTGGGTGAGAAGCCGCGTCACGGCAAAGCCTCGCTTCTCGCCGGCCTTGCGGATCCGCTCCTGCAGCAGGCCCGACGCCGCCTCGAACCCGCGCATCCGGCGGTTCTGCTTGGCGGAGGGAGGAGCGGGGGCTCGGGTCATCTGTTCATTCCTGATCGCGCGCCTATCTTAGGCGCCGCGCCCGGGGGCGCCAGAGCCGCGGTGCAGGGGAGAGCATAAAGATTGCGTGACACCGAGGAAAGCCCGGAGGAGGTGGCAGCGGACATCTCGGCCCGCCTGCTTGGCTGGTATGACCGCCACGCGCGCGAGATGCCGTGGCGCGTGGGCCCGGCCGACCGGCGCGCCGGCGTGCGGCCCGATCCCTACCGGGTCTGGCTGTCCGAGATCATGCTCCAGCAGACGACGGTGGCCGCGGTGCGGAGCTATTTCCACCGCTTCACCGAGCGGTGGCCCGATGTGGGGGCGCTCGCGGCGGCCGAGGATGCCGAGGTCATGGCCGAATGGGCGGGGCTGGGCTACTACGCCCGCGCGCGCAACCTGCTGAGGGGGGCGCGGGCGGTGGTGGCCGATCACGGCGGCCGTTTCCCCGACACGCGCGACGGCCTGCTGACGCTGCCGGGCGTCGGCCCCTACACGGCCGCTGCCGTGGCGGCCATCGCCTTCGACGAGCCCGCGACCGTGGTCGATGGCAATGTCGAGCGCGTGGTTGCGCGCCTCTTCCGGGTCGAGACCCCGCTTCCGGCGGCCAAGCCCGCGCTGACCCGTCTGGCCGCCACGATCACCCCGCAGGAGCGGCCGGGAGACCATGCGCAGGCGATGATGGATCTCGGCGCGACGATCTGCACGCCGCGGAGGCCGGTCTGCAGCCTCTGCCCGCTTGGCCCGGACTGCGTGGCCCGGCGCGGCGGCCTTGAGGCCGAGCTGCCCCGCAAGGCGCCCAAGGCCGCCAAGCCCGTCCGCGAAGGCACGCTCTGGATCGCGGTCCGGGCCGATGGGGCGCTGCTTCTCGAGACGCGGCCCGAGACGGGGATGCTGGGAGGGATGCTCGGCTGGCCGGGAACCGACTGGGACCGGAGCGGCGGGCCGGCCGATCCGCCGATTTCCGCGGACTGGCGTGCGACGGGGGTCGAGGTGCGCCACACCTTCAGCCATTTCCACCTGCGGCTTTCGGTGCTGCTGGCCGAGGTGCCCCAGGAGGCCGCGCCCGCCCGAGGGAGCTTCGTGCCGCACGAGCGGTTCCGCCCCGCCAGTCTTCCCACAGTGATGCAAAAGGCATGGAACGTTGCCGCAGCGGCGATCCGTCACCCGAGGGAGGAGGCGCGACTCGACTAGTCTCCGCGGATCGACCGTAGCAAGTGGAGTAGTGAAATGGTTTCTCCTCCTGACGTCGTGACGCCAAACCCGCCACCGATCGCGCATCTCAAGCGCGCGCTGCCCTTCGCGATCTCGCTCGCGATGGTGCCTCTTGCCCTGATCGGCGCCGCCTATGGCGGCTGGACGGTCCTGCTGTTGCCCCTCTTCGGCTGGGGGCTCTTCGCTCTGCTCGATCTCGTGTTCAAGAAGGACACGACGAACGAGGATCCCGCGACGGATGAGAAGGACCTGTTCTGGTTCCGTCTTCTCACCATGATCTGGGTGCCGATCCAGTTCCTGCTGGTCTTCGGCCTCATCGGATATGTCAGCCACGCCGCCCATCTTGGCCTGATCGAGAAGATCGGCCTGTTCCTCGGCATCGGCGTGATGACCGGACTTGTCGGCATGGTCTATGCCCACGAGCTTGTTCACCGCAACAGCCGGCTCGAACGCTGGCTGGGCGACATCCTTCTCGCCATGGGCCTCTACAGCCACTTCCGCACCGAGCGGCTGAAGGTCCATGATCTGCATGTCGGCACGCCGCAGGATCCCGCGACGGCCCGCCCGGACGAGGATTTCTACCGCTACTTCCAGCGCATCCTGGCCGAAGGGCACAGGCACGCCTGGGAGGTCGAGGCCGAGCAGCTCAAGCGCGTGGGGCGGCCGCTCCATTCGCTGCGGAACCCGTTCTGGGTCTATGGGGCGCTGCAGATCGTGATGGTGGGCCTTGCGCTCGCCCTGGGCGGGGCGCAGGGGCTTCTGCTGTTCCTTGTGCAGGCCTTCGTTGCGGTCTGCCAGCTCGAGTTGCTGAACTATGTCGGGCATTACGGCCTGACCCGCCGGGCCCTGCCGGACGGCACGATAGAGCCTGTCATGCCGCATCACAGCTGGAACTCGGACTGCAAGGCCTCGAACCGGCTGCTGATCAACCTCCAGCGCCATTCGGACCATCACGCCCATCCCGACCGGCGCTACCCGCTGCTGCAGGCCTTGCCCGAGCAGCAGGCCCCGCACCTGCCCCACGGCTTCCTGCATATGGCGGCCCTGGCGCTCTTTCCGAAGGTCTGGCGCAGGCAGATGAACCCGCGCCTGCTCGACTGGCGGAGGACCTACTATCCCGGCGTCACGGACTGGGCGCCGCTCGACAGCGGCCAGCCCGCGGCCGCCGCGGCCCCGGCGGAGCCGGTCGCCCCGGGCGGCGCTGTCGCCAGCGCCCCACCAGCCGAGGCGCCTCGCGCCGCCGCTGCGCCGGCCGCGGAGGCGGCCGCCGCCCCCGAAACGCAGAAGAGCGAGCCCGCGATCTGACCGGGCAGGCCCCCGCCGGGCGATCCGGCGGGGGTCGGTCGTCGGCGGGTCGCGCGCCGTTCCGGGCGATCCGTCACATGAAAAGACCTCGCCGTGGGGACACGGCGAGGGAAGTGGTGCCGTGGCGCAGGACCGACGGCACAGGCGGAACCGGATGTCCGAGGATCAGTTCGGGCGGGGGTCTTCCATCTCCGCCCGGATCTGCTGGCGCAGGATGTCGATGGGGATCATCTTCCCCTCGCGCTTGTAGCACCAGTAGGTCCAGCCGTTGCAGGAGGGCGCGCCTTCCAGCGCGGCGCCGACCTGATGGATCGAGCCCTTCACGTCGTTGCCGATCAGCGTGCCGTCGGCCCGCACCTTCGCCTTGTGGCGATTGTTCATCGAATAAAGCTCTTCGCCCGGACGCAGCATCCCGCGCTCGACGAGCTGGCCGAAGGGCACGCGCGGCTCGGCCCGCTTCGAGCCCGAAACCTCCAGCGCCGAGGCGTCGAACCGCCGCACGCGCGACAGGCGCTCGGCGGCGACCTTGCGATAGCCTTCCTCGCGCTCGATGCCGATGAAGTCGCGTCCGAGCATCTTGGCCACCGCGCCCGTCGTGCCGGTGCCGAAGAACGGATCAAGCACCACGTCGCCGGGGTTCGTGGTGGCGACCATCACCCGATGCAGGAGCGCCTCGGGCTTCTGGGTCGGGTGGGCCTTGTCGCCATGCTCGTCCTTCAGCCGCTCGTGTCCGGTGCAGATCGGGATCACCCAGTCCGAGCGCATCTGGATGCCCTCGTTCAGCGCCTTCAGCGCCTCGTAGTTGAAGGTGTACTTGCTGGCCTCCTGCTTCGAGGCCCAGATCAGCGTCTCGTGCGCGTTGGTCAGCCGCTTGCCCTTGAAGTTCGGCATCGGGTTCGACTTGCGCCAGACCACGTCGTTCAGGATCCAGAAGCCCTGGTCCTGCAGCGCGGCGCCCACGCGGAAGATGTTGTGGTAGCTGCCGATCACCCAGATCGCCCCGTTCGGCTTCAGAAGGCGGCGGGCGGCCGCCAGCCACTCGCGCGTGAACTGGTCGTAGGAGGCAAAGCTCGAGAACTGGTCCCAGTGGTCATCGACCGCATCCACCCGGCTGTTGTCGGGCCGGTGCAGGTCACCGCGGAGCTGCAGGTTGTAGGGCGGATCGGCGAAGATCAGATCCACGGAACATTCGGGCAGCGACCGCATCACCTCGATGCAATCGCCCGCAAGGATCTGGTTCAGCGGAAGCGCCGTCGCCTCCGTCGTCTTCGTCTTGGTCGCCATTCTCTGCCTCTGTCGCCGGCATTTATTCGCCGTTCTATGGGGGCAAAGGATGAGTCATTGGCGAATCGCCGTCAAATTCTTTTTTGAATCAAAGACTTATGGAAGCCTCTTGATACAAGATATTGTGGACGGGTTTGAAGGAACGCCTATGGTGAGGGGTCGGGCCAAGATTTAGAAGAGCCTGAAGATGATCCCGCGTGCCGTATCCTGCGTTGGTGCGCCAGCCGTAGCCGGGATGCTGTTGCTCCAAATCCACCATGATCCGGTCGCGGGCGACCTTGGCCACGATCGAGGCCGCCGCGATCGACAGGCACAGCGCGTCGCCCTTCACGAGGGCCCGGCAGCGGTGGGCGAGGCCCTTCGGAATCAGGTGGCCGTCGATCAGCGCGAAATCGGGCGGGCAGGGCAGCCCCGCCAGCGCCCGCGCCATGGCCAGATGGCTTGCCTGCAGGATGTTGAGCCGGTCGATCTCTTCGACCGAGGCATGAGCCACCGACACTTCGGCCACGGCGAGGATCTCGGCGGCGAGGGCCTCGCGCCGGGCGGCGGTGAGCTTCTTGCTGTCGTTGAGGCCCTCGGGGATGCGGCCCGGAAAGAGCCGCACGGCGGCGGCGGTCACAGGGCCCGCCAGCGGGCCGCGGCCCACCTCGTCCACGCCGACGATGCAGGTGAAGCCTTCGGCGAAGGCCGCGGATTCATGGCTCCAGTCGGGGCAGGCAATCTCCATGGCCGAGCTTTAGCCGCAGGACGCCTGCGGGAAAAGAGGCCGCGGAAGATTGCCTGCCCCACGCCGCCGAGGGGGGGATCAGCGGCGATAGCCATGCCGGTAGAGGCAGCGGGCGTCGTAGGCCGTCCTCCCGTCGCGGCTTCGGAAGAGGCATTCTCCGGGCAACTCCCATGCGGAGGGCGCGCGCTGGATGCCCCGGACGCAGGGGACGCCGGGGCGGCGGTCGCTGCCGCAGACCGGCGGCGGCGGGTAGGGGCGTCCCCAGCCGTCCGGCGCCCTGTGGCGGATCGGCGGCGCCGGAGGCAGGCCTATGGGGCGGTCCACGACCACGACGGGCGTGCGGCCGGCCGGCTGTGCCTCGGAGCAGCCGGGCACGAGCAGCAGCGGCGCCGCCAGCGCCAGTGCCACAAGGGGCGCGGTTAGGGATCTGACGGGGAACATGGTATCCTCCTGAAGGCAACCGGCATCCCGCCGGCGTCCCCCAAGGCTGGGCACCGCACCTCTTGCCGAGCAATAGCGGGCTCCTGTCAGGCGATGACCCGCGGCCTGATAGGCGATAACAAGAGACGGGATCGGGCTCTGACATTGATTATCCCCGGCCCGCTCCCCATGATCGGGACCAAGAGAAACCCGGAGCAGTTCCATGAGACTTTCCGCCCTGCTGGCCGTGCTCGCGCTTGCCGGCGCGCTTGCCGCGCCAGCCGAGGCCGCCTGCTACGCCGATTACAAGGCCAAGCAGGACCGCCCTCTCCGCCTGCATTACGGCGTGGCGCAGGTGCCCGACAGCGCCTGCAACCGCAAGGCCGCCACACGCGTTCTGAAGCCGCGCCTCGAACAGGCGGGCTGGACGCTCCTGAACGTTCTCTCGACGTTCGGGCCCGAGGGACTGGACGAAAGGAAAGCGAGTGCAGGACGCTACTTCCTCCGCTACTGACGCGCTGAAGGCCGGCAACCGGGTCGTGGCCGGCGGAATCGCGGCCATCGTCCTGATCCTGTCGGCCGCGGCCGTGTTCCTCTTCCTCAACCTGCCCGACGCCGACGCCTTCAACGCGCGGGTCGAGCGCCTGTTCGTCGAGGTGGATGCCCTGCGCTCGGGGCCCGAGATCCGGCTGCTGGAGATCATCGCCCAGTCGGGGACCACCTTCTCGGAGGTGCTGGCCAGCTACCGCATGGTGATTTTCGTGCTGCTGGTCTTCTCGACCTCGCTGCTGGTGGCGGCGCTGGTGCTGCTTGTGACCATCGTCGCGCTGAACCGGCGGATGTCGGCGATCCAGCGGTCGGGCATTCAGGTGGCCTCGCTGATGATCTCGCGCGAGAGCCGGTCGGTCTATATCAACGACATGGAGTTCAGCCTGACCGAGGCCGCAATCGAGACGCTCTCGGTGCTGGCCGAGGCGCGGATGGACGATGACGTGCTGACCGGGGCGCAGATCGAGGCGATGATCTCGGGCAAGAGCGTGACCGACTGCGACGAAGCGGCGGGGGCGACGCGGGTCAAGCGGCTGCGGGACGCGCTCGGCAACCAGATGGTGAGCGAACTGCTGGTCAAGACGATCGCGCGGCGCGGCTACATGCTGGCCGTGGGCAAGGACGTGATCCGCATGGTCTGAGCGCGCGCCCGCCCGATGCGGGGCCATTCGCCGCGCTTGTGGCACATGGCGGGCGGGCATAGGCTTTCCCTCGAGCAGAGGAGAGCGGACATGACCCAGATCGACCCGGCCTTCACCGGCCAGACCGTCATCACGACCTTCGAGATGACGCCCGGCACCTGCGCCGACCTGCTGGACGAGTTGCAGGCGGCGCTTGAGGATTTCATCCGCCACCAGCCCGGCTTCATCTCGGCCAGCCTGCATGTGAACGATGCGCAGACGCGGGTGGCCAACTACTCGCAATGGCGCAGGCGCGAGGATTTTCAGGCCATGCTGCGGGCGCCCGAGATGCGCGAGCGCACCCGCCGCTTCGCCTCGCTCTGCCGCAGCTTCGAGCCGGTCATGTATGACGTCGTCGCGGCCTACTGACGGGGCGGCGCGGCGCCCCTGACGCCTCGGGCGCCCGAGGGCGCGCTTGCACCGCGCGGGCGATCATTCTTGCGGGCAGGCGGACCCCGCCTGCGGTCTTCCGCGTTTCCCTGCCGGTCAGGGGAGAAGATGATGGAAGAGTTCATGCAAGGAGTGGGCGTCGTGGGTCTCGTGGTGCTGGCGGTGGTCGGGCTTGCGGCCGGCTGGATCGCGAGCCAGGTTGCGGGTGGACGCCACCGCGGACGCTACATGTTGATCGGGCTGGTGGGCGCGATCGCCGCGCCGCTTCTGCTCGTGGCGCTGGGGGTGACGGTGCTGGCGGCGTCGGGTCTCGTGGCGATGGTGGTGGCTGCGCTGATCGGCGCGGTGATCGTGCTCTTCGTCGCGAGGCTCCTGTTCGACTGAGGCGGCGGGTCAGAAGTCGAGCCAGATCCCGAGCTTGAGGGCCGGATCGGCGCGCCCGCTGACGGGCAGGATCACCCCGAGTTCCAGTTTCAGCGGCGTGCTCAGGTCATAGACCAGCGAGCTTGCGAGGCGAGCGTCGAACCCCGTTTCGCGCCCCTGCTCGAACTGGAGCTGCTCGATCCACATGATCCGGTCGTGCGGCCTGAGGCCGAACGTGATCTCGGCCTTGGCGCTGGTTTCGGGCAACAGGTAGCTGTAGGTCGCCACCGTCCGCGCGTTCACCTGCTGCGAGAAGGTGACGCCGCGGGCGGTCACGACGGCGCGGGCCTCGGCGGCCAGCCAGCCGGGGCCGAAGCGGGTCGTGATCCCGCGGCCCCAGCCGCCGCCAACCTGAACCAGCGGCGCGACCTCGCCCGCCAGAAGGCTTGCGCCGACCCCGGCCGAGGCTGCGATCCGGTGCGGCCCACGCTCCCACGCCTTCTGCGCCCAGAGGATCAGCTTGCCGTCGCCCTGCGCCGAGCGTCCGGCGTCGAGGCCCAGCGTGATCCGCTCGGTAAGCCCGTATTCGGCCCAGAGGCCCGTCCAGCTGTCCCCTGCCCCGTCCTGCTGTTGCGAGAGGGTGAGGAAGACGCCGCCCTTCTCGCGTGCCCACGGCCCGGAGGCGGCCGGCGCCGCGGCGCAGAGGAGCGCCCCGGCAAATGCCACCGGCCCGGCAAGGCGCATGAGAGCGGTTCGCATGGATGACCCTCCGACGGGCCCAGCCTGCGCCCGGCGTGGTTAAGGGTCTCTTAAGGGCACTCGGGGCGTCAGCGCCCGCGGCGCTTGTTGCCGCCGCGCTGGCCGGCGCGTCCGGCCGTGCTGCGGCCCGAGCTTTTCACCGCGGCCTCGGCGGCGTCCTCCACCGCGCTCTGCCGCGCCAAGGGATCGTCGGCGACAGCCAGTTCCACCGCCTCGAGGCGCTTGATCTCGTCGCGCAACCGCGCCGCCTCTTCGAACTCGAGGTTCTCGGCCGCCTTGCGCATCGCGGTGCGCAGCCCGTCGAGATGCGCCGCAAGGTTCGAGCCCACCATCGGCTTCTCGACCTTGGCCGTCACCCGGCTCATGTCGGTGTCGCCCTGCCAGAGGCCCGCCAGCACGTCCTCGACGTTCTTCTTCACCGTCTGCGGCGTGATGCCATGCGCCTCGTTGTAGGCGATCTGCTTTTCGCGCCGCCGCTCGGTCTCGCGCAGGGCGCGCTCCATGCTGCCGGTGATCCGGTCGGCATACATGATGACCCGGCCTTCGGCGTTCCGCGCCGCGCGGCCGATGGTCTGGATCAGCGAGGTTTCCGAGCGCAGGAAGCCCTCCTTGTCGGCGTCGAGGATCGCCACCAGCCCGCATTCGGGAATATCCAGCCCCTCGCGCAGCAGGTTGATCCCCACCAGCACGTCGAAGGCGCCCAGCCGCAGGTCGCGCAGGATCTCGATCCGCTCGATCGTGTCGATGTCGGAGTGCATGTAGCGCACCCGGATGCCCTGCTCGTGCAGATATTCGGTCAGGTCCTCGGCCATGCGCTTGGTCAGCACCGTGACCAGCGTGCGCAGGCCCGCGGCCGCGACCTTTCGGATCTCGTCCAGGAGGTCGTCCACCTGCATCTCGACCGGGCGGATCTCGACCATCGGATCGAGAAGGCCCGTGGGGCGGATCACCTGCTCGGCAAAGACGCCGCCGGCCTGCTCCAGCTCCCATGCCGCGGGGGTGGCTGAGACGAAGACCGACTGAGGGCGCATCGCGTCCCATTCCTCGAACTTGAGGGGGCGGTTGTCCATGCAGGAGGGCAGGCGGAAGCCGTGCTCGGCCAGTGTGAACTTGCGCCGGTAGTCGCCGCGGTACATGCCGCCGATCTGCGGCACGGTGACGTGGCTTTCGTCGGCGAAGACGATGGCATTGTCGGGGATGAACTCGAACAGCGTCGGCGGCGGCTCGCCCGGAGCCCGCCCCGTCAGGTAGCGCGAGTAGTTCTCGATCCCGTTGCAGACGCCGGTGGCCTCCAGCATCTCGATGTCGAAATTGGTGCGCTGCTCCAGCCGCTGCGCTTCCAGCAGCTTGCCCTCGGCCACCAGCTGGTCGAGCCGCTGGCGCAGCTCCTTCTTGATGCCCTGCACCGCCTGCTGCATCGTCGGGCGCGGCGTGACGTAGTGCGAATTCGCATAGATGCGGATCTGCTTGAAGCTGTCGGTCTTGGCGCCGGTCAGCGGATCGAACTCCACGATGCTCTCCAGCTCTTCGCCGAAGAACGAGAAGCGCCAAGCCCGGTCTTCGAGGTGGGCGGGCCAGACCTCGAGCGAATCGCCCCGCACGCGGAAGCTGCCGCGCTGGAAGCCCTGATCGTTGCGCCGGTATTGCTGCGCCACCAGTTCGGCGATCACCTGCCGCTGGTCGTAGTTCTGCCCCACGATCAGATCCTGCGTCATGGCCGAATAGGTCTCGACCGAGCCGATGCCGTAGATGCAGGAGACCGAGGCCACGATGATCACGTCGTCGCGTTCCAGCAGCGCCCGGGTGGCCGAGTGGCGCATCCGGTCGATCTGCTCGTTGATCTGCGATTCCTTCTCGATATAGGTGTCCGAGCGCGGGACATAGGCCTCGGGCTGGTAGTAGTCGTAGTAGGACACGAAATATTCCACGGCGTTCTCGGGGAAGAAGCCCTTGAACTCGCCATAAAGCTGCGCCGCCAGCGTCTTGTTCGGGGCCAGGATGATCGCCGGGCGCTGGGTCTCTTCGATGATCTTGGCCATGGTGAAGGTCTTGCCGGTGCCCGTGGCACCCAGCAGCACCTGGTTCTGCTCGCCCGCCCGCACGCCCGAGGCCAGCTCGGCGATGGCCGTCGGCTGATCGCCCGCCGGCTTGAACGGGGTCTTCATCTCGAAACGCCGCCCACCCTCGAGCTTGGGGCGGGTCAGCACCTCCGGGCGGTGCATCGGCATGTTCATGTTGTTGTGCGGCATGGTGATTCCCCTCGGCCGCTTAGATTTGATCCGTTTTTGTTCGCAAACAAGGGATCTGAGGGTGCTTCTTTACCCGCGTTTAACCATTGGCGGCTAGAAGGAGGGGGCAAGCAGCAGAACGCTGTCGGTCGGTTGCACCACACACCCCACCCACCCCTCCGTGATCGATCGACAGCCGCTTGCAACGCGGTCTGGAGGTCTTGATCTGCGGCGGGAAAGCCGCCAATAACGGGGCATCTTGCACGGAGGCCTCATGCGCGCGCGTATCTATCAGCCTGCCCGAAACGCCATGCAGTCCGGGACCGGAAAGGCCAAGGGCTGGGTTCTGGTATTCGAGAGCCGCGAGGCCCGCGACATCGACCCGCTGATGGGCTGGACCTCGTCCGCGGACACGCAGAATCAGGTGGTGCTGCATTTCGACAGCCGCGAGGCTGCCCTGGACTACGCCAAGGCGCATCGGATCGAGGTCGAGGTGACGGAACCCAAGCCGCGCCGCCCGAACATCCGCCCGCGTGGCTATGGCGAGAACTTCGCCACCGACCGCCGGGGCGCCTGGACGCACTGAGCGCGAGCGGCGCCCTAGAGAAAGCCGATCCACCGCCCCGCCACGAGCGCCGAGAGCCACAACGCAGCCGAGGCAAGCGCCGCGGCGCGTATGGCGGGCTTGGCTGCGCCGCCGACCGCGTAGGCTCTCCAGCCGCGGCCCAGATGCAGGAGGGCGAGGTTCAGGACCGCCGCCGCGATCAGCGCGAGCTTGATCAGGAAGGCGCGGTTGCCGAGATAGTCCTGCGGATCGACGCTGAACAGCCAGAGGCCGGTGGCCAGCGCAAGCGCAAGCCCCACGCCCGCGCTGCGCACGAGAAAGGGCGCCACCTCTCCTGCGCGCCGTCCGGCAACGATCATCAGGTCGAGCGGCAGGATTGCCCCGACAAGCAGGGCAATCCCGAGGATGTGGGCCGCGTTGACCAGCAGGTAGGCCGTGCCGGAGCCGCGGATCAGATCCGCCCCCGGCCAGCCCGCCACAAGCTGAAGCATCAGCCCTGCGGCTCGATCAGCTCAGGGTAAAAGTCGTAGGGCGTGCCGTTGATCGTGATGCGGACGGCCTTCATCAGGTTCGTGCCGTCCTTGGCGCGATGCCCGAGGACATGCACCGCAACCCCCGGTTCCGCGGTCTCGGCGGTGAAGCCCGCGCGCTGGGTCTGGTTCGGGTTGCCCAGCTCGATCTGCCAGAGGGCGCCGTCGGGGGCCAGGATCTCGATCTCGGGATGCGGCGGGTTCATCGAGACCGACTGCAGTTCGCCCGTTACCTGCGACTGCTGCTCTTCGGCCCAGTTCCAGCCGTGATGGGCAAGGGCGGCAGTGCCGGCGAGCGCGGCGGCGGCGAGCGCCAGTCCGAGGCGGGGAAGGGTCATCGCGGTTCTCCGTGCTGGTTCAAGTGCCAACGCACAAGGGCCCGCTTCGGGCGGCCGTGCTCACGCCTTGTTGATCCGGCCGCGGTCATCGCGCGCCCCGGTCATCGCGCGCCAAGAGCAGCCACCGCGGCCCGGCTGTCATCCCGATGCTGCAAAACCCTTGCATCAGGGGGGGGGGTGGCCCTATACGCCCCCGTTCTTCCTTCTCGCGCGGGGGTCTCATGATCCAGACACCTTTCTACCTGATCGATTCCGCCAGCCTCAAGCGGAACATGGCGGTCATCGACCGGCTCCGCGTGGGATCGGGGGCCAAGGCGCTGCTCGCGCTCAAATGCTTCGCCACATGGCCCGCCTTCGACTACATGCGCGATCACATGGACGGGACGACCTCCTCGTCGCTCTACGAGCTGCGGCTCGGGCGCGAGAAGTTCGGCAAGGAGACCCACGCCTATTCGGTGGCCTGGCCCGATCACGAGATCGACGAGGCGGTGGGCTACGCCGACAAGATCATCTTCAACTCGGTGGGCCAGCTTCAGCGGTTCCGGGATCGCACCGGAGGGATCGCGCGCGGCCTGCGGCTGAACCCCGGCCTCTCGACCTCGGGCTTCGATCTGGCCGACCCGGCGCGGCCCTTCTCGCGGCTGGGCGAATGGAGCGCCGAGAAGATCGAGGCGGTTCTGCCCGACATCTCGGGCGTGATGATCCATTACAACTGCGAGAATGCCGATTTCGACCTCTTTGACCGGCAGCTGGCCGAGATCGAGGGCCGCTTCGGCGCGATCCTCGACCGGCTCGACTGGGTGAGCCTCGGTGGCGGCATCCATTTCACCGGCGAGGGCTATCCGGTGGACCGGCTGGCCGCGCGGCTGAAGGCCTTTGCCGCGGCGCACGGGGTACAGGTCTATCTCGAGCCCGGCGAGGCGGCGATCACCCGCTCGGCCACGCTCGAGGTGACGGTGCTCGACCTGCTCGACAACGGCAAGCAGCTGGCCATCGTGGACAGCTCGGTCGAGGCGCACATGCTCGACCTGCTGATCTACCGGCAGGCGGCAAAGGTTGAACCCGACGCCGGCGAACATAGCTACATGGTCTGTGGCAAGTCCTGCCTGGCCGGAGACATCTTCGGCGAGTTCCGCTTTGCCGAGCCCCTCAAGGTTGGCGACCGCCTCTCCATCGCCGACGCCGCGGGCTACACGATGGTGAAGAAGAACTGGTTCAACGGGGTGAAGATGCCCTCGATCGTGATCCGCGAGCCCGACGGATCGCTGCGCGTGGCGCGCGAGTTCGGCTATGGCGACTATGCCTCGAGCCTCGGCTGAGGCGCTTCCCTCTGTCCTTGAAGGAGACGGTTCGAAGTGAAGAAAAACGTGTTGATCATCGGTGCCGGCGGCGTCGCACAGGTGGTGGCGCACAAGTGCGCGCAGAACAACGACGTGCTGGGTGACCTGCACATCGCCTCGCGCACACTCTCGAAATGCGAGGCGATCATCGCTTCGGTGCACGAGAAGGGCGCGATGAAGGGGGCGGGCCGGTTCGACGCCCATGCCGTCGATGCGATGGATACCGCCGCCGTGGCCGCCCTGATCCGCGAGACGGGCGCCGGGATCGTGATCAACGTGGGCTCGGCCTTCGTCAACATGCCGGTGCTCGAAGCCTGCCTCGAGACGGGGGCCGCCTACATGGATACGGCGATCCACGAGGATCCGGCCAAGATCTGCGAGACGCCGCCGTGGTATGGCAACTACGAGTGGAAACGGCGCGAGCGTTGCGCTGAGGCGGGCGTCACCGCGATCCTCGGCGTGGGCTTCGATCCGGGCGTGGTGAACGCCTATGCGCGGCTTGCGGCGGACGAGTACCTCGACGAGGTCACCTCGATCGACATCGTGGACATCAACGCGGGCAGCCACGGGCGCTGGTTCTCGACCAACTTCGATCCCGAGATCAACTTCCGCGAGTTCACGGGCACGGTCTATTCGTGGCAGGACGGGGCGTGGCAGGCGAACCGGATGTTCGAGGTCGGGCAGGAGTTCGACCTGCCCGTGGTGGGCCGGCAGAAGGCCTACATGACCGGCCACGATGAGGTGCATTCGCTGTCGGCCAACTATCCGCAGGCGGACGTGCGCTTCTGGATGGGCTTTTCGGATCACTACATCAACGTCTTCACGGTGCTGAAGAACCTCGGGCTTCTGTCCGAGCAGCCGGTGACGACGGCCGAAGGGCTCGAGGTGATCCCGCTCAAGGTGGTGAAGGCGGTCCTGCCCGATCCCTCCTCGCTGGCGCCCGACTACACCGGCAAGACCTGCATCGGCGACATCGTGAAGGGGACGAAGGACGGCCAGCCCGCCGAGGTCTTCATCTACAACGTGGCCGATCATGCCGAAGCCTATGCCGAGGTCGGGTCGCAGGGCATCTCCTACACGGCGGGCGTGCCGCCCGTCGCCGCGGCCATGCTCGTGGCCGAGGGGACGTGGGACGTGAAGAAGATGGTCAATGTCGAGGAGCTGGACCCGAAACCGTTCCTCGCGCTTCTGAACCGGATGGGCCTGCCCACGCGGATCAAGGACGCCGCCGGGGATCGCGCGCTCGAGTTCTGAGGCGCGCCACCCGCGCTCTTTCCAGACCCCGGCCGCAGGCGCGGCCGGGGTCTGTTCATGCAGGCATCAGCGGCCCGATTGCGGATCCTCCGGCGCCTGTCCGGGCTGTTTCTGCGACCGATGCGGCCCCGCCTCGCCCGGATCCTCGCGGTCCCGCCCGGTGGGGTCGATCTGCTGGTGGCGCTGGTCCACGCTGTTGCCCTCGCGGCGGCGATCGCTGTGGGCGGGCTTGTCCTTGTCGGTCATGGCATCCTCCTTCGCGGTGAAACCGCTCAGGCGCCCGTCCGTTCCGCGTCCTCGCGGAAGCGCCGCGTCTCGAGCGCGGCGGCCATCAGCGTGCGGGTGTAGCTTTCCTGCGGACGGTCGAAGATGTCGGCGGTCGGCCCTTCCTCCACGATGCGCCCCTCCTTCATCACCACGATGTAGTCGGACAGCGCCCGCACCACCGCAAGATCGTGGCTGATGAAGAGGTAGGACAGCCCGTGCCGCGCCTGCAACTCGCGCAGCAGCTCCACGATCTGCTTCTGCACCGAACGGTCGAGCGCCGAGGTCGGTTCGTCCAGAACGATGACCTTCGGCTTCAGGATCATCGAGCGGGCGATGGCAATGCGCTGCCGCTGGCCGCCCGAGAATTCGTGCGGATAGCGGTTGCGCATGTCGGGGCTGAGGCCCACCTCGGCCAGCGCCTCGCCCGCGCGGCGGTCCCGCTCACGCGAGGAGAGGCCGGGCTCGTGGATCTTCAGCCCCTCGGTGATGATCCGCCCCACCGTCATCCGCGGCGAGAGGCTGCCGAACGGGTCCTGAAACACCAGCTGCATCCGCTGCCGAAGGGGCCGCATCTCGGCCGGGTCGCGGGCCAGTTCGCGCCCCTCGAAGGTCACGAGGCCCGCCGAGGGCAGAAGCCGCAGGAGCGCCCGGCCGAGCGTGGACTTGCCAGAGCCCGACTCGCCCACCACGCCGATGGTCTGTCCCTGCCGCAACCGCACCGACACCCGGTCCACGGCGCGCAGCTCCTCGGCCTTGCGGAAAAGGCCGCCGCCGCTCGAGAAGGTCACCTCGATGTTCCGCCCCTCCATCAGCACGGGCGCGGTCTCGGGCGGGGGGGGCTTGGTGCCCTCGGGTTCCGCATCGAGCAGCATCCGCGTGTAGGGATGGGCGGGCGCCGCGAAGAGGGCGCCGGTCTCGCCGGTTTCCACGACCTCGCCGGCGCGCATCACATAGACCCGGTCGGCGAACCGCTGCACGATCCCGAGATCGTGGGTGATGAAGAGGATCGCCATGCCGAGCCGCTTCTGCAGATCGGCCAGAAGCGTCAGGATCTGCGCCTGGATCGTCACGTCGAGCGCGGTCGTGGGCTCGTCCGCGATCAGGATGTCGGGATCGCAGGCCAAGGCCATCGCGATCATCACCCGCTGCCGCTGGCCGCCCGACAGTTCGTGCGGATAGCTGTCGATGCGCCGCTCGGGCTCGGGGATGCCGACGAGGCGCAAGAGGTCCACGATCCGCGGACGCGCGGCGCGTTTGGAAAGACCGCGGTGGAAGCGCAAGGGCTCGGCCAGCTGGTCGCCGATCCGGTAGAGCGGGTCGAGCGAGGTCATCGGCTCCTGGAAGATCATGGTGATCTTGTCGCCGCGGACCTTGTTCAGCTCGCGCTCGCGCAGGCCGATCAGTTCGCGGCCGCGGTAGCGGGCGGATCCGGTGGCCCGGCCGTTCTGCGCCAGAAGCCCCATCAGCGCCATCGTGGTCTGGCTTTTCCCCGAGCCGCTTTCGCCGACGATGGCCACGGTCTCGCCCGGCATCACGGAAAGGTCGATGCCGCGCACCGCCTCCACCTCGCCGTCGTTGGTGTCGAAGGTGACGCGCAGTCCCCTCACATTGAGAACAGGCTCCATCTCAGCGGTCCTTCGGGTCGAGGCTGTCGCGCAATCCGTCGCCGAGGAAGTTCAGCGCGAACAGGATCGCGGTCAGCGTGAGGGCGGGCCAGATCAGAAGCCACGGCGCGCCGCGCATGTTGGCGGCCCCTTCCGAGATCAGAAGGCCCAGAGAGGTCAGCGGCTCCTGCACGCCGAGGCCGAGGAACGAGAGCAGGCTCTCCAGCAGGATCGCCTTGGGCACCAGCAGCGTGACGAAGACGATCACCGGCCCCAGCGTGTTCGGCACTATGTGCCGCATCAGGATGCCCGCGCGCGTGGCCCCCAGCGCCTCGGCCGCCTGAACGAACTCCTGCCGTTTCAGGCTGAGCGTCTGGCCCCTCACGATCCGCGCCATGTCCAGCCACTCGGTCGCGCCGATGGCAATGAAGATGATGACGATGTTCCGGCCGAAGAACACCACGAGCAGGATCACAAAGAAGATGAAGGGCAGCGAATAGAGGATGTCCACCACCCGCATCATCACATTGTCCACCCGCCCGCCGAGATAGCCCGAGATCGCCCCGTAGGTGACGCCGAGAAGGAGCGCCATGGCCGAGGCCAGAAGGCCGATCGCCAGCGAGATCCGCACCCCGATGAAGATGCGCGACATGAGATCCCGGCCCACGGCATCGGTGCCGAACAGGAAGTAGATCTGCTCGACCTCCGCCGAGAGCGTGCCGCTCCGCCCGTCGGGGGCGAGGTCGAGGCGCGGGTTGCTGAAGAGGTCTGACCGCTGGAAATAGCGCAGGATGCGTTCGTCGATCGACTCGTCGTCGGCGATCTCGACCGAAACGGTGCCGTTCTCGAGCACCGGCGTCCCCTCAACCCGGGCGCGGGCCATGGTGCGCTCGAAATTCGGGATCACCACATCGGCGCGCGGGTAAGGCTCGAGGCTGGCGGGCGCACGCACGAACTGGGGATAGACCCGCGTGTAGTCGTGCGGCGAGAGCATCGGGCCGAAGATCCCGACGAGGCCGAGAAAGATCAGCACCAAGGCCGAGGCGACCGCGGCGCGGTTCTTCCGCAGGCGGATCCAGGCGTCCTGCCAGAGCGAGCGGCCGACGAGGGCTTCGGGCGCGGGCGAGGGCATGCCCGGCGTGGGGATGGGCATCTCAGTCATAGCGCACCCGCGGGTCGAGAAGGGTGTAGAGCAGGTCCACGATCAGGTTGAAGAGCAGGATGAAGAGCGCGATCACCACCACCGTCCCCATGACCAGCGTGTAATCCCGCCCCAGCGCGCCCTGCACGAAGTAGCGCCCGATGCCGGGCAGGCCGAAGATCGTCTCGACCACGACCGATCCGGTCAGAAGCCCCGCCGCCGTCGGTCCGAGGTAGCTGACCGCCGGCAGCATGGCGGCGCGCAGGGCGTGCTTGACCACCACGGTCCGGGCGGGCAGGCCGTAGGCGCGGGCGGTGCGGACATGGTTCGAGCGCAGCGCCTCGATGGTCGCCCCGCGCACGAGGCGCGCGATCACCGCCACCTGCGGCAGCGCCAGCGTCACCACGGGCAGCACCCAGTAGGCGGGGTCCGACGCGGACCAGCCGCCCGCGGGCAGCCAGCGCAGGATCACCCCGAAGAACAGGCTGAGCAGCGGCGCCACCACGAAGTTCGGCGTCGTGATCCCGAAGGTGGCAAGCCCCACGATCGTGTAGTCGAGCCAGGAGTTCTGCCTCAGCGCGGCGATGGCCCCGAGGACGGTGCCGATCAGCACCGCAAGCGAGATCGCCAGCCCGCCCAGCAGCACCGACACCGGCAGACCCGAGGCGAAGAGGTCGTTGACGCTGAAATCGCGCTTCGTGAAGGACGGTCCGAGATCGCCCCTCAGCAGGTTGCCCATGTAGGTCAGATATTGCGACCAGAGCGACCCGTCGAGGTTATAGGCCCGCTTGAGGTTCTCCATGATGAGGGGATCGAGCGGCCGCTCGAGGTCGAAGGGGCCGCCCGGCGCCAGCCGGATCATGAAGAAGGTGAGCGTGACGATGATGAAGACGGTCGGCACGGTCGAAGCCAGCCGTCGCAGCGTGTAGCGAAGCATCGGAAAAGCCCTCGCAAGGGGGGCGCGGAGGAGGGCCGCCGCGCCCCGGAACGATTACTGGGACAGCGAGAGCCAGCGGGTCTGGTGGATGTCGGGCAGGTTGTCCTCGTAGCCCTGCACCCGGTCTGACACGAGCGCGCGCGAGGAATAGGTGAGCAGCGGGATCGCCGGCACCTCGTCGAGCAGGATCGTCTCGGCTTCGGCCATGATCTGCGCCCGCTCGTCGAGATCCTGGGTCTGGGCGGCCTTGTCCATCAGCGCGTCGTAATCGGCATTCTCCCAGCGCGAATAGTTGAAGGGCACGCCGCCTTCGAACAGGAAGAGGAAGTTCTGCGGGTCGGAATAGTCGCCGATCCAGCCCGCGCGCACGATGTCGAAGGCGCCGCCTTCCTTGAGGTAGTTGAAGTAGTTCGTCCCCTCCATCTCGTTCAGCGTCGCGTTGATGCCGATGTTCTTCAGCATGTCGGCGATGGCGGTCATCGTGTTGCGATGGTTCTCGGACGAGTTGTAGGAAAGCTGCACCGTCAGGCTGCCCTCGGCCACGCCCGCTTCCTCGAGGAGCGCCTTGGCCTGATCCTCGCGGTCGAGGAGATCCTCTTCGGCATAATCGAGCGAGGGGGGTGTCTCGACATAGTTCGAGATGCCCGGCGGGACGATCGAATAGCCGGGCAGCATCGTCTCCTGCCAGACCTGCTCGGCGATGAAGTCGCGGTCGAGCACGAGCGAGATCGCCTGACGCACCCGCTTGTCCTTGAGCGGGCTGCCGTCGGCGCCTTTCACGGGCAGGTAGTAGGTGCCGAGATAGGGCGCGATGCGCAGCTGCTCGCCGAGGTTCTGGCGCATGTAGCTCATCTGTTCGGCGGGCACGTCGGTGCAGATCTGCACCTCCTGCGCCTCGAAGCGCCGCAGGCAGGCCGAGCGATCCTCGAAGGGCACCCATTCCACGCGATCGACGGCGATGTCCTGCGCGCCGTGGAAATGTTCGTTCTTTTCCATGACGATGCGGTCGTTCGGCACGAAGCTGACCAGCTTGTAGGCCCCGTTCGTGACCATCACGCCCGGCCGCGTGAAGTTCGCGCCTTCCGCCTCGACCGTCGCCGGATGCAGCGGCAGCGAGGACTGGTGCGTCAGCAGTTCGAGGAAGTAGGGGGTGGGCGCGTTCAGGGTGATTTGCAGCGTATGATCGTCCACCGCCTCGACACCCAGCTCTTCCGGGGTCATCTGGCCCGAGGCGACGGCTTCGGCGTTCAGGATCGGGTAGAGGATGTTGGCATAGACCGCCGCCGTCGCGGGCGTCACGATCCGGCGCAGCGCGAAGACGAAGTCTCCGGCCACGACCGGATCGCCGTTCGACCATCTGGCGTCGTCGCGCAGCTTGAAGCTGTAGGTGAGACCATCCTCCGAGATCTCCCAGCTCTCGGCCACCCCCGGCGCCACCTCGCCCCGCGCATCCTGCACCACGAGCCCCTCGTAGAGATCGTTCAGGATCCGGCTTTCGGCCACGGTCGAGGTCAGGTGATGGTCGAGGGTCGCG
This sequence comes from Cereibacter sediminicola, assembly GCF_007668225.1. Lineage (NCBI taxonomy): Bacteria > Pseudomonadati > Pseudomonadota > Alphaproteobacteria > Rhodobacterales > Paracoccaceae > Cereibacter > Cereibacter sediminicola. The sequence continues at coordinate 83,301 of NZ_VDEK01000013.1, read as the reverse complement.
GGATCGGTGTCGTTGCCCCGGACAAGGGTCACCTGCGCAGCGGCTGCGCCGGCGCCTGCAACGATCATCGCGAGAAGACAGGCCCCGGTGCGGAGCGGCAAGCGTGTCATGGCGGGAAGTCCTCCGTGTTGGTCCTTCTGGTTGAATCGATCCTTCTGCATGTTTGCCCATCGCCGGAAGATCGGATGCCGTCACGGCACCCCGGGATGAGCAAGATCTTGCCGGTTCCGGGGAACGGCCGGCCGCGGCCGCGGTTCCCAGCTTCTTTCAGGTGGGCTGCTTCGGCAGGCGTGACAGGCTGAGCCCTTCGGCCGCCCTCAGATGGTTGTGAATGTCGGTGGCCGCGATCTCGGCCTGCGCCATGGCCACCGCGATCTGGTTCAGCCCCGTCACCACGTCGCCCGCGGCCCAGACGCCCGGCAGTTCCGTGCGCTGGTGGGCATCGGTGCCGATCCGGCCGTCGGGCAGAAGGGCCATGCCCAGCGACCGGGGCAGGGCGGTCTGCGGATCGTTCCCGAGGCCGGCATAGAGCGTGTCGAACCGGCCGGGCTCGCCGTCCGCGAAGTGGATGGTGACCCGCCGCCCGGCGTCGGCCTCGATCCGGCGCACGGGGCGGGGGTCCACCCGCACACCGGCCTCGGCCAGCTGTCGATGCGACGCCTCCGGCAGATCCTGACCTATCGAGACGAGCGTGATCCTCGGGGAGTAGCTGCGCAGGAAGAGCGCCTCGCTGACGGCGCAGTCCTCGTGCCCCAGCACGGCGATGCAGTGATCGATCACCTCGAACGCATCGCAGACCGGGCACTGCCGGATGAGCCCCTCGCGCACATGGCGCACCGCGTCGGGCAGGTCGGGCAGCCGGTCCCGGACCCCCGTCGCAAGGATGAGGTGGCGTGCCTCCAGCGGCCCCTGCTGTGTCTCGATCCGCCAGCCCCCGTCCGGCAGGCGGCGCCCCGACTCGGCCGCGAGGGGCGTCGGCGCGATGCCCAGGTGCCCCAGCTGCGCCCGCATCCGCGAGAGAAGCTCGGCGCCGCGAATGCCGTCGGGGAAGGCGGGATGGTTGTGCGAGCGCGGGATCAGCGAGGCCCGGCTCTCGCCGCCGTCAAGCAGCATGACGCTGCGCCGGAAGCGGGCCAGGAAGATGGCGGCGGTCAGGCCAGCGGGGCCGGCGCCCACGATGATGCAGTCGGCCATGTCGATCTGTCTCTCCCGATCTGGTCGGGGCGGACCTCGCCCCCGCAGCATGAGCCGCGGCAACCTTGGGGCCCCGCGGCATGAGCCGCAGCAACCTCCGGGCCCCGCGGCATGAGCCGCACCAACCTCCGGGCGTTGCCATCGTTCCGACAAAAAATGTTCGTCCGATGTGAACCATGTCGGGTTTCGCGCGTTGCGCCACCGGCGAGAATTGGGAAGAGCTTGATGATTGCGGCAGAAGATCCGTTGCAGGACAGCGTGACGAGTGCGGTCAAGGTTCAGGCGGACGTCAGGCTGATGGGAAGCGTGCGGGTGATGACCTGCGAGGCCTCTCCGATCGGCCCGCAGCCGCCGCCCGCGGCCGGAGTCATCCTCCGCCTCAGCCGGGATCCCCGGCGGCCCTTCGCCTCGACGGTGGTGCTGCTGGTCGATGAGGCGGGTCACGCGGTGGCCGAGATCCCGAGCCTTCCGGTGCGCGTGCAGGCGGCGCTTCTCGACAACGGATGCCAGTCCCTTGCGCTCGTCGAGGAGAGCGGGCCCCGCCTCTCGGTGGGGATCCATCTGGCGGCCCCCTTCTGAACAGGGGGCTCGCCTCGCGCGGAGCGCGGGGTGCCGCCCGGTGGGGCGACACCCTTCCCCCGTCTCAGCCGCGCGGCTTTTTCGGAGGCGTGAAACGGCGGCTCGTGTCCGAAGCGTCCGCGCGCGGTTTGCGCGGAGCGTCCTTCTTGGCGAAGTCCTTCTTGCCGAAGTCCTTCTTGGCGCCGCCTTCGGTGCGCGGCTTAGCAGGCCGGTCGTCGCGCGCGCCCTTGAAGGTGGACGGGCGGGCCGGGCGCGCATCCGGGCCGCGGTCGCGGGGGCCGGTCTCGTCCCGAGCCGGCTTGTCATGGGATTTGAAGCCCGCCGACCGCGGTGCACCCTCGCCGCGCGGCTTGCCGCGGGGAGCGTCGTCGCCGGCAGCACCGTGCGACTTGTAGCCGGCCGACCGGCCCGCCGTTCCGCCGTGCGACTTGTAGCCGGCCGAGCGGCCGGTGCCGTCGGCCCGCGCGGCCGCGCCCTTGTAGGCCGGACGCGCCGGACGCTCGCCCTGCGCCTGCCGCGGCTTGCGCCCCTCGTCATGGCCTTCGCGGCGGGCGCCGGTGCCTTCCGGCATTTCACGCTTCGCGGAATGCGCGCCCTCTTCGCGCCGGGGGCGGGCGGGGCGGTCGTCGGGCGTCCAGCCGCTGCGCGGAGCCTCGTCCCGCTCGTCCTCGACAAAGCGCGAGGGCTTGGGCTGGTACGGCGCCTTCTCGCGCCGAGGTGCCTCGTCCCGCGCACGGGGGGCGCGCTCGGCGTAGGTCTTGCGCGGCGCCCGTTCCGGGCGCTCGAGCGAGGGTTCCCCCTCGAGCCGGACCATCCCCACGCCCGCCTCGATCTCGAGCGCATCGCCGAAGCGGCTGGCGGCGGCCCGGGCGATCTGCACGAAGGTCTGCTCCTGCTGGACGCGGATCGCGCCGATCTCGTTCTTGGTGACGCCGCCCGCCTCGCAGATCTTGGGCAGCAGCCAGCGCGCCTCGGCGCGACCGGTGTGGCCCACGCCCACCGAATACCAGACGGCCTCGCCGAACTCGCCCCGCTCGCGCGGCGCGCGCTGCGCGGGTTCGGGCGGGGCCACGTCCTGAAGCACCTCGGGCGCCGAGCGCCCCTCGCGCCAGAGCCGCACGAAGGCCGCGGCCATCTGCGCCGGGCCGAACCGCTCGAGCAGCTTTTCGGCCAGCGGCATCTCCTCGGACAGATCCTGCCCCAGCACCGGATGTTCGAGCAGCCGCGCGTCGTCGCGTTCCTGCACCTCGTCGGCCGAGGGCGGCTTGCCCCAGTCGGCCACGAGCTTCGCCCCGGACAGCAGCCGCTGCGCCTTGCGCACCTCGGATGGCGCGGCGATCAGCACCGACACGCCCTTGGCGCCCGCGCGGCCGGTCCGGCCCGAGCGGTGCAGCAGCGTCTCGGAGTTGGTGGGCAGATCGGCGTGGATCACCAGCTCGAGCCCCGGAAGGTCGATGCCGCGCGCGGCCACGTCGGTGGCGATGCAGACCCGCGCCCGCCCGTCGCGCAGCGCCTGCAGCGCATGGGTCCGCTCCTGCTGCGACAGCTCGCCCGAGAGCGCCACGACCTGAAAGCCGCGGTTGCCCATCCGCGCGAGCAGATGGTTCACCGCCATCCGCGTCTTGCAGAAGACGATGGCCGAGGGCGCCTCGTAGAAGCGCAGCACGTTGAAGATCGCATGTTCCCGGTCGCGCGCGCTGACGGTCAGGACGCGATATTCGATGTCGGCATGCTGCTTGCGCTCGCCCGCGGTCTGGATGCGGACGGCATCCTGCTGGAACTCCTTGGCGAGAGCCTCGATCTCCTTCGGCACGGTGGCCGAGAACATCAGCGTGCGCCGCTCTTCGGGGGCCGAGCCGAGGATGAACTCCAGATCCTCGCGGAAGCCGAGGTCGAGCATCTCGTCGGCCTCGTCCAGAACCACGGCGCGCAGGCCGGTCAGATCCAGCGAGCCGCGCTCGATATGGTCGCGCAGGCGGCCGGGGGTGCCGACGACGATATGGGCGCCGCGTTCCAGCGCGCGCCGCTCGGTGCGGTAGTCCATGCCGCCGACGCAGGTGGCGATCTGGGCGCCGGCCTCGGCATAGAGCCAGCCAAGCTCGCGCGCGACCTGCAGCGCCAGCTCGCGGGTGGGGGCGATGGCAAGCGCGATCGGCGTATCGGCGAACAGGAGCCGGTCGGCGCCCTGCAGGATCTGGTCGGCCACGGCGATGCCGAAGGCCACGGTCTTGCCCGAGCCGGTCTGGGCCGAGACGAGCGCGTCGCGTCCGGCCACGCCTTCGGCGAGCACCGCCTCCTGCACCGGGGTGAGGGACTCGTAGCCCTTGGCGGCAAGCGCCGCGGCCAGCGGCGCGGCAATATCGGTATGGGTCATGTATCTGCCAAATGGGGGACGCGCAGCGGCGCCCGGGTTGACGGCCAACCTTCTCCCATCGCGGCCGGGCCTCCTCGCCCGCCGTCCCGAGGTTCCGGGCCGTCCGGGGGCTCTACAGGATTTGGGCGGCCCTGTATAGCGGCTTGACGGCGACGGGGCTGTCGCAGGCCCTAGGGCGCGGGCCGGTTGATCCGGGCCCGCGGAGGGGCGGCCCGGCCCTGCCGTGCGCGCAGAGCCTAGCCGTGCGCGCGGATCCCCGCATGCCTGCCGGTCTTTGCGGGGCCGGCGCATGGTTTGCCTCTTGGCCTTTGCGGGGCCGGCGCGCATATAGGGGCACCACGTCAGACGGAGGATGAACCCATGCTCGGATTCGGTGACAAGCCCGCGAACGGCGCCGCTCCGAAGGGCGATCTCGTGAAGGACACGTCAGAGGCGACCTTCATGCAGGATGTGATCGACGCCAGCCGCGAAGTGCCGGTGATCGTCGATTTCTGGGCGCCCTGGTGCGGGCCCTGCAAGACCCTGGGGCCGGCGCTCGAGGCCGCGGTGACGGCCGCCAAGGGCAAGGTCCGCATGGTCAAGGTCAACGTGGACGAGAACCAGATGATCGCGGGGCAGCTGCGCATCCAGTCGATCCCGACCGTCTATGCCTTCTTCCAGGGCCAGCCGGTCGATGGCTTCCAGGGGGCGCTGCCGCCCTCGGAGGTGAAGAAGTTCGTGGACAAGATCGCGGCCCTCGCGGGGGATGGCGGTCTGGGCGACGCGCTGGCCGCGGCCGAGGAGATGCTGGCCGAAGGCGCCATCGTGGACGCGCTGGAGACCTTCGCCGCGATTCTGGGCGAAGAGCCCGAGAATGCCGCGGCCTATGCGGGCCTGATCCGCTGCCATCTGGCGGCCGGCGATCTGGATCAGGCGGAGGCCTATGCGGCGGCGGCCCCTGCCGCCATCGCCAGTGCCAAGGAGATCGAGGGCGCGCGCGCGCAGATCGAGCTGGCCCGGCAGGCCGCCAAGGCGGGGCCGGTGACCGAGCTGAGCCGGGCCGTCGAGGCCGATCCCGCCGACCATCAGGCGCGCTTCGACCTTGCGCTCGCGCTCCATGCCTCGGGCAAGGTCGAGGAGGCCGTGGACCAGCTTCTGGAGCTGTTCCGGCGCGACCGCGAGTGGAACGAGGGCGCGGCGCGGACCCAGCTTTTCACCATCTTCGACGCGCTGAAGCCGACCGATCCGATCGTGCTGAAGGGGCGCCGGCGGCTGTCCTCGATGATATTTGCCTGAACGATGGGGCGCTCTAGTTCAGAGCCCATGATCAAGCAGGCCGATCTTCCCGACGTCATTCCGGTGTTCCCGCTGCCCGGAGCCCTGCTCCTGCCGCGGGCGCGCCTGCCGCTGCACATCTTCGAGCCGCGCTATCTGCAGATGCTCGAGGACACGCTGAAGACGCCGCAGCGGCTGATCGGCATGGTGCAGCCGCGCGACGTGCCCGGAGGCGCCGAGAAGCGCCTTCACGCCATCGGCTGCGCGGGCCGCCTGACGGGCTTTTCCGAAACCGAGGACGGGCGCTACATGATCACCCTCTCGGGCATCTCGCGGTTTCGCGTCCTGTCCGAGGTGCAGGGGTTCACGCCCTACCGCCGCTGCACCGTGGACTGGAGCGACTTCACCCGCGATCTCGGTCCGACGGAGTCCGACTGCGGCTTCCGGCGGGATGCCTTTCTCGAACTGCTCGGGCGCTACTTCGCCGCGATGGAGCTTTCGACCGACTGGGGCAGCCTGCGCGAGGCCGAGGAAGAGCTTCTGATCAACTCGCTCTCGATGCTCTGCCCCTTCGATCCCGAGGACAAGCAGGCGCTGCTCGAGGCGCCGTCGCTGGAAACCCGGCGCGAGACGCTGGTGACGCTGATCGAATTCGCCCTCAGGGGCGGCAATGGTGAAGAGGTGATGCAATGACCGAGTCCTCCCAGTTCGACCGCCGGATGCTTGAGGCGCTCGTCTGCCCCGTGTCGCAGTCGGGGCTGAGCTATGACGCCGAGCGGCAGGAGCTGGTGTCGCGGCAGGCCCGACTGGCCTTTCCGATCCGCGACGGGATCCCGATCATGCTGGTGTCGGAAGCGCGCGAACTCTGACCCGCGGGGCCTTGGGCCAGCGCCGGGGGCTGTCTGCCCCCGGACCCCCGAGGATATTTGGGCAGAGTGAAAGGCTCAGATCGGGCGGCCCTGGAGCAGCCGGGGGAGATCGCCGGTGAGGCCGGCGGCCTGCCGGATGAAGCCGCGGCGCAGGCCGGGGACGGCGTTCACGATCCCCATTCCGAGATCGCGCCCCGCCCTCAGGATCGGATTGTCGTTCGAGAACAGTCTGTTGACCATGTCCATTCCCAGCGCGAGCGCGGTGGCGTCGAAGCGGCGCCATTGCTGGTAGCGGTCGAGGACGAGGGCGCTGCCCACATCCTCGCCGCGGCGGGCGGCGAGGGTCAGCACCTCGGCGAGCGCCCCCACGTCACGCAGGCCAAGGTTCAGCCCCTGGCCCGCGATCGGGTGGACGCCGTGGGCGGCGTCGCCCACCAGCGCCACGCGCGGCGCCACGAAGCTGTGGGCGAGCGAGAGCGAGAGCGGATAGGTGAACCGCTCGCCGGCGAGGGAGATTTCGCCCAGGAAGTCGCCGAACCGCGGCCGGAGGGCGGTGAGATAGTCGGCGTCGGGCAGGCGCTGGATCTCGGCTGCGGCGGCGTCGCTCTCGCTCCAGACGATGGAGGAGCGGTTGCCGGGCAGCGGGAGGATGGCCAGCGGACCGGAGGGGAGGAAATACTGGCAGGCGGTGCCGTCGTGCGGGCGCTCGTGCTCGATCGCGGTGACGAGGGCGGTCTGGCCGTAGCCCCAGCCGCTGCGGCGGATGCCGGCGCGCCGCGCCGTGCCGCTCTGCCGTCCGTCGCAGCCCACAAGCAGCCGTCCCGAGAGGTGCGCTCCGGTCGAGAGGGTGATGGTGACGCCGCTCGCACCCGCCTCCTGCGCCTCGACCGTGGCGCCCGAGATCAGGCGGATGCAGGGCTCGGCCTCCATCGCGGCGAGGAAGGCCGCGTAGAGAAAGCGGTCCTCGAGCAGGTGGCCCATCGGCCCCTCCTCGATCTCGGCATGGTCGAAGGCCAGCACGAAGGGCGAGGGGCCGGTGGCGGTGGTGCCGTCCGAGGTCACGACCCGCAGGATCGGCTGGGCGCGGGCCGCAAGTCCGTCCCAGAGGCCGAGCGCCGCAAGCAGCCGCTGCGAGGCCAGCGCCAGCGCGTAGGCGCGCCCGTCGAAGCCGGGCTCGGCGCGCTGGGGGGCGGGCCGCCCATCCACCACCGTCACGGAAAATCCGTTCCGCGCCAGCGCGAGAGCCAGAGCGGGGCCGTTCAGTCCGCCCCCGGCGATGAGGATGTCGGCATCTTGGGTCATGCGGGCCAATATGGCCGGGCGCGCGGGATTGTCCAGCCATGGCGCGGCGGCTAGGGTCCTCGCGCGGGGCAGGGAGAGCGCAATGGACTGGCTGTGGATGACGGCGGCGGATCTGGGGCGGGGGATCGACGGAGGGCAGATCCATCCGGTCGAACTGGCCGAGGCGTTCCTAGACGCCGCGAGCGACCATCCCGAGGCCCCCCGGATCTACGCGCGGCTGACGCCCGAGCGCGCCCGTGGCGAGGCCATGGCCGCGGCCGAGCGCGCCAAGCTCGGCCTGCGCCGCGGGCCGCTGGACGGGGTGCCTGTCTCGTGGAAGGACCTGTTCGACACGGCAGGGATTGTAACCGAAGCGGGATCGCTGCTGCTGAAGGGGCGGCTGCCCGAGCGGGATGCCGAGGTGGTGGTGACGGCGACGCTGCAGGGGCTCGTCTGCCTCGGAAAGACCCACATGTCCGAACTGGCCTTTTCGGGTCTGGGCCTGAACCCGGTGACCGCCACGCCGCCCTGCATCAACGATCCGGCGGCCGTTCCGGGGGGCTCTTCCTCGGGGGCCGCGGCCTCGGTGGCCTTCGGCCTCGCGCCCGCCGCCATCGGCTCGGACACCGGCGGGTCGGTGCGCATTCCCGCCGCCTGGAACGACCTGACCGGGCTCAAGACCACCGCCGGCCGGGTTCCGCTCGGGGGCGCCGTGCCGCTCGCCGCGCGGTTCGACACGGTGGGGCCGCTCGCGCGCAGCGTCGAGGATTGCGCGCTGCTGATGGCGGCGCTGGAAGGCGGGCGGGCGCCCGATCTGCGGGGCGCGTCGCTGGCGGGGGCGCGGTTCCTCGTGCTCGAGACGGTCGCGCTCGAGGATCTCCGTGAGGCGCCGGCGCAGGGTTTCGAGGAGGCCGTGGCGCGGCTGGCCCGTGCGGGGGCGCGGATCGAGCGGGGGGGCGTGCCCGAGGTGGCCGAAGCGATGGCGCTCGCGGGCCTGCTCTTCACCGGCGAGGCCTACGGCACCTGGGCCGAGGTGATCGAGGCCGCCCCGCATCTCATGTTTCCGCGCATCCTGGATCGGTTCCGGTCGGGGGCCCATGTCTCGGCGGCCGACTATGTCGCCGGCTGGCAGAAGCTCGACCGGCTGCGCGGGGCGTGGAACGCGAGGACGGCCGGGTATGACGCGGTTCTCGTGCCGACCTCGCCGATCCTGCCCCCGGACGCGGGCCGGCTGATGACGGAAGAGACCTACTACGTCACCGAGAATCTGCTCGCGCTGCGCAACACGCGGATCGGAAACCTCATGGGGCTGCCGGTCCTGACCCTGCCGACGGGGCAGCCCTCGTGCGGGATCTCGCTCATGGGGCAGCCCTTTTGCGAGGAGCGCCTGCTGCGCCTTGGCGCCGCGGCCGAACGGGCGTTGGGCTGAGGGGCGAAAAAGCCACAGCGCCGGGCGGGTCCGGGCCGCACCGGCCTTTTTCTGGACCCTCCCGCAAGTTGCCGCTATCCTGCGACAAACGGGGCGATACGACCCCGATCAAGAGGCAGTAGATGGCATTTCCCGAGCGGTTTTCGAACCTGCCAGATTACGCATTTCCGCGTCTGCGGAAGCTGTTGGACTCGCACCCGCCGGGCGGCGAGCCCGTCGCCATGACGATTGGCGAGCCCAGACATCCGATGCCGGAGTTCGTCGGTCCCGTGCTGGCCGAGACACTCCAGGGCTTCGCTGTCTATCCGCCGAACGACGGCACGCCCGAGCTGCTGGCCGCCATCGGCGGATGGCTGAAGCGGCGGTACCGGGTCGAGGTCGGGCCCGAGCGGCTCATGGTGCTGAACGGCACCCGCGAGGGGTTGTTCAACGCCGCGCTCGCGCTGGTGCCCGAGCAGAAGCGGGGCAAGCGGCCGGTGGTGCTGATGCCCAACCCCTTCTACCAGGTCTATGCGATGGCCGCGCTCGCCCTGGGGGCGGAGCCGGTCTATGTGCCCGCGCTCGCCTCGAACGGTTTCCTGCCGGATTACGCGGGCCTGCCCCGCGAGATCCTCGAGCGGACGGCTCTGGCCTATCTCTGCTCGCCGGCCAACCCGCAGGGCTCGGTCGCCTCGCGCGACTATTGGGCCAGCCTGATGGATCTGGCCGAGGCGCATGATTTCCGCATCTTCGCCGATGAGTGCTATTCCGAGATCTGGCGCACGGCGCCGCCCGCGGGCGCGCTCGAGGTGGCGGACGCGACGGGCGCGGACCCCGAGCGGGTCTTCGTCTTCCACTCGCTGTCCAAGCGGTCGAACCTGCCGGGCCTGCGCTCGGGCTTTGTCGCCGGCGGGGCAGGGGGGATCGAGCGCATCCGGCAACTCCGGGCCTTTGCGGGCGCGCCGCTGCCCCTGCCCGTGCAGCGCGTCTCCGAGCGCGCCTGGGCCGACGAGGCGCATGTCGAGGCCAACCGCGCGCTCTATCAGGAGAAGTTCCGCATCGCCGATACGGTCTTTTCCGGCCTTCAGGGCTATATGGGGCCCGAGGGGGGCTTTTTCCTCTGGCTGCCCGTCCCGGACGGCGAGGAAGCGGCGCTGAAGCTCTGGACCGAGACGGGGGTGCGGGTTCTGCCCGGTGCCTATCTCGCCCGCGAGGTCGGCGGAGAGAATCCCGGCAAGGGCTATATCAGGGTCGCCATGGTGGCCCCCAAGGACGAAATGCAGCGCGGGCTCATGCGGCTTCGCGACTGCCTTTACGGGTGAGGACGGTAGCATGGCATCCTATCACGCACGGCAGCGCGACCCGCTTCTGGACCAGAACATGCAGGCGATGCTGGAACGCCGCGGGCGGGAGTTGCTGGGCATCGGCCTGCTGATCACCGCCTTCGTCTTCATGCTGATGCTGGCCACCTATTCGCCCGAGGATCCGGGCTGGATGGTCGCCACCGACGAACCCGCGCAGAACGCGCTGGGCCGGATCGGTGCGGCCGTCGCCTCGACGCTGATGATCATCGCGGGCAAGGGCTCCTGGGGGCTGCCGATCGTTGCCGCCGCCTGGGGGGCGCGGTTCCTGCTGCATCGGGGCGAAGAGCGGGCGCTGGGCCGCATCGTCTTTGCCGTCATCGCCGTCGCGCTGGGCTCGATCTACGCCGCCACCCATGTGCCGGGGCCGGAATGGAGCCATTCCTTCGGTCTGGGCGGCCTCTTCGGCGATACGGTGCTGGGCGCGCTGATCGAGATCGTGCCGCTGCCGGCCGCCTACGCGCTGAAGCTGCTCTCGCTGCTGGTGGGCGGCGGGCTGGTGGCGATGGGGCTTTTCGTCTGCGGCTTCGATCTGCGCGAGTTGCGCCAGGTGGCGCAGTTCCTGCTGGTGGGACTGGTCGTGACCTACAACGCGGTGCTGCAACTGGCCGGGCGCGGCTCGGCGCAGGCCGCGCAGCTGCTGCAGGAGAAGATCCGCGCCCACCGCGAGGGGCGCGCCGCCGTCGATGCCGCGGCCGTGCGTTCGGATGCCCGGGCCGAGGCGATGCCGCGTCCGCGCGTCCGCTTCAGCGACCCCGAACCCGAGCCGGAACCCGCCCCGCGCATGGGCTTCCTGAGCCGTCTGCGGGTCTCGCAGCCGGTGGAAGACCCCGAGCCGGTGATCGAGGAAGCCGCCTGGGGCCGCCCCGCCACGCTGCGGGCGGACACGACCCGGCCGGCGGCGCTGCGTGCCGAAGGCCTGCGCGCCGAGCCGCGGTACGTCGAGCCTGCGCCGGCCCCCGCCGCCCCGCGCGAGCGGACGGGGCTGCTTGCCCGGGTGCCCCAGATCATCCGGCGCGTCACCGATCCCGAGGCCGAGCTGGTGGAGCCGAGGCTTTCGGACGCCGCCGCCAACGCCGAGGGCCCGTCCGAGGACCGGATCAAGGCCCGCATCAACGACGTGATCCGCTCGCGCGTGCGGCAGACCACGGGCCCCCTCTCGCCCATCGCCGCGGCGATCGCCCGGCGTGAGCCGCCGGTGGCGCGCCGCCGCGCCGGGTCGGCGCCGATGGTGGCAACCCGCCGCGCGCCGATGGAACTGCCTCCCGAGCCGCCGCTCGTGGCCGGCGCGGGTGAGAAGATCCGTTTCGCCTCGGGCATGGTCGCCTCGCGCATCCCGGCCTCGGCGACCGCCCGCATCGCGGTGAGCGCGCTTCAGGCCTCGGCCGCCGGTGCCGCGCCGCGCCTCCTGTCCGAAACCTATCCCGAGATGGACGAGGTGCAGGAGCCGCTTCTCACCGCACGCGAGCAGCTTGCCTGTTCCGACGAGGACGATGTGGGCGCCTATGCCGGCTACGAGGAGGAGGCCGATCAGGAGACGCTGGCCTACGCCGAGGACGAGGCCGCCTGGCTGCCGCACGAGGATTTTGACGACGGCATCGACTGGGCGGCGGAAAGCGCCGCGCTGACGGCGAACCCGGCGCCCGCGCCGGCCCCGGTGACGCCCGCGCGTCCGCAGCCAGCGCGCCCGCCGGTGGCCGAGGCCCGGCCCAGGCCGCGCTTCGAGGAGGTGGAGACGGACTACGAACTGCCGCCGCTGTCGCTGCTGGCCTGCCCCTCGACCGTGGTTCGCAACACGCTCTCGGTCGATGCGCTGAAGGAGAATGCGCGGATGCTCGAGTCCGTGCTCGAGGATTATGGCGTCAAGGGCGAGATCGTGGACGCGCAGGCCGGGCCGGTCGTCACGCTCTATGAACTGGAACCGGCACCCGGCCTGAAGGCCAGCCGCGTGATCGGTCTGGCTGACGACATCGCGCGCTCGATGTCGGCGCTGTCGGCCCGCGTCTCGACCGTGCCGGGCCGCACGGTGATCGGGATCGAACTGCCGAACGCCAGCCGTGAGAAGGTAATCCTGCGCGAGATCCTCGCCGCGCGCGATTTCGGCGACAGTGCGATGCGGCTGCCGCTGGCGCTCGGCAAGGACATCGCGGGGCGGCCTGTGGTCGCGAACCTTGCCAAGATGCCCCACCTGCTCATTGCCGGGACCACCGGCTCGGGCAAGTCGGTGGCGATCAACACCATGATCCTCTCCCTCCTCTACAAGCTGACGCCCGAGGAATGCCGGCTGATCATGATCGACCCGAAGATGCTGGAACTGTCGGTCTATGACGGCATCCCGCACCTGCTCTCTCCCGTCGTGACCGACCCCAAGAAGGCGGTCGTGGCCCTGAAATGGGTCGTGGGCGAGATGGAGGAACGCTATCGCAAGATGTCGAAGCTCGGCGTCCGCAACATCGAGGGCTACAACGGCCGCGTGGCCGAGGCGCTCGAGAAGGGCGAGATGTTCAAGCGGACGATCCAGACCGGCTTCGACGAGGACACCGGCGAGCCGGTGTTCGAGACCGAGGACCTGCAGCCGGTCAAGCTGCCCTTCATCGTCGTTGTCGTGGACGAGATGGCCGACCTGATGATGGTCGCGGGCAAGGAGATCGAGGCCTGCATCCAGCGCCTTGCGCAGATGGCGCGGGCCTCGGGCATCCACCTCATCATGGCGACGCAGCGCCCCTCGGTCGATGTCATCACCGGCACGATCAAGGCGAACTTCCCCACCCGGATCAGCTTCCAGGTCACCTCGAAGATCGACAGCCGCACCATCCTGGGCGAGCAGGGGGCCGAGCAACTGCTGGGTATGGGCGACATGCTCTACATGGCGGGCGGGGCCAAGATCACCCGCATCCACGGCCCCTTCGTCAGCGACGAGGAAGTGGAAGAGATCGTCAACCACCTCAAGAGCTTTGGCCCGCCGAAATACATGTCCGGCGTGGTGGAAGGCCCCGAGGACGACCGGGCGGACGATATCGACGCGGTTCTGGGCCTGGGCGGGAACTCGGACTCCGAGGATGCGCTTTACGATCAGGCGGTGGCCATCGTGGCGAAGGACCGCAAATGCTCGACCTCCTACATCCAGCGCAAGCTGGGCATCGGCTACAACAAGGCCGCGCGCCTTGTCGAGCAGATGGAGGAGCAGGGCGTGGTGACGGCCGCCAACCATGTGGGCAAGCGCGAGATCCTCTTGCCCGAGCAATGAGGCCGCGCCGACCGGCCTGAAACCTTCCTCGCCGCAACGTGAAGGCGGCGGGGATGCGCAGCCCAGGGGGAGCGACTAGCTTCATCACCATGAAACCCATGCGTCTGATCCTCGCCCCTCTGGCGCTTCTCGCCCTCGCGCTGCCTGCGGCGGCCGAGAAGATCCCGCTTTCGACGATCTCGGCCTATCTCAATCGGCTGAGCACGGCGGAAGCCGACTTCACACAGGTCAATGCCGACGGCTCGATGTCCACCGGCCGGCTCTTCATCAAGCGCCCGGGCCGGGTGCGGTTCGAATATGCGCCGCCCGAGCGGAGCCTCGTGATGGCGGGGGGTGGACAGGTGGCGATCTTCGACGCCAAGTCGAACCAGCCGCCCGAGCAATATCCGCTGAGCCGGACCCCGCTGAGCCTGATCCTCGCGCAGAACATCGACTTGGGCCGCGCGCGCACGGTGGTGGGCCACCGCGAGGACAGGAACACGACCCGCGTCGTGGCGCAGGATCCGGCGCATCCCGAATACGGCACGATCGAGATGGTCTTCACCGCCAATCCGGTGGCGCTGCGCCAGTGGGTCATCACGGATGACGCCGGCAGCCAGACCACAGTGATCCTCGGAGAGATGTCGCAGGGCGGAAACCTGCCGGCCTCGCTCTTCAGCATCCAGTCCGAGACCGCCAAGCGCACGCGCTGAGCGGCCTCGGCCGCCGCCGTCAGCGGCGGCAGGAGGCGAGCTGGGCGCGGTACCGCTGCTCGCGCTCGCCCACCCGCTTGGACACGGCGATCAGCCACGGCTTGCCGTTCTGGCTGCCGCGGGCGTAGCCGGTCCGGCCCTCATGATAGGCGAGATACTGGTTGGTCGCGTCCCACTTGGGGATGCCGAGGCGGCGCGTCGTGCCGTCCATGTACCACCCCATGAAGTCGGTCGCGTCCTCGATGCGGTCGCGGCGGGCCCGGCGCTTGTTGCGCTCGGCCATGTATTCCTCCCAGGTGCCGTCAAGCGCCTGGCTGTAGCCATAGGCCGAGCTTTGCCGGCCCATCGGGATGATCCCGAGGAGAAACTGATGCGGCGTGCGCGCATTGCCGATGAACTTGGATTCCTGATGGATCGTGGCCATCTGCACCGACACGGGAACGCCCCAGCGGCGCTCGGTGGCCTTCATGGCGCGATAATATTGCGGCCGTTCGGCGACGATGCTGCAGGCGTTTTCCAGATCGCGCGGCGGGGAGTAGCGCCCGCCGCCGCAGGAGGCCAGGAAGACCAGCAGTATGGCCGCGCGGAGAAGTCTGCTCATCTGCCCCTCGCGTGTTCTCTTTTGCCGCAGGATAGGGCAATTCCGGCGGGGGGGAAATGGCTGCAACCGCCTCGCTTATCAGAAAAATGCGAGGCGGTGGAACTGTCGCGGGATCTTGCCATTGACCTCTGGGGCAGGCCGGGATCTGTGACGGCCGCCGGTGGGGACCGGATGGCGGGCGGGCAGGCGCCACATACTGTTTCCTGTACCGCGCGGGGTGGCGGTGGACAAATGGCTGGCAGGCGGAATAATGGAGTGGTCGGGGGTGCGTGACATGCTCAAGACAGAGGCGAAATATCATCTGGGACAGGTGCTCCGTCATCGGAAGCATCCTTTCCGGGGCGTGGTCTTCGACGTGGACGCGATGTTTTCCAACACCGAGGAATGGTATGACGCCATCCCCGAGGAAAGCCGTCCGTCGCGTGACCAGCCCTTCTACCACCTGCTCGCCGAGAACGAGCAGAGCTACTATGTGGCCTATGTTTCCGAACAGAACCTCGTGCCCGACGACACGGGCGAGCCGGTGGAGCATCCCGACCTTGCCGAGCTGTTCGGCGAGTTCGAGGACGGTCGCTATCCGCTTCAGTTCCAGTTCAACTGATCGTCAGGGGCCTGAGCGGCCCCTGAGCGGGACGCCTCAGTAACCCAGCGCGCAGCCGTCCTTGCGGGGATCGGACGCGCCGACCAGAACGCCATCCTCTCCGATCAGAATCGCCTGCGCCCCGCCGATCGGCTCGTCGGGGATGCGGACATCGTGGCCCATGGCGGCGAGGGCGGCGCGCACCGACTCGGGGTAGCCGCGCTCGACCAGCATCCCGTCGGGGCCCGAGAAGCTGCGCGGCGCGTCGATCGCCTCCTGCGGGTCGAGGCCGAAATCCACGAGGTTCGAGACGAACCGGGCGTGTCCGGCCGGCTGGTAGGCGCCTCCCATGACGCCGAAGGGCATCAAGAGCCGCCCGTCGCGCCGGATCATCCCCGGAATGATCGTGTGCATCGGGCGCTTGCCGCCCATCGCCTCGTTCGGGTGGCCCTGCGTCAGGCAGAAGCCGGCGCCGCGGTTCTGGAAGTTGATGCCGAAGCGCGAGGAGGCGAGGCCCGACCCGAAGCTGTGATAGACCGAGTAGATCAGCGACACGGCCATCCGGTCGCGGTCCACGACGGTCAGATAGACCGTCTCGCGGTGCACCGACTCGGACAATGGCGCGGCCGAGGGCATGGCGCGGGTGCGGTCGATCAGGCCGGCGAGCTGCTCGGCCGTTCGGGGCGAGAGCATATGGGCAAGGCGGCTCATGTGCGAGGGATCGGCCATGAAGCGGTTGCGCGCGTCATAGGCCAGCTTCGCGGCCTCGGCCTCGAGATGGGCGCGCTCGGCGCCAAACGGATCGAGGGACGCCACATCGAAATGCGCAAGGATGTTCAGCATCAGGATCGCCGTGGCACCCTGGCCGTTGGGCGGATGCTCCACCACTTCGACGCCCCGGTAGTGGCCCGAGATCGGCTCGCCATAGGTGCAGGCGGTGGCGGCGAAATCCTCAAGCGTGTGGGTTCCGCCGGCCGAGCGGAGCGAGGTCACCATGTCCTCGGCCACCTCGCCCTCGTAGAAGCCGGCCCGTCCCTGGGCCGCGATTCGGCGCAGCACCTCGGCCTGCCCCGGGGCGCGGAAGATCTGCCCGACGCGCGGGGCGGCTCCGTCGAAGAGGTAATACTGCCGCGCCGCGCCCTGCAGCTTGGGTTCGGCCACGGCCCAGTCGGCGGCGGTGCGGGGGGCGACGGGAACGCCCTCCTCGGCGTAGCGGATGGCGGGGGCCAGAACCTGCGCCAGATCGAGGTTGCCCCAGTCGGCCGAGAGGCGGCAGAAGGCATCGACCGCGCCCGGCACCGTCACCGACTCGGGCCCGTGCAGCGGCACGACCTCGTGCCCCTTCTCGCGCAACAGGGCGGCCGAGAGGCCGGCGGGCGCGCGGCCCGAGCCGTTCAGGGCCACGATCCGCTCTTCGCCGGGCGGCTTCAGCAGAACGAAGCAGTCGCCGCCGATCCCGGTCATCTGCGGCTCGCAGATCCCCAGCAGAACGCCCGCGCCGATGGCCGCATCGGCCGCATTGCCCCCCGCCTGCAGGATGTCGAGGGCGACCTTGGAGGCCAGAGGATGGGACGTGGCGCAAAGGCCGTTGCTGGCATGGACGGCCGAGCGGCCTGGAAGCTGGAAATCGCGCATGTCATCCTCCTGATCGGGAGGAGCCTAGAAGCCCGCGCCGAAATTTCCAAGATGAGAACCTCGGCGCCGGACCATGTGGGGGACGGGGAAACCCGGCGCCGAGGGAAGCGTGGAGTCGCTACAGGATCAGCCTGCGCGGCGGGTGGGGCGGATTCGCAGCCGGAATCCGGCCAAATTGCGGTCTTCCGCGATCCGGCGTGCGGGCCCATCATGGGCAACAGTCGGCCTCGGCGGGGCCGAGGCGGAAGGTCAGGCGGTTCACGCCGTTCTCGTTGCGGTAGGCGAGGTCGCGCGCCAGGGCCCGGATGATGTGCCAGCCGAACCCGCCCTCGGCCAGCGGCGGTGCAGCACCCGCCCGCAGGTCGCGCCGGGGCGGCAGCGTTCGGCCCGCCATCGGCCGACCGCGATCGACGATCTCGCAGGCCAGCCGCCCGCGCCGGAGCGCGAGCGACACCTCGATCTCGCCCTTCCCGTCGCCATAGGCATGTTCCACGCAATTGTTCAGCACCTCGGCCAGCAGGATCTCGGCGTTGAGCCTGTCTTCCTGCGGCAGAGAGCGGATCACGGGCGAGCCGACGAGGGAGGCCAACGCCTCGCGCACCGCGAGCGGAGCACTGAGCAGCGTGATGCGGCTGCTGAGGCCTTGGTCACAAGGCATCGCTCACCCGTTCGTGGATCGTGAAGACCCTATCCATCCGGGTGAGCCGGAACACCTTCTGCACGACCGGGCCAAGTGCCGCCAGTTCAAGACGCCGATCCGGCCCGAGCAGCTTCATCACCGACACGACCGCGCCAAGCCCGCTGCTGTCGAGGAATGTCACGCGGGAAAGATCGAGCAGAACGCGCGGGCAGGGCGCCGCCACCAGTTCGCGCATCCTGTCCTTGAACTGGATCGCGCTCGCCGCATCAATCCGCTCTTCCTGAACGCGCACCACCAGAAGGTCTCCGCGTGCTTCCGCCTCGAGGTTCATCGCCAGCTCCTGTTCTCCGCCGACGCAGGCTAGGGCCCATCCGTTGACATTCGGTAACCGGCGGCTTCCGTTCCGGTCGCGGCGGGCCTATCCTGCCCGCCCGGCCGCATCCGCGGCGGCACCCTGGAGGGAACATGGACTACGACCGGCTCGACCAGACCATCGACGCGCTCTGCCACGGCGAGCGTGATACCGTCGCGCTGATGGCAACCGTCGCCTGCGAGCTGCACCATGCGCACCCGCTGTCGGACTGGACGGGCTTCTACCGCGTGACCGAGCCCGAGGTGCTGAAGATCGGGCCTTACCAGGGCTCGCACGGCTGCCTCGTGATCCCCTTCGGGCGGGGCGTTTGCGGGGCGGCGGCGCGCACGGGCGAGATCCAGCTGGTGCCGGACGTGGAGGCCTTTCCCGACCATATCGCCTGCTCGTCCTCCACCCGCTCCGAGATCGTTCTGCCGGTCCGCAACGGCGAGGGCCGGCTGCTGGGGGTGCTCGACCTCGACAGCAACACGCCGGCGGCCTTCACCGAAGAGGACGCGCGGCGGCTTCAGGCGCTGCTCGACCGCACCTTCCGCGAGGCCTCGTGATGCGCGGCGCGTGCCTCTGCGGGGCCGTGGCCTTCGAGGCCGACGGCGAAGCGCGCCCGGTCGTGGCCTGCCACTGCAACGAGTGCCGCAAATGGTCGGGGCATTTCTGGGCGGCAACGTCGGTCCCGCTCGACCGCTTCCGGCTGACGCGCGACGAGGGGCTGCGCTGGTTCCGCGCCTCGGACCGGGCGAGCCGCGGCTTCTGCGCCCTGTGCGGATCGAGCCTCTTCTGGAAGCCCGACGACAGCGACCGCATGAGCTTTTCGCCCGGTGCCCTCGACGGGGCCACCGGGCTGCGGATGGGGCATCACATCTTCATGGCCGAGGCCGGCGACTACTACCGCGTGAACGACGGCACCCCGGAACTGGAAGGCGACGACGAGGAGTGACGCCCCGGACGGTCACTCCGAGACGAACTTGTTGAACCGGCTCTGCCCGCCGTCCTTCGTCTTGTCCTGATAGAGGAAGGAGAGGCCGTTCTCGTCGAAGATCTGGAAGAACTCCTCCCAGTCGATCTGGGTCAGCCGGTCTTCCGGCTCGCCGAAGTCGATGCGCAGGATGCCGCCCTTGCCGCCCGTATCCACCTTTGCCGGATGTCCGTCGCGGGCCTCGGCCCATTTGCGGATCGTGTCATGGTCGCGGGTGGTGATGGCTTCGCTCATGGTTTCTCTCCCGACGGGGTCGCCCGGTCCAATCGCGGGCAGCGGGTGATTGTTCCCGCGGGCGGCCTCGGCTATGGGGCGGGGATGACCGACCTCTATGCCCCGCCGGACGTGCCGCTTTCGCTGATCCACCACGACGCGCAGATCGTGGTGGTGGACAAGCCTGCGGGCCTCTTGTCCGTGCCTGGCAAGGGCGAGGACAAGACCGACTGCCTGATCAAGCGCCTGCGCGGCGTCTTCCCCGAGATCCTGCTGGTGCATCGGCTCGACCGCGACACCTCCGGGGTGATGGTCTTCGCCCTGACGCGGGCCGCGCAGGCCGCGCTGGGCCAGCAGTTCGAGAAGCGGCAGACGAAGAAGGTCTATGTGGCCCGCCTTGAGGGCCGACTGGAACCGCGCGAGGGTCGGGTGGACCTGCCGCTCTGCGTGGACTGGCCGAACCGGCCGAGGCAGCATGTGGATCACGAGAACGGCCGCCCGGCCCAGACCGACTGGCGGGTGGTGAAATATCTGCCGAACGAGACCCGCGTGCGGCTGATGCCGGTCACGGGCCGCAGCCACCAGCTTCGCGTGCATATGGCCGAAACCGGGCATCCGATCCTCGGCGACGCGCTCTATGCGGCGGGTGCCGCGCGGGAGCATCCGCGCCTGATGCTTCACGCCGAGAGCCTGCGGGTCCGCCATCCTGACACAGGCAAGAGCCTCACCTACAGCGCGCCCTGTCCCTTCTGACGGGCGGCACCGGGGCAGAAAGCTAGCCCGCCCCGGCCCGTCGTCACTCCGCGGCCAGCGCCTCGGCCTCGGGATCCCAGCCCGAGATGGCCTTGACCTCGAGGAACTCCTCGATCCCCCAGACGCCGCCTTCCCGCGCCCGGCCCGAGGCCTTGACGCCGCCGAAGGGGGCGCCTGCGCCGCGCGACTTGCCGTTCATCTCGACCATCCCCGACCGCAGGCGCCGGGCGAGGCGGTTGCGCCGCGCGCCGTCCTGGCTCTGGACATAGTTGGTCAGGCCATAGGGCGTGTCGTTGGCGATCCGCACCGCCTCGTCCTCGGTCTCGAACGGCAGGATCGACAGGACCGGCCCGAAGATCTCCTCGCGCTCGATGGTCATGCCGGGGGTCACGTCGGCAAAGACCGTAGGCCGCACGAAGAAGCCGCGGTTCAGCCCGTCGGGCCGGCCGAGGCCGCCCGCCACCAGCCGCGCGCCCTCGTCCATGCCCTTCTGGATGTAGGCCTGGATCTGCTCGAACTGGCGCTTGTTCACCACCGGCCCGATATGCGGCCCCTCCTCATGCGCCGAGGCCACGCGGGTCTTCGAGGCCACCTCGGCCGCGATCTCGACCGCCCGGTCGTAAAGCGGACGCTCGACCAGCATCCGGGTCGGCGCGTTGCAGCTCTGGCCCGAGTTGTTGAAGCAGTGCTTCACGCCCCGCTCGACCGCGCGCTCGTCGGCATCGGCGAAGATCAGGTTCGCACCCTTGCCGCCCAGTTCGAGCGTCACGCGCTTGAGCGACTCGGCCGCGGCCTTCGAGATCGCCCGGCCCGCGCGGGTCGAGCCGGTGAAGGAGATCATCTCGACATCCGGGTGCGAGGACAACTGCGTGCCCACCCCCGCGCCGTCGCCGTTCACAAGGTTGAAGACGCCCGCCGGAATGCCCGCATCATGCACGAACTCGGCAAAGAGCAGCGAGGACAGTGGCGCCTCCTCGGAGGGTTTCAGCACGCAGGTGCAGCCCGCCAGCAGCGCCGGGATCACCTTCAGCGTCACCTGATTCATCGGCCAGTTCCAGGGCGTGATGAGCCCCACGACGCCGATCGGTTCCAGCGCGATGCGGTCGTACGGCGCGTGCGGGCCGAGCGGTCGGACCCACTCGATCTCCTCGAACGCCTTGAGGAAGTTCGTGAGGTGCCAAGGCAGGCAAGGCGCCTGGCTGGTGCGCGCAAGGTCGATGGGCGCGCCCATCTCGAGGCTGATCGCCTGCGCCATCTCTTCCTTGCGCGCCTCGTATTGCGCGAGGATTCCCTTCACGAGCCGCAGCCGCTCGGCCGGGGGCGTGGCGGCCCAGCCTTCGAAGGCGGCCTTGGCCGCGGACACGGCCGCGTCCGTGTCGGCCTGATCGCCGAGCGAGATCACCGCGCAGACCTCTTCGGTGGAAGGGTCCACGACCTCGCAATCCTTCCGCGTGACCGGCGCCACCCACCGGCCGCCGATGTAGAAGTCGCGTTTCTCGATCATGTCATCCTCCGCTTGGTGCCGGAGCGAGGGTGGCACCCTGCGGCCATGGCGTCCAGCGTGATCCCGGGTGTCATGAAAAGGAACGGGAAAAGTCGCCTTTCGCGAACAGCCCAAGGCGGCCCGTCCATGTCCGTCAGGAACGGCGGCGCCGAACGCCGAGCCAGAGCGGAAGAGGCGTGGAAGGTTGTCGGAGATCGGGAGAGAAGTGGTGCCGGTGAAGGGACTCGAACCCCCGACCCCATCATTACGAATGACGTGCTCTACCAGCTGAGCTACACCGGCACTTCTCTGGAAGGTCCGCCGGGCGGACCTGTCCGTCGCTGCTCCGGTTCAAGCCGCTGATGTTGCGGTCTTCTTCCGGGGATCTGGCGCACGGCGGCTGGTCCGCCTGCGCCCGATCCGGCGATGTTGCGGGCTTCTAGCAAAGTCCCGCGGCGGTGGGTAGCCCTATTTTGAGGTGGGCTCAACCGCTTTTTCGTCGATCACGTCATCATCCGCGGCCGAGGCCTGCGCCGCCGCGGGCGCACCCACGATCAGAGGCAGAAGCTCGGTCCCGGTGGCGCTCGGCGTGGATTTCTGCGTGGGCTCGCGCCAGCTGAGCGTGTCGAACCCGCCGCAGTTGTCGCAGATCGGCGCCCAGTTGGCGTGGACCGTCTGGCAGTTGTCGCAGCACCACTGCGGCCCCCGCGGCGCCGACAGCGCGCGCGCCAGCCAGCCGCGCACCAGCGCCTCGTCACCGCCCTCGCCGCGTTCGACCGCCGCCATGATGGTCAGCGACCGCTGCGTCGGATGGCGCGAGACGATGTCGCCAAGCGCGCGCCGCGCCGCCGGGAAGTCCTCGGCGGCCAGCGACAACTCGGCGGTGAGCAGCCGCGATTCCTCGTGGTCGGGATTGATCGACGTGAGCGTGCGGAACCGCTTGAGCCGCTCGACCGGGGTCTCGTTCGGCTCGATCTCGGCGAAGGCCGCGGCCAGATCGGGGTGGGGCTCGGCCTCCCACGCCTTCTTCAGCACCCGCGTCGCGTACTTCTTGTTGCCCTGCGCCAGGTAGCTGCGCGCCGCCATGGCGGCCGCCGGGATCAGGTCCGGCGACTGCTTGTTGGCAAGGATCGCCGCCTCGCGCGCCTCGATCGAGGCATTCTCGTCAAACACGTCCTTGGCCGTCTGCAGCGCCAGCACCGCGTCGCGGCGCTTGTAGACGGCCTTGGGCAGGGCGCCCGATTTCATCTTGGCGGTGAGGGTGCTGCGCGCACCCGACCAGTCGTGGCGGTCGGCCTGCAGCTTGAGCAGGATGTCCTGCGTCTCGGAATGCTTGGGGTTGATCTCGAAGGCCTTCTGGGCCAGCGCCAGCGCGGTTTCGGTGTCGCCCTCGTCCAGCTTCTGCTTGAGGAGGCCCCGGATGCCGACGAATTTCGTCCGCTCATCCTCGAGAAGCAGCTTGTAGGATTCCTGCGCGCGGCGCGAATCGCCCGCCTGCTGGGCCGCCTGCGCGTTCAGCAGCGTCGTCATCGCATTCTGCCCGAGGTATTTCCGCGCCTTCGATGCCCGCGACATCGCCATGCGCGGCTCGCCCGCGGCCAGCGCCATCATGCCTTCGGACAGCGCCCGCAGGCCCTTCTGTTCGCGCGAACGGTCGAAGTAGCGCGAGACGGCCGTCTCGTCGCCATTCAGGAAGCGCAGGACGGCAAAGAGGAACCCCACGATCTTCAGGAACAGCCAGACCGTGAAGATCAGCAGCAGCGCGGCGATCACCGCCTGCAGCGGCCCGAGGTTCAGCTCGAGGGTGCCGACGGCCAGACGCAAGGCGCCGCCGCTCTCCATCAGCAGCGAGGCGCCGAACGTGAGCCCGACCACGAGGGCCACGAAAATCAGGATCTTGATCAAGGACCAAAGCATGGAACCGGCCTCACTTCCCTTCCGCGGCTGCGGCGAGAGCCGCGACGGCGTCGATTGCCTCAATGCGTTTGCGCGCCGCCTCGGTCCAGCCGGTCATGGCCTCCTGACCCTCGGGCGGCAGCGCCGCGATCTCGTCCAGCGCCTTCGGCAGATCCCCCGAGCGAACGGCGGCCTCCGCGCGGGAAAGCACGGCGTCGGGATCGTCGCCAGCCCGCGGCGCCAGCGAGCGCACGCCCGCCTCCGAGAGCAGGAAGGCCTGCGCCCGCGAGGTCCAGCTGTTGCCCATCGTCGCGCGGCGCGACACGGCCAGCGCCTCGCGGGCGGCGGCCGGGAAATCATCCTCGAGCGTGTCGAGCGTCGGAACGCCCGCCTCGGCATGGGCGCCGAGGGCGGCCGGCGGCTCGATGCCGCGCTCGGAAAGCTGCTGCAGCGGCTCGGCGAAGGGCGAGCCCGCGTCGATGGCGGCCTCGACCTGCGCGAGGGCCGCGGCGGTGGTGGCGGCGCGCGCCTGCGCCTCGGCCTCGGCCTTGAGGTCGGCGGCGGCCCGCTCGGCCTCGGCGATCCGGGCCTGCGCCTCGGCCTGCGCGTCGCTGACCGCCGAGCCCGAGGCTTCGGCGATCTGCCGGCGAAGCGCCTCGATCTCGGCCTGAAGCGATCCGGTATCCGCCGCCGGGGCCGGTTCGGACGGCGCCTGCGCCAGTTGCGCCTCAAGCTCCGCCACGCGGGCCTCGGCCGCGGCGGCCCGGTCCTGCGCGGCGGTCAGTTCGCCCTGCGAGGGGCCGGAGACCGGGGCGGGTTCGGCGGCCGGGGCCGCCTGCGACGCCGAGGCGAGTTCGGCACGAAGCTCCTCGATCTCGCGCTGCTGCGCCGCGGACTGTTCGGATTGCCCGTAGTTGGCGAGCGGCCAGTCGGGCTGGGCATGGCGGGAATAGGCGAAGCCGCCCGCCGCGCCCGCAATTCCGCCCACGAGCAGAAGCACGAAGCCGGCCGGCCCGCTGCCGCTGCGCTGCGGCTCGGGCTTGCGTGGGGGTGGCGGGGCGACGGGAGCGGGCTCGTCCAGTGCTTCGCTGTCGCGGGCGGGCGGCATCTCGGCGATGATCTCGGCCTCGTCGGGCAGCGCGCGGTCACGATCGGAGGGCTCGGCGGCAACGCCTTCCGTGGTCAGACCCTCGTCCGCTGATTCGGGGGGCGTCGGCTCGGCGGCCTCTCCCACCTCGACGGGTTCGGGGTTGGAAAGGGTCTGGGGGTCGGGCGAGTCATCGTCCCGATTCTTCTCACCAGGTTCGCGGGACTCCGGTTCTGACATCGCCGTGCCTTCCAGTTTTTCAGGTGTTTTGTGACCGCAGTCACCCTAGCTGCTGCGGCGGGATGCCTCAAGCATCTGCCTCTGCGTCAAGTAGCGCCTTGACCGCATCGAGGAGCGCGTCGGCATCGGGGCGGGCCGCGACGCTCAGGCGGGCCGGACAGAGCGGGCCGGCGGCCTCGGCCACCGCCGGGCTCATCGCGGCCACCCAGAGCTGCGGGTCCAGACCCGTCCGCGCCAGTTCGAGCGCCAGAAGCCGGGCCGTCCGCGGCGAGAACAGCGGCGCCAGCACCGGCGCCCCCTCGGCCAGCAGCGCCAGCGCCTCGGGCAACAGCGGTTGCGGGCGCTGGTCATACACGACGGCCTCGTCCGCCACGAGCCCCTGCGCCGCAAGCCGGGGCGCCACCTCTCCGCGCGACTCCGCGCCCCGCAGGTGAAGGAGCGGCCCCTTCTCGCCAGCGGCGACGATGGCCACGATCAGCGCCTCGGCATCGCCCTCGGCTGACCGCGCGTCCAGCCCCGCGGCCCGCGCGGCCCGGGCGGTGCGGTTGCCCACGCACCAGGCGCGGCCCACGCCCGCCAGTTCGGGCGCGGCGAGGCGGCGGAAGCCGTCCACCCCGGTCTCGGAGGTGAAGATCAGCGCCTCGGGCCGGAGCGCGATCGGGGGAGAGAGGAACTCGGGCACCATCAGCGGCGAGGTCACCAGCCGCACCGGCCCCAGCGCCTCGCGCAGCGCCGCGGCAAAGCGCGCGCCCTGCGCCTCGGGGCGGGTGAGAAGGACGGCCGGAAGGAGGGGGCGGGATTGTGGGGCCATGAGCAAGGTGTTACCTGCGGTCAGAACCTTCGGCAACGGCGCGCCATGTCTCACCCGCTCACCTTCCTCGGCATCGAGAGCAGCTGCGACGACACCGCGGCGGCCGTGGTGCGCGCGGCCGAGCGGGCCGAGATCCTGTCCTCGGTGGTGGACGGGCAGGCGGCGCTGCACGCGCCCTTCGGCGGGGTGGTGCCGGAAATCGCGGCCCGCGCCCATGTCGAACGGCTCGACCTCTGCGTCGAACGCGCCCTGCAGGAGGCCAGGCTGGGTCTTGGCGATCTGGATGGCATCGCCGTGACGGCGGGGCCGGGCCTGATCGGGGGCGTGCTGTCGGGCGTGATGCTGGCCAAGGGGCTGGCGGCGGGAACGGGGCTGCCGCTCGTGGGGGTGAACCACCTCGCGGGACACGCGCTCACGCCGCGTCTGACGGACGGGCTCGCCTTTCCCTATCTGATGCTTCTCGTGTCGGGAGGTCATTGCCAGTTCCTGATCGCTCGTGGAGCGGAAGCATTCTCGCGCCTTGGCGGTTCCATCGACGATGCGCCGGGCGAGGCTTTCGACAAGACCGCCAAGCTTCTGGGCCTGCCGCAACCCGGAGGCCCCTCGGTCGAGGCCGAGGCCGCCACGGGCGATCCGCGCCGCTTCGCCTTTCCGCGGCCGATGCTGGACCGGCCGGGATGCGACATGTCCTTCTCGGGGCTGAAGACGGCGCTGCTGCGCGCCCGCGACGGGATCGTGGCCGACAAGGGCGGGATCACGCGGCAGGATCGGGCCGATCTCTGCGCGGGCTTTCAGGCGGCCGTGGTGGATGTGCTGGCGGAAAAGACGCGCCGCGCGCTCGCGGTCTATGCGGCGGAACAGGCGCCCGCGCCCGCGCTGGCGGTGGCCGGCGGCGTGGCGGCCAACGGGCCGATCCGCGCGGCGCTGACCCGCGTGGCCGAGGAGGCGGGCGTGCGCTTCCTCGCCCCGCCGCTCCGGCTTTGCACGGACAATGCCGCCATGATCGCCTGGGCGGGCATCGAGAGGTTTCGGGCGGGCGGCCGCGACGGGATGGATCTGCAGGCCCGCCCGCGCTGGCCTCTCGACCAGAGCGCGCCGGCCCTGATCGGGTCGGGCAGGAAGGGGGCAAAGGCATGATCGGCATCCTCGGCGCGGGCGCTTTCGGCACGGCCCTTGCCGTGTCTCTGGGGCGCGAGCAGCCCGTGACGCTCTGGGCGCGGCGCGGTGTGACGAAGCTCGAGGTGGAGCTTCCTCCGCTGGTGCGGCTCACGTCGGACATCGACACCGTGACCGAGCCGACCGTGCTGCTCGCGGTGCCCATGCAGGCCTTGGGCGGGCTTCTGCGGGATCATGCGGCGCACCTCGAGGGCCGGGCGCTGGTCGCCTGCTGCAAGGGCGTGGACCTTGCCACCGGCCACGGCCCGACCGCGCTGATCGCCGAAGCCTGCCCGCGCGCCACGGCCGCGATCCTGACGGGCCCGAGCTTTGCCGCCGACATCGCCCGCGGCCTGCCGACCGCCCTGACCCTTGCCACCGCGGACGAGGCCGCGGGCGAGGCGCTGCAACGCCAGCTTTCGACGGCGACGCTCCGGCTCTACCGCACGACGGACACGGTGGGGGCCGAGCTGGGCGGCGCGCTGAAGAACGTGATCGCCATTGCCGCGGGCGTCGTCATCGGCGCGGGCCTCGGGCAATCCGCGCGGGCCGCCCTGATGACGCGGGGCTATGCCGAGATGCAGCGGCTGGCGCTGGCGCTCGGGGCGCGCGCCGATACGCTTGCGGGCCTTTCGGGGCTGGGGGATCTGGTGCTGACCTGCACCTCCGAACAGTCGCGGAACTTCCGCTACGGGCAGGCCCTTGGCGCGGGCGCGGGCTTCGATCCCGCCGTGACGGTCGAGGGCCGGGCGACGGCGGCGGCGGTCGTGGCGCTGGCCGCGCGGCGCGGAATCGACATGCCGATCACGGCGATGGTGGATGCGCTGATCGACGGGCGCGTGACGCTGCCGCAGGCGATCCAGACCCTTTTGTCCCGCCCCCTGAAACAGGAGTAGCCCATGCGCGTGGCCCTGATCTGCACCGACCGGCCCGGTGCGCTCCAGACCCTGCTCGACAACCGCGCCGCCCACCTCGCCTATATCGCCGAAACCGGCGTGGTCGAGATGGCCGGCCCGTTCCTCTCGCCCGAGGGGCAGATGACCGGCTCTCTCGTGGTGCTCGAGGTGGAGACGCTGGCCGATGCGCAGACCTGGGCCGCGGGCGATCCCTACGCCCGTGCCGGGCTGTTCGAGAGCGTGACGATCTCGGAATGGAAGAAGGTGGTGGGCTGATGGCCTTCTGGCTGTTCAAGTCCGAGCCCGACGCCTGGTCGTGGGAGCAGCAGCAGGCCAAGGGCGAGGCCGGAGAGGAATGGACCGGCGTGCGCAACTATCAGGCGCGCAACCACATGCGGGCCATGAAGCTCGGCGAGCGCGGGTTCTTCTACCATTCCAACATCGGCAAGGAAGTCGTGGGCATCGTCGAGGTCTGCGGCCTGTCCGCGCCCGATTCCACCGCCGACGATCCGCGCTGGGACTGCGTGACGGTCCGGGCGGTGGAGCCGATGCCGAGGCCTGTGACGCTCGAGGCCATCAAGGCCGAGCCGCGGCTGGCCGGCATGGTGCTCGTCACCAATTCGCGCCTCTCGGTCCAGCCGGTCAGCGACGAGGAATGGCGCGTGATCTGCGAGATGGGCGGCCTCTGAGCCATCTGCGGTCCGCAGGACAGCAAAAGGCCCCGCCGCGGATGCGGCGGGGCCAAGGCCGGGCGGCAGGCGCCCGAAAGATCAGGCCTCGGTGGCCTCTTCCTTCTTCTCGGGCGCGATTTCCTGCCCGGTCTCCTGATCGACCATCTTCATGCCGAGGCGGACCTTGCCGCGCTCGTCGAAGCCGAGCAGCTTGACCTTCACTTCCTGGCCTTCCTTCAGCACCTCGTTGGGGTGCGTCAGGCGCTTGTTGGCGATCTGGCTGACATGCACCAGACCGTCGCGCTTGCCAAAGAAGTTCACGAAGGCGCCGAAATCGACCAGCTTCACCACCTTGCCGGTGTAGATCTGGCCCTCTTCCGGCTCCGCCACGATCGACCAGATCATGTCGTAGGCCTTCTTGATGGCCGCCTGATCGTTCGAGGCGATCTTGATCACGCCGTCGTCGTTGATGTCGACCTTGGCGCCCGAGACCTCGACGATCTCGCGGATCACCTTGCCGCCCGAACCGATCACTTCGCGGATCTTGTCGGTCGGGATGGTCAGCGTCTCGATCTTCGGCGCATAGGCCGAGAAGGAATTGGCCGAGGACAGCGCCTTCGACATCTCGCCGAGGATGTGCATCCGGCCGTCCTTCGCCTGGGCGAGGGCCTGCTCCATGATCTCGGGCGTGATGCCCGCGACCTTGATGTCCATCTGCAGCGAGGTGATGCCGTTCTCGGTGCCCGCCACCTTGAAGTCCATGTCGCCGAGGTGATCCTCGTCGCCCAGGATGTCGGTCAGCACGGCCCATTTGCCGTCGTCTTCCAGGATCAGGCCCATGGCCACGCCCGCGACCGGCGCCTTCAGCGGCACGCCCGCGTCCATCATCGACAGCGACCCGCCGCAAACCGAGGCCATCGAGGACGAGCCGTTGGATTCGGTGATCTCGGACACGACGCGGATCGTGTAGGGGAAGTCGGTCGCCGCCGGCAGAACCGCCTGAAGCGCGCGCCACGCCAGCTTGCCGTGGCCGATCTCGCGGCGGCCGGGCGGGCCGAAGCGGCCCACTTCGCCGACCGAATAGGGCGGGAAGTTGTAGTGCAGCAGGAAGTTGGAGCGCGAGTTGCCGTGCAGCGCGTCGATGATCTGTTCATCCTCGCCGGTGCCGAGCGTGGTCACGACCAGCGCCTGGGTCTCGCCGCGGGTAAACAGCGCCGAGCCGTGGGTGCGCGGCAGGACGCTCGTCTCCGAGATGATCGGGCGGACGGTCTTCGTGTCGCGGCCGTCGATGCGGGCGCCACCGTTGATGATGTCGCCGCGCAGGATCGAGCTTTCCAGCTTCTTGAAGGCGGTGCCGAGGTTCTCGTCGGCCAGTTCCGCATCCGACAGTTGCGCCTTGATCGCGGCGCGGGCGGCGTCGATGGCGTTCACCCGCTCCTGCTTCTCGCGGATCGCGAAGGCGGCGCGCATCTGCGCCTCGCCGAGCGACTTCACCTTGGCATAGAGCGCGGCGTAGTCCGGCGGCGAGAAGTCGAAGGGCTCTTTCGCGGCTTCCTCGGCAAAGTCGATGATCATGTCGATCACCGGCTGCATCGCCTCGTGGCCGAACTTCACCGCGCCGAGCATCTCGGCCTCGGACAGCTCGTAAGCCTCCGATTCGACCATCATCACGGCGTCCTTCGTGCCGGCAATGACCAGATCCAGACGCTGCTCGGGGTTCTCGCGCAGCTTCTGCATGTCGTCGACATCGGGGTTCAGCACATATTCGCCGTTGGCAAAGCCCACGCGCGCGGCCCCGATCGGCCCCATGAAGGGCACGCCCGAAATCGTGAGCGCCGCCGAAGCGGCAATCATCGCCACGATGTCGGGCTCGTTCACGAGGTCATGGCTGAGAACGGTGACGATCAGCAGCACTTCGTTCTTGAACCCGTCCACGAACAGCGGGCGGATCGGGCGGTCGATCAGGCGGGAGGTCAGCGTCTCCTTCTCGGAGGGGCGGGCTTCACGCTTGAAGAAGCCGCCGGGCACCTTGCCCGCAGCGTAATAGCGTTCCTGGTAGTGAACCGTGAGCGGGAAGAAGTCCTGGCCCGGCTTCGCGGCTTTCGCGAAGGTCACGTTGGCCATGACCGAGGTCTCGCCCAGCGTGGCGATGACCGAGCCATCCGCCTGACGGGCGACCTTGCCGGTCTCGAGGGTCAGCGTCTCGCCGCCCCATTCGATCGATTTCTTTGTAACGTTGAACATCTCGTTTCCTGTCCTGACCGGGGGACCCTCCGCCCGGCCTGTTGCGTACGGGCCGCATGCCCGTGGCTCCTGTCTCATGCCGTGGCCTGTCCCGCGGAGCCCGTCGGGGAGGCCGTCATCCGCGGAGACCGTCCCCGCGTCCGTAATAGGAAAACGCGCCCCGCAGGGCGCGCTTCAAGGTCAGCGGCGGAGGCCCAGACGCGCGATGAGCGCGGTGTAGCGGGCTTCTTCCTTCTTCTTGAGGTAGTCGAGCAGCTTGCGGCGCTGCGCCACCATCATCAGGAGACCCCGACGGGAGTGGTTGTCCTTCTTGTGGGACTTGAAGTGCTCGGTCAGCGTCGCAATGCGGGAGCTGAGGATCGCCACCTGGACTTCCGGCGAGCCGGTGTCGCCTTCCTTGGTAGCGTATTCCTTGATGAGACGGGCTTTTTCTTCGACGGTGATCGACATCGGATACTCCATGTTCTGTGTGTGACGGCGCAAGCCGGGATGTCGTCCAGCAGGGCCCTGTAGCTCCGCCACAAGGGGCGGATGTGCGCCTATACGGGAAAAACGCCTGAAAGGAAAGCGTCTTCTCCGCCGACGGCGGGGGCGGGCGGCGCCGTCACTCCCAGAGGATCGGCGGCTGGTGATAGCCGATGTAGAGCGGGTGCCTCGGCTGGCCGTCCTGGTTCAGCCCGAGATGGTGAAGCGGCAGTCCGGTCGCCCGGAGCAGCGCCTCGACCTGCCGCCCCCGGTCGAGAAAGGCGCCATGCGTGCCCCAGGCGCAGACGATCCGGTCGGCCCACGGGGCAGAGTGGGCGATCGCCTCGTCATTCTCGGGATTGCCCACCGGATCGGGCGCCGCGCGCATCTTCTTCGGGTCGGTGTCCCGCCAGGCAAAGATGTTGCAGACACGGAACCCCCCGAAGCCGAGCGCCCGGGCCCGCCGCTCGCAGCGCTCCACCGTCGGGTCGTTCTGGTATTCGGTGGCCGTGGAGGGATTGAGCATGATGAACAGCGCCTTCGCGCCGGCCGGGTCCCAGATGCGCGTCAACAGATAGCGGTAGCGTTCGCAGTCGGAATAGACGGCGGTCGAGGGCGCATCGCCCTTCACGAAGCTGCGCGTGATCATCTGCCCTCCGGTTCGGCCGCCTCCACCTAGGCGGCCGCGCCGGGAAGGGCAAGGGCGCGGGTTCGGCCGCCTCCCCGCGCGGCGGCCGCGCCGGCAAGGGCAGGGGCGCCGGTTCCGTAGCCGAGGCCCCGGATCGGTTCGTCCCCGGCAGGGCCGCGCGAGGGGGTTCGATGCCCCCTCGCGCGGCGCCTCCGCCAAGGCTGTCCGCCTCAGAGCTGGAAGCTCGGGGTCGAGGCCGAAAGCGCCTGTTCTTCCTCGTCCATCTCCTCGCCGATGGCCTGGAAGAGCGGAGTGGACATGTAGCGCTCGCCCGTGTCGGGCAGCATCGCCAGGATCACCGACCCTTCCGGCGCCCGCCGGGCCACCTCCAGCGCCACCGCAAAGGTCGAGCCGCCCGAGACCCCGGTGAGGATGCCCTCCCTGGCCGCCAGTTCGCGCGCCCACTTCATCCCGTCCTCGCCCGAGACCGGGATCAGCTCGTCACAAGCCCCGGCGTCGAGCCCCTCCTGCAGCACCTTCGGGATGAAGTCCGGCGTCCAGCCCTGGATCGGATGCGGCTCGAAGGCCGGATGGCCCGAGGACGCCGTCCCGTCCGCATTCCGCTCCTGCGCGACGCCCGATCCCACCAGCTGCGCGTTCGAAGGCTCCGACAGCACGATCTTCACCTCGGGCCGCTCGCGGCGCAGGACACGCGCCACCCCCGTCACCGTCCCGCCGGTGCCGTAGCCGGTCACGAACCAGTCGAGCCGCTGGCCCTCGAAATCCGCCACGATCTCGCGCGCGGTGGTCGCCTCGTGGATGTCGGCGTTGGCGTCCGTCTCGAACTGGCTGGCCAGGAACCAGCCGTTCGCCTCGGCCAGCTCCTGCGCCTTCCTGTACATGCCGAAGCCCTTGCCCGCCCGCGGCGTCAGCACCACCTTGGCGCCCAGAAGCCGCATCAGCCGCCGCCGCTCGACCGAGAAGGCCTCGGACATGGTGATCACCAGCGGATAGCCCTTCTGCGCGCAGACCATCGCAAGGCCGATCCCGGTGTTGCCGCTGGTCGCCTCGACCACCGTCATTCCCGGCTTCAGCTTGCCCGACCGTTCCGCCGCCTCGATGATGTTTAGCGCCAGCCGGTCCTTCACCGAACTCGCCGGATTGAAGAACTCGGCCTTCACATAGATCGTCACGCCCTTGGGCGAGAGATTGTTGATGCGGATGACGGGCGTGTTGCCCACCGTGTCGAGCACGCTGTCGTAGAGCCTGCCGCGGCCCTCGGTCGTCCGGATCTTCTGGGCATCCATGATGCTTCTCCTGTCACTCTCGGTTGCCGCAGCTTAACCCGTTCCGGCGCGTCGTGTTTCCCCATTTTCGCCGCGCCGGTGGAGGGTTGTTCCGAAGGGGCCGCCGCGCGTGGAACGCGGTTGCCCGGCCACCCGCACCCGGGGCGGCGCCTGACGTGACGGAGCGCAGGGAGGCGAGGGCCCGAGACAGCCCCTCAGAGGTTGAACACCCGCGTCGGATGCAGCTCGCCCGCCTTGTAGATGCCGACCGCGACCGGCTGGCCCTGAAAGCTGGCCCAGGCTTCCTCGCCGAACTCCACGTCCGAGGCGATCACCATGCCTGGGTTGCCGCACTTCAGCCGCGCGGCGCCCTCGGCCGTGGCGGGCAGCTCCGGCAGATCGGCCAGTCCGCAGGCCAGCGGCATGACATGCGTGAGCAGCTCCTCGCTCTTGGCCAGTTCGTCGATCGTGGCGACCGAGATCCCGTCCTCGGCCTCGAACGGCCCCGACCAGGTCCGGCGCAGCCACTCGACATGGCCGTGGCAACCCAGCGCCTGCCCGAGATCTCGGGCGATCGAGCGGACATAGCCGCCCTTGCCGCAGACCATCTCCAGCTCGACATGGTCCGCATCCGGCCGGGAGATCAGCTCGAGACTCTCGACCCAGAGCGGCCGGGGGGCTAGATCCAGCCGCTCGCCCTCGCGTGCGAGGTCATAGGCGCGCTCGCCCTCGACCTTCACCGCCGAGAACTGGGGCGGCACCTGCATGATCTCGCCGCGGAAGGCCGCCAGCGCCGCCTCGATCTCCGCGTCCGCCGGCCGCGCCTCCGAGGTGGCGATCACCTCGCCGCTCGCATCGTCCGTCCGCGTGGCCACGCCCAGCCGCACCATGAAGCGGTAGCACTTCAGCGCGTCGGTGATGTAGGGGACGGTCTTGGTGGCCTCGCCCAGCGCAACGGCCAGGACCCCGGTCGCATCCGGGTCGAGCGTTCCCGCATGGCCCGCCTTCTGCGCCCCGAGCGCCCAGCGCACCTTGTTCACGACCGCGGTCGAGGTCATGCCCGCGGGCTTGTCCACCACCAGCCAGCCAGAGATCGCCCGGCCCTTGCGCGTCCGTCCCATGCTCGTCCCTCCAGAAAGAAGGCCGCCTGCTAGCCCCTCGCGCCGGTCGCGTCAACGGCGCCTGCGGTCAGGGCGTCGGAACCACCAGCCCCACGATGGGGCCCATCGGCGTGCCCCAGTCCGACCGGCGCGCGCCGCGATCGTAGAGGCGCGAGATCGAGCCGTCGAAATAGAGCGCGTCGGGCAGCTCCAGGGCATCGCGGAAGAGACGGCCGAACTCGTGGAAGGTGACGGGGCGGTTCGAGATCGCAAAGACGGCGCGGCTGCCGTCGGCGCTGACCCCCACGCCGTTGCGCACATAGCGCGAATCGCTGTCCACCAGAAAGCGTGGATGCAGCTTGCCCCCGATCACCAGCATCGGGCCCGACTGGCTGGCAAAGCGGCAGGCGGGCCGCTCGGCCGCAAAGGCGCGCGACTCGATCACGCGATAGCCCTCGCCCACGCAGAAGACGCCGTTGGGCAGCATCCCGAAATTGCCCGGCCCGGCCGAGGTCACGATCGGCGCACGCTCGAGGCCCTCCTCGACCAGCAGCCCCACCGGCCGGCGGTCGGCGTGATACATGCCCGCGTTCATCGCAAAGGCAAGCTGCCGCCCCTCGGGCGCCAGCGCGCTGTTGATCCGCTCGAAGCTGCCGTAGGGCTTGCCGTCGGGCGCGGTCTGGAACAGGCGGATGTCGTCGCCGGCCTGTGCCTCGCACAGGCTGTAGCGCGTGCCCTCGAAGGTCAGGTCACGGCAGGCCGGCTCGGCCGTCGCACAGGCGGCCGGCCAGAGCGCGAGGGCCAGCGCAACGAGCCTAGTCCTCATCCCCATCCCCGCTGCCGCGGATGTCGCGCTGCACCGTCTCGTCCGAGAACAGCCGGCGCGTCTCGTCGAGCCGGTCAAAGGTCTCGTCGGGCCGGAAGCGCAGGTCCGGCGCGTATTTCAGCGTCATCTGCCGGGTGATGTGATGGCGCAGCTCGCCGCGGTGCTTCGACAGAAGCGCGATCGCTTCCTCCACATCCTTGCCACCCAGCGGCATGACATGGACGGTCGCCACCTTCAGGTCGGGCGAGCAGCGCACCTCGCCCACGGTGATCGACATCCGGTTCAGGTCGGGGTCGTGGATCTCGCCACGGTTGAGCACGTCCGCGAGCGTGCGGCGGATCAGTTCGCCGACGCGAAGCTGGCGTTGCGAGGGGCCGGTGCCGGTGTGGGATCTGTGTGCCATCAGGCCCATGTAGGCCCTTTCGCGCCGCCCCGCAACGCCGCTCGCAGGGGCCGGTCTTGGCGCAGCCGCACCTCCGCCCCGGCCGCCGGGCACGCCCGCGGCGCCCCGCCCTTTGCGCGCGACGCGCGAAGCCGCTAGGAAGGCGGAAAAGCAAGGAGCGCGTCATGTCGGATCTGCCGGGTATCGTCGTCACCGGGGCCTCGGGCCGGATGGGCCAGATGCTGATGAAGACCGTGCTCGCCTCGGACAAGGCCCGCCTCGTGGGCGCGGTCGAGCGGCCGGGCAGCGACTGGGTCGGCCGCGATGCCGGCGCCGCCATGGGAGGCGCCGCCATCGGCGTCACCGTCACCGACGACCCGCTCGAGGCCTTTGCCCAGGCGCAGGCCGTCATCGACTTCACCTCCCCCGAGGCGACGGTGCATTTCGCCGAACTGGCCGCGCAGGCCCGTGCCGTCCATGTGATCGGCACCACCGGGCTCGATCCGGCCCACCTCGAAAAGCTCGAATGGGCAGCCCATCACGCAGTCATCGTGCGGGCCGGCAACATGAGCCTCGGGGTGAACCTGCTCACCCGGCTCACGCAGAAGGTGGCCGAGGCTCTCGACACCGACTGGGACATCGAGGTGGTCGAGGCGCACCACCGGATGAAGGTGGACGCGCCCTCCGGCACGGCGCTGATGCTGGGCGAGGCCGCCGCGCGCGGCCGGGGGACGGATCTGGACCGCGCCCGTGTCTCGGGCCGCGACGGCATCACCGGCCCCCGCGCGCCGGGCAGCATCGGCTTCTCGGCCATCCGCGGCGGCGACATCGTGGGCGAACATGACGTGATCTTCGCCGCGGCCGGCGAACGCATCGTGCTGCGCCACGTCGCCACCGACCGCGCGATCTTCGCCCGCGGCGCCCTCAGGGCGGCGCTCTGGGGCCAGGACAAGCGTCCGGGCCAGTATGACATGATCGACGTCCTGGGCCTCTGACCCGCCCGAACCGCGCTCACCGGGCCTGCCCTTTCATTCTCGCCGAAATATCCCGGGGTCCGGGGCAGAGCCCCGGCGGCCGGCCCCTCGGGCGCGGTCAGAAATCGATCGCGATCCCCTTCTTCTCCCAGTCTCCAAAGCGCACCGGCTCGGGCCCGTTGCGCCCGCCGATCTCCTTCGGCAGGTCGAGCGCCTTGGCCTGCCGGCGGCGCTCCTCGGCCTCGGCCAGCGCGCGCAACGCCTCGGGCGGAAGGTCCTTGCGGGTCTCTTCGGTCATGTCGGGCTTCCTTGTAAGGGCTTGCCGCATGATATACCGCCGGAGAGCGGCGGAACAAGGAGGCGGCATGGCGGACGAGGCGCGGGGCATGGCGGTGGCGCTTCTCGATGCGGTGCTGGGCGAGCGGAGGCTCCTGTCGCAGGCGCTGGGCGAGTTGCCGCCCGCCGGCCCGGCCGAGCGCGCGCGGGCGCAGCGGCTGGCGCTGACGGCGCTGCGCCATCTCGACCCGGCCGACCGGCTGCTTTCGCCGCATCTGCGCAAGGCGCCCCCGCTCACGGTGCGCAACATCCTGCGGCTCGCCGTGGTCGAGATGGCGGTCGAGGGCGCCGCTCCGCACGGCGTGGTCAATGCCGCCGTGGATCTGGCGCGGCGCGGGCGCCGCACGCAGCATCTGGCGGGGCTGGTCAATGCGGTGCTGCGCAAGCTCGCGCCCGCCTCCTTTGTCGACCTGCCCGCCCAACCGATGCCGATGTGGCTCCGCCAGCCGCTCGTGCGGCGCTGGGGCCGCGGCGTGGTGGCGGCCATCGAGGCGGTGCAGGCCGCGGCGCCTCCGCTCGACCTGACGGCGAAGCCGGGGCGGATCGCGCCGGGCGAGCCGCTGCCTACGGGCAGCTTCCGGCTGCGCGATCCGGGGCAGGTCTCGACCCTTCCGGGCTTCGAGGCGGGCGACTGGTGGGTGCAGGATGCGGCCGCGGCGCTGGCCGTTCGGCTGCTCGATCCGCAGCCGGGCGAGCGGATCGCCGATCTCTGTGCGGCGCCGGGGGGCAAGACGCTCCAGCTCACCGCCGCGGGCGCCGAGGTCACGGCGCTCGACCTGTCCGAGCCACGCCTCGTCCGTCTGCGCGAGAACCTGGCCCGCACCGGCCTGAAGGCCGAGGTGGTGGCCGCCGACCTGCTGTCCTGGGAGGGCGGGCCGTTCGATGCGATCCTGCTCGACGCGCCCTGCTCGGCCACCGGCACGATCCGCCGCCATCCCGACCTGCCCTTCGTCAAGGACGGCAGCGAACTGCCGGCGCTGGTCGTGCTTCAGTCCGCGATGCTGGACCGGGCGCTCGGGATGCTGAAGCCCGGTGGACGCCTCGTCTTCTGCACCTGCTCGCTCCTCGAGGAGGAGGGCGAGGCGCAGCTTTCGGCGCTTCTCGAACGTCACCCCGCCCTCAGGGTCGAGCCCCCGTCGCTGGCGGGGATCGAGCCCGGCTGGGTCGGCCCCGAGGGCGGCCTCCGCCTGCGCCCCGACCATTGGGCCGAGGCGGGGGGCATGGACGGCTTCTACATGGTTCGGGTGCGCAAGCCATGAGCCGGAAGAGCGGAGCGGGGGCAGCGTGAGCGAGGGCAGGGTCGCGCTTCTCGATCGGCTCGCCGTCTGGCGCGCGCGGCTCAGCCGCCCGGCGCGCCGCTTCACGCTTCTGCCAGAGCCCGGCTGCCTCGGCCTGCCCGAGCGCGGGCGCTGGCTGGTCGCGGGCACCCACCTTGTCGAGGGGCGGCTGGTGCAGGCGCCCGGCACGGCGCCGTGGGACCTGCCGGGGGCCGGCGCCGCCCAGCTTGCCGAGGCCCATGGTTTCGGCTGGCTCGACGATCTCGCCGGGCTGGGCGACCGCCCCGCGCGGGCCCTTGCGCGCGACTGGACCTTCCGCTGGATCGCCCGCTTTGGCCGCGGCCGGGGACCGGGCTGGACTCCCGCTCTCGCGGCACACCGGCTCGGGCGCTGGATGAGCCATGCGGCGCTGCTGGCCGAGGCCGGTGAGCGCGATCAGGCGACCCTGGCCCGCGCGGCCTCGCAGACGCTCCGCTTCCTCGAGCGGCGCTGGACCAGCGCCCGCGGTCCCGCCCGGATCGAGGCGCTGTCGGCGATCCTGCGCGCGGGCCTCGTGCTCGAGGGGATGGACCGCCATGTGACCGCCGCCGCCGTGGCGCTGGGGCGCGAGGCCGAGGCGCAGGTCGATGCCCACGGCGCCGTCGCCTCGCGCAGCCCCGAGGAACTGGCCGAGCTGTTCGCCATCCTCGCCGAGGCCGAGGCGGCCCTTGTGGCCGCTGGCCGTCCGGTGGCCGAGGCCCATCGTGCGGCGATCCACCGGATCGCGCCCGTCCTGCGCGCCCTCCGGCATTCCGACGGCGGGCTCCCGCGGTTCCACGGCGGCGGCCGCACCGTGGCCGAGCGGGTGGAGCGCGCCCTCGCCACCGCGGCGGTGCCCGCCGTTCCGGCCGAGGGTGCGGCCATGGGCTTCCTGCGCCTCTCGGCCGGGCGGACGAGCGTGCTGGTCGATGCGGCGGACCCTCCGGCCGGTCCCCACGCCCATGCCTCGACGCTGGCCTTCGAGATGAGTTCGGGCCGGCGGCCGGTCATCGTCTCCTGCGGTTCGGGGCGGGCCTGGGGCACGGAATGGCACCGGGCGGGACGCGCGACTCCCTCGCATTCGACGCTGGCGATCGAGGGCTTTTCCTCGTCCCGTCTCGGCCGGTCGGGCAAGGAGATGACCGAGCGGGCCCGCGTCCTTTCCGCGCACCGCCAGCGCGGCGCGGCGGGGACGCAGCTCAGCCTTGTTCATGCCGGATGGGCCGAGACGCACGGCCTGACCCACCGGCGAGAGCTGCTGCTGGCGCCCGACGGGCGCAGCCTCTCGGGCTCGGAGACGCTTGCCGCCCTGACGCCGGCCGAGAAGAAGCGGCTCGACTCGGTCCTGAAGACGGCGCGCGGGCAGGGCATTTGCCTCGCCCTGCGGTTTCACCTGCATGCGGACGTGCGGGCGAGCCTCGAGCCCGCCGGGCTCGGCGTGGGGCTGACGCTTTCCAGCGGCGAGCGTTGGGCCTTCCGGTTCGAGGGCGCGGCGCGGCTGACGCTCGATCCTTCGGTCTATCTCGACCGCGCCCACATGCTCCCCCGCGCCACGAAGCAGATCGTCCTCCACGCCGTTCTTGTGGGGCACGAGGCCCGGATCGGCTGGACCTTGGCCAAGACAGAGGATACTCCGCTGGCCATTCGTGACCTGGACCGGGACGATCCGCCCGCGACCCGGCCCTGACCTGGCTTTGACCTGGAGGCAATGTGATGACGAATCTTGTTCCCGTTGGCCGCGCCCTTCTGTCGGTTTCCGACAAGTCGGGGCTCCTCGACCTCGCACGCGCCCTGGCCGAGCTGGAGGTGGAGCTGATCTCGACCGGCGGCACGGCCGCCACACTGCGGGCCGCAGGGCTCAAGGTGCGCGACGTGGCCGAGGTCACGGGCTTCCCCGAGATGATGGACGGCCGGGTCAAGACGCTGCATCCGATGGTGCATGGCGGGCTTCTGGCGCTGCGCGACGATGACGAGCATCTGGTGGCGATGGCCGCGCACGGGATCGAGCCGATCGACCTGCTGGTGGTGAACCTCTATCCGTTCGAGGCGGCGGTGGCGCGCGGCGCTTCCTACGACGACTGCATCGAGAACATCGACATCGGCGGTCCGGCCATGATCCGGGCGGCGGCCAAGAACCACCGTTTCGTGAACGTCGTGACCGATACGGCCGATTACAAGGCGCTGCTCGACGAGCTGCGCGCGCACGACGGGGCCACGACGCTCGCCTTCCGGCAGAAGCTGGCGCTGACGGCCTATTCGCGGACCGCCGCCTATGATGCGGCCGTGTCGGCCTGGATGGCCGGCGCGCTCAAGGCCGAGGCGCCGCGCCGCCGCACCTTTGCCGGCACGCTGGCCCAGACCATGCGCTACGGCGAGAATCCGCACCAGAAGGCGGCCTTCTACACCGACGGCTCGCGCCGGCCCGGCGTCGCCACCGCGAAACAGTGGCAGGGCAAGGAGCTGTCCTACAACAACATCAACGACACCGATGCGGCCTTCGAGCTGGTGGCCGAGTTCGACCCGGCCGAGGGACCGGCCTGCGTGATCGTCAAGCACGCCAACCCCTGCGGCGTGGCGCGTGGCGCGACGCTGGCCGAGGCCTACGCGCGCGCCTTCGACTGCGACCGCGTCTCGGCCTTCGGCGGCATCATCGCGCTGAACCAGCCGCTCGACGCGGCGACCGCCGAGAAGATCACCGAGATCTTCACCGAGGTGGTGATCGCCCCCGGCGCCGACGAGGAGGCCCGCGCGATCTTCGCCGCCAAGAAGAACCTGCGCCTGCTGACGACCGAGGCCCTGCCCGATCCGCTCGCGCCGGGGCTGGCGTTCAAGCAGGTGGCGGGTGGCTTCCTCGTGCAGGACCGCGATGCGGGTCATGTCGATGCGCTCGACCTGAAGGTTGTGACGAAGCGCGCGCCCTCGGATGCCGAACTGGCCGACCTGCTCTTCGCCTGGACCGTGGCCAAGCATGTCAAATCCAACGCCATCGTCTATGTGAAGGACGGCGCCACGGTGGGCGTGGGTGCGGGCCAGATGAGCCGGGTTGATTCCACCCGCATCGCGGCGCGCAAGTCGCAGGACATGGCGCAGGCGCTGGGCCTCGCCCAGCCGCTGACGCAAGGCTCGGTCGTGGCGTCGGACGCCTTCTTCCCCTTCGCCGACGGCCTTCTCGCCGCCGCCGAGGCGGGGGCGACGGCCATCATCCAGCCCGGCGGCTCGATGCGCGACGACGAGGTGATCGCGGCGGCGGACGAGGCGGGCCTTGCCATG
Organism: Cereibacter sediminicola; assembly: GCF_007668225.1. NCBI lineage: Bacteria > Pseudomonadati > Pseudomonadota > Alphaproteobacteria > Rhodobacterales > Paracoccaceae > Cereibacter > Cereibacter sediminicola. Next base: position 42,229 of record NZ_VDEK01000013.1, on the reverse strand, counting down.
GTCTTCACCGGTCAGCGGCACTTCCGGCACTGAGATGCGGCTGACGGCGCTCACGGCCCTCATCGTCTTTCTGATCGACCAGGCGACGAAATGGATCGTCGTCTGGGGACTCGGGCTGGCGCACCGGGGGGCGATCGACCTCGTCGCGCCCTGGCTGACCTTCCGCATGGCCTGGAACCGGGGGATCAACTTCGGCATCGGCTCGTCGGACCAGGAGATCGTGCGCTGGGGCCTGATCGCGGTGTCGCTGGCGATCTCGGCCTGGGTCTGGCGTTGGGTCGGCCGCAGCGAGCCGTCGCGGATGGCGCGCGTTTCCGGCGGGCTGCTGATCGGCGGGGCGATCGGCAACGTGGTGGACCGCATCCTGTATGGCGCGGTGGCGGATTTCCTCAACATGTCCTGCTGCGGGATCGAGAATCCCTATGCGTTCAACGTCGCCGACATCGCGATCTTTGCGGGCGCCTTCGGTCTGGTGCTCTTCACGCGCGAGACGAAGCCCGCGCCCGGCAAGTCCGGGGCTGGCGCGGCGAAACGCAAGCCCTCGGACGGCAAGTCGAACGGGTCTGGCCGACGCGGGGGCGGAAAGACCCCGTGACGGCTCGGAACCTTTGCGCTAAAGACGGGCACGAGGCAGCAAGGAGACGAGGCATGCGGGCAGCTCGAGGCGCAGGGGCGGGTGCGGCACTGGCGATGCTCCTGCTGGCCGGCTGTGGCGGCGGAGATCCGAAGCTGATGAACCTGCGCGCCAGCGGACCCGGCCCGGACGAGTTCGGCATCCTGCCCGTCAAGCCGCTCGAGATCCCCGAGACGATCGGTGCGCTCCCGCCTCCGACGCCCGGTGGCGCGAACCGCGCCGACCCGAACCCGCTGGGCGATGCCGTTGCGGCGCTGGGCGGCAATCCGGCGGCGTCGGGTGCCATTCCCGCCGCGGATGCGCCGGTCGTGGCGCACGCCACCCGCTTCGGCCGCGACGCCACGATCCGCCCGACGCTTGCGGCCGAGGATTACCAGTGGCGGCGGGACAATGACGGCCGCCTGCTCGAGCGGGTGTTCAACGTGAACGTCTATTTCGACGCCTATCGCCCGATGGCGCTGGACCAGCAGGCCGAGCTGGCCCGCTGGCGTGCGGCGGGCGCCCGCAACCCCTCGGCGCCGCCTGTCGCCGGGCGCGAGTGATCACAAGCCCGTAGGGGGACTTGCGGCGCCGCGGTCCGGCGGTAGCTTTCGCGCAGATCCATCTTCTGGAAGGACATGATGATGCTGCGCCGCCTGGCCCTTCCGGCCGCCACCTGGCTCATGCTCTCGCTTCCCGCCCTGGCCGAGACGGTGAGCGATTTTCGCCTGCCGAACGGGCTTGAGGTGGTGGTGATCGAGGATCACCGCGCCCCTGTCGTGACCCATATGGTCTGGTATCGCGTGGGCGCCGCCGATGAGCCGCCCGGCCATTCCGGCATCGCCCACTTCCTCGAGCATCTGATGTTCAAGGGCACGGACGACCTGGCCGCGGGCGAGTTCTCGGCCACGGTCGAGGCGCAGGGCGGCGACGACAACGCCTTCACCTCGTGGGACTACACCGCCTACTTCCAGCGCGTCGCGGCCGACCGGCTCGATCTGATGATGAAGATGGAAGCCGACCGGATGCGCGACCTCGAGATGACGGAAGAGGATGTGCGCACCGAGCGGCAGGTGGTGCTGGAAGAGCGCAGCCAGCGCATCGACAGCGACCCCGGCTCGATCTTTTCCGAGCAGAGCCGCGCGGCGGCCTACCTGAACCACCCCTACGGCATCCCGATCATCGGCTGGCGGCACGAGATCGAGCAGCTGGACCGCGAGGACGCCTTCAGCTTCTACCGGACCTATTACGCGCCGAACAACGCGATCCTGGTGGTTGCGGGCGACGTGGACCCGGCCGAGGTGCGGCGCATGGCCGAAGAGCATTACGGCCCGCTCGAGCCATCGGCGAACCTGCCCGAGCGGCTGCGCCCGCAGGAACCGCCGCAACTGTCCGAGCGCCGCCTGACCTTCACCGATCCGCGCGTGGCGCAGCCCTATGTCTCGCGCAGCTACCTCGCCCCCGCCCGTCAGAGCGGCGCGCAGGAGAAGGCGGCGGCCCTCACGATCCTGGCCGAGCTGCTGGGCGGCAGCCCCACCACATCGCTTCTCGCGCGCGAGTTGCAGTTCGGCGAGCGGCCCCGCGCCGTCTGGGCGCAGGCCTGGTACAATGGCGGGGCGCTCGACTCGGGCAGCTTCGGGCTTGCGGTCGTGCCGGTGCCCGGCGTGCCGCTCGACGAGGCCGAGGAGGCGATGGATGAGGTCGTCGCGCGCTTCCTCGAGGAGGGGCCCGACCCAGAGGATTTCGCGCGGATCAAGATCCAGCTCGGCGCGCAGGACATCTATTCGCGTGACAATGTGGACGGGCTGGCCCGCCGCTACGGCGCCGCGCTGACCACGGGGCTGACGGTCGAGGACGTGAAGGCCTGGCCCGATGTGCTGCAGGCGGTGACGCCCGAGGACGTGATGGCCGCCGCGCGCGAGGTCTTCGACCGCCGCCGCGCCGTCACCGGCTGGCTGATGCAGGCCGACGAGGAGACAAGCCAATGATGCTGCGCCTGACCTTTGCGTTGATCCTGTTCGCCCTGCCGGTGCGGGCCGATGTCCAGATCCGGGATGTGACTTCCCCCGGCGGCATTCGCGCCTGGCTGGTGGAGTCGCACGACCTGCCCTTCACCGCGCTCGAGATCCGGTTCCGGGGCGGCACCTCGCTCGATCCCGAGGGCGCACGGGGGGCGGTCAACCTGATGACGGGCCTGATCGAGGAAGGCGCCGGCGATCTCGACGCGCAGGGCTTTGCCCGTGCCCGCGACGGGCTGGCCGCCAGCTTTTCCTTCCGTCCCACCACGGATGCGGTGGCCGTCTCGGCCCGCTTCCTGACCGAGAATCGGGACGAGGCGGTGGATCTCCTTCGCCTCGCGCTGGTCGAGCCGCGTTTCGATGCCGACGCCATCGAGCGCGTGCGGGGGCAGGTGCTGTCGGGGCTGGCCTCGGATGCCAAGGATCCGACGCGGATTGCCGGCCGGACCTTCCACGAGAAGGCCTTCGGCGCCCACCCCTATGGCAGCGACGGGTCGGGCACCCCCGACAGCGTCCGGGCCCTCATGCGCGACGACATCGTGGCGGCGCACCGTGCCGCGCTCGCCCGCGACCGGATCTATGTCGCGGCGGCGGGCGACATCACGGCGGAAGAGCTGGGCACGCTGCTCGACCGGCTGCTCGGCGACCTGCCGGCCGAGGGCGCCCCCATGCCTCCGCGGGCCGAGTGGCGGATCGGCGGCGGGGTGACGGTGGTCGAGTTTCCGACCCCGCAGGCATCCGTGCGCTTCGGGCATGAAGGGATCAAGCGCGACGACCCCGACTTCTTCCCGGCCTATGTCCTCAACGAGATCCTCGGCGGCGGCCGGTTCGGCTCGCGCCTGATGACCGAGGTGCGCGAAAAGCGCGGGCTGACCTACGGGATCGGGTCCTATCTCGCGCCGATGGACCATGCCGAGCTGATGATGGGCCACTTCGCCAGTTCCAACGCGACGGTGGGGCAGGCGGTCCAGATCGTGCGCGAGGAATGGACCCGCGCGGCGGCCGAAGGCGTGACGGCCGAGGAACTGGAGGCGACCAAGACCTACCTCACCGGCTCCTATCCGCTGCGCTTCGACGGCAACGGCCCGATCGCCAGCATCCTCGTCGGGATGCAGATGGAGGACCTGCCGATCGACTATCCGGTGACGCGCAATGCGAAGGTCGAGGCCGTGACGCTCGAGGATGTGAAGCGCGTGGCCGCGCGCCTCCTCAAGCCCGAGGCGCTGCATTTCGTCGTGGTGGGCGAGCCCGAGGGGCTCGCGTCCGACGGCTGAGGCCGATCGGTTGTTCCCGGTGGCGAAGCGGCGGCTCTTCTGCTAAGGCTGGTAGCATGACGCTCCTCAGCCCCAAGATAGGCGCCGCGCGCCCGGTGATCCGGCAGCTCGACGAAGCCGCCATCAACCGCATCGCGGCCGGCGAGGTGGTGGAGCGTCCGGCCTCGGCTGTCAAGGAACTGGTGGAGAACGCGCTCGATGCCGGCGCGCGCCGGGTCTCGGTGGATATTGCCGACGGGGGCAAGACGCTCATCCGCGTGACCGATGACGGCTGCGGCATGACGGCCGGGGATCTGCCGCTCGCCCTGTCGCGCCACGCCACCTCGAAGATCGACGGCTCGGACCTGCTCGACATCCGCAGTTTCGGCTTCCGCGGTGAGGCGCTGCCCTCGCTGGCGGCGGTGGGGCGGCTTGTGATCACCTCGCGGGTGGCCGGGGGCGAGGGTGCGGCGGTGACCGTCAGCGCCGGCCGGATGGAGCCCGTGCGCCCCGCCGCGCTGGGGGCGGGCACGGTGGTCGAGCTGCGCGACCTCTTCTTCGCCACGCCCGCACGGCTCAAGTTCCTGCGCACCGACCGCGCCGAGACGCAGGCCATCGCCGAGGTTGTCCGCCGTCTGGCGCTGGCCGAGCCCGAGGTGGGCTTCACCCTGACCGACCATTCCGCGGGCGAGCCGCGTCTGCTGTTCCGCGCCGAGGCCGAGGGTGGGGATCTCTTCGACGCCCTCCACCGCCGCGTGGCGCGGGTGGTGGGCGCCGATTTCGCCGAGAACGCGCTGCGCATCGATGTCGCGCGCGAAGGGCTGCGCCTGCAGGGCTACGCCGCGCTGCCGACCTACTCGCGTGGCTCGGGCGTGGCGCAGTTCCTGTTCGTGAACGGCCGTCCGGTGCTCGACCGGATGCTGCTCGGCGCGCTTCGGGCGGGCTACATGGATGTGCTGAGCCGCGACCGCTATCCGGCCGCCGTGCTGAACCTGATCTGCGATCCGCAGCGGGTGGATGTGAACGTGCATCCCGCCAAGGCCGAGGTGCGGTTCCGCGAGTCGGGCGAGGTGCGCGGGCTGATCGTCACCGCGCTGCGTCAGGCACTGGCGGGGGCGGGGCATCGCGCCTCGACCACCGTCGCCGGGGACACGCTCGAGGCCTTCCGCCCCGAGGCCGCCGCCCCGCCCGCGGCGCGCATCTACCAGATGGACCGCCCGTCCGCCGCCTCGGTCGCGCGCAGCTTCGCCTTTCAGGCGCCGCAGGCGGCCATGCCGGGGCTGGCCGAGGCGCCCGCCGCGCGGGTTGAGGAGGCGCCCGTTGACGCGGCCGAGGATCGTCCGCTCGGGGCGGCGCGCGCGCAGATCCACGGCAACTGGATCCTTGCGCAGACCGCCCGCGGCCTCGTGATCGTGGACCAGCACGCGGCGCACGAGCGGCTGGTCTATGAACGGCTCAAGCGGCAACGCGACGGGGCCGGTATCGCGCGGCAGGTGCTGCTGATCCCCGAGATCGTCGAGTTGTCGCCCTCGGACGCCGCCCGGCTTCTCGAGGCGGCGGACGAGTTGGCGGCCCTCGGCCTCGTGCTCGAGCCCTTTGGCGGGGGCGCGGTTGCCGTTCGCGAGGTGCCCGCCATCCTCGGCAAGGTCGAGGCGGCGCCGCTCCTGCGCGACATTCTCGACGATCTGGCCGATCTGGGCAGCTCGGACCGGCTTCAGGCGAGGATGGACGCCGTGCTCTCGCGCATGGCCTGCCACGGATCGGTGCGCTCGGGCCGCGCCTTGCGGGCCGAAGAGATGAACGCGCTTCTGCGCGAGATGGAGGCCACGCCCCTCTCGGGTCAGTGCAACCACGGCCGGCCCACCTATGTCGAGCTGAAGCTGGCCGACATCGAGCGGCTGTTCGGCCGGCGATGACCCGCCCGCAATGATCCGCATCGGCGACCGGACCTTCAGCTGGGACGACCCGCTGGTGCTTGGCGTGGGCGCGGGGCTGATCCTTCTGGTGATGCTCCTGCTGATCCTGCGCGCGGCCGGGCGGTCGGCGCGGATGGTCGCGCCGATGCTGAACGAGCTGGGGTGGCTCGGCCAGCAGGTGCAGATGCTCTCGGACGGGCAGGAGCGGCTGGCGGGCGGGCTGCATCATGTCTCCGAGGCGCAGGCCTCGAGCCAGGGCGCCATGCTGCAGCTGATGGAGCGGCGCCTGGCCGAGGTGCAGCGCGGCATGGCCGAGAGCCTGCACGGCACCGCGCTGCGCACGGCGCGCTCGCTGGGCGATCTGCATCAGCGGCTTGAGACCATCGACCGGGCGCAGGCCAACATCGAGAAGCTGTCGGGCGACGTGCTGGGGCTGCAGGACATCCTGTCCAACAAGCAGACGCGGGGCGCCTTCGGCGAGATCCAGCTGAATGACATCGTGCAGAAGGCCTTGCCCTCCGACAGTTACACGATGCAGGCGACGCTTTCGAACGGGCGGCGGGCGGATTGCCTGATCCACCTCCCCGAGCCGCCGGGGCCAATCGTGATCGACTCGAAGTTTCCGCTCGAGGCCTACGAGGCGCTGCGGGCGGCCGAGAATCCGGCGGCGCAGATGGAGGCGCAGCGGATGATGCGGGTGGCCGTTCGCGCCCATATCCGCGCCATCGCCGAGAAATACATTCTCGAGGGCGAGACGGCGGACGGGGCGATGATGTTTCTGCCTTCCGAGGCGGTCTATGCCGAGCTTCATGCCAATTTCGGCGACATCGTGCGCGAAGGCTTTGCGGCGCGGGTCTGGATCGTCTCGCCCACCACCTGCATGGCGGTGCTGAACACGATGCGGGCGGTGCTGAAGGATGCAAGGATGCGGGCGCAGGCTGGCGCGATCCGGCGCGAACTGGCCGAACTGGGCCGCGAGATCGACCGGCTGACGGACCGCGTGGGCAACCTCGACCGCCACTTCACGCAGGCCGCGCGCGACGTGGAAGAGATCCGCATCTCGGCCGGCAAGGCCGGCAAGAAGGCTCGGAGGCTCGACAATTTCGACTTCGAGGATATGAGACCACGCACCGACGCGGCCGAGTAAAGGCCCGCGTCATTCGCGCTTCGTGAAATGCACGGCCCTTCTGCCCACGGCCAATGCGCGCTCAGATGCGGAAGAAGGGCTGCACCAGCTTGGGAAGGAAGCTGTTGAAGCGCAGCGGCGCGTCGGTCGCGGCGAGGCAGATGCAGTCGATCCCGGCCTCGGCCGTCGGCGTATGCTCAAGCTCTTCGTCGGCAATCTCGAGGTCGCCGGGGCCGAAGCGGTCCGTCTCGTCGCGGAAGGCGCCCTGCAGCACGAGCGTCAGCTCCATCCCCCGGTGGCCGTGGTCGGGCACGGCCTGGCCGCCCGGTATCCACAGAAGCCGCGCGATGGCCTCGCCTCCGGTCGGCAGGATCGCCTGCCGCACGCCACCGCCCAGCGCCCGCCAGCGGACATCCTGGAGCCGTCCGCCGACATAGTCGGCCAGCGGCGCGGGGGCGCGCGGGTCGGCGCGGCGGGCGGGCCGCGCGGGCACCTCGATGCGGCGGTCGAGCCGGGACATGACGGCGGCAAGGCTGCCCTCGGAGAGGGCGACCGGAGCCGCCTCTTCCATCAGCCGCCCGCCCACCGCATCGAGGGCCGCGGCCCGTGCGCGGCAATCGTCGCAGAGCGAAAGATGTGTCGCCACCACCAGCGAGAATGCCTCGGGCAGCGAGCCCGCCGCATAGGCCGTCAGGAGGGCGTCGGAAACATGGTGCCGGATCGTCATGGTCTCGTTCAACTCATGTGCTGGCGCAGACGTTCCAGCGCGAGCCGGATGCGCGACTTGATGGTGCCAAGGGGAAGCCCGGTCTCGACCGCAAGTTCCCGGTGGGTGAGGTCGCCGAAGAAGGCGCGCTCGATCAGGGCCCGCTGCGCCTCGGGCAGGCGGGCGATGGCGCGGCCGAGGCGGTCGTTCTCCTGCTGCATTTCATAGACGTCGGCCTGATCGGGCTCGGCGTCCGGGCCCCAGAAGAGATCCTCGGGCTCTGGCTGGCGCGCCTTTCGCAGCCCGTCGATCCGCCGGTTTCGCGCGATCGTGAAGATCCAGGTCGCCACCGACGCCCGCGACGGATCGAAGAGATGAGCCTTCTGCCACACCGTTGCCATCACATCCTGCGCACATTCCTCGGCCTGGGACTCCACGCTGCCGGATTTCATCAGGAAGCCCTTCACCCTCGGCGCGAAGTGCTGGAACAGCTCCGCGAAGGCTGCCTCGTCCCGATGATCCCGGATCGCACGCATGAGTGCCACCCAGTCCGTCCCGTTACTCTTGTCCGTCACAGCAGGCCTTTCCCTCGTCGCCCGCGGGAGAAGATAGGCAACCGGTCTCCCGCTTGCATCCGTATTTTTCGGTTGGCCCCTGCCGTGCTCCTTACGCGCTGTTTACGCCCCGCGGGGCAGTCTGGATCACCCGGCCGGGTCGAGAAAAAGCTGCGGGCCGACTGATCCGGGCCGCGTGACGCAGCGTATCAACCGCACATGAAGAGGGAAGGTGCAGGGCATGCCATTCGAGACGTCTGAGTTCGCGCGCCGGCGCGTCGCTGTAATCGGTGGAGGGGTCTCGGGGATGGCGGCGGCGCATATGCTCGCCCGCGATCACGCGGTGGTCCTGTTCGAGTCCGAGAAGCGCCTCGGCGGCCATGCAAGGACGGTTCTGGCCGGCAAGCGCGGCGATCAGCCGGTGGATACGGGCTTCATCGTCTTCAACAAGGTGAATTACCCGCACCTGACGCGGCTCTTCGACGAGCTCAAGGTGCCCGTGGTCAAGAGCGACATGAGCTTTGGCGCCTCGGTGCGCGGCGGGCGGCTGGAATACGGGCTCAAGGACCTGAAGGCCGTTTTTGCGCAGAAGCGGAATGCCCTCGATCCGCGCTTCCTGAACATGCTGATGGATGTGCTGCGCTTCAACGCGCACGCGATGGAGCATGCCGACGATCCCCGCATGACGATCGGCGAGCTTCTGGCGCGGCTCGAACTGGGCAACTGGTTCCGCGACTATTATCTGCTGCCGATCTCGGGGGCGATCTGGTCCACGCCCTCGCGCGGGATCCTGGATTTTCCCGCGCAGGCGATGCTGCGGTTCTTCGAGAATCACGCGCTGCTGTCGCACACCGGGCAGCATCAGTGGTACACGGTGGCGGGTGGCTCGATCGAATATGTAAGCCGCCTGCAGGCGTCGATGGCGTCGCGCGGGGTGGATCTGCGGCTGGGCGCCGGGGTGGCGGGCGTGCGGCGCGAAGGCGGCGGCGTGCGCGTGCGTGCCGAGGGCGGCGAGTGGGAGGCGTTTGACGAGGTCATCTTCGCCACCCATTCCGACGATACGCTGCGGCTTCTGTCGGATGCGACCGAGGCCGAGCGGACGGCGCTGGGATCGGTGCGCTACCAGCCGAACCGGGCGGTGCTCCATTCGGACAGGTCGGTCATGCCCAAGCGTCGGGCCGCCTGGGCCTCGTGGGTCTATCTCGAGCCCGAGGATCCGCAGGCGCCGATCGATATCACCTACTGGATGAACTCGCTTCAGCCGATCCCCGAGGACGATCCGCTGTTCGTGACGCTGAACGGCAACCGGCAGGTGCGCGAAGAGCTGGTGCATGACGTCGTGACCTTCCGTCATCCGGTCTATGATCTGGCCGCGCAACTGGGCGTCGCGGCGCTGCGGATGATGAACGGCGAGCGGCAGACCTGGTTCGCCGGCGCCTGGATGCGGAACGGCTTCCATGAGGACGGCTTTGCAAGCGCCGTGGATGTGGTCGAGGCGATGCGCCGCCGCGCCGCCACCCCGGTCGCGGCCTGAGGCGCGCCATGTGGGCCGAGCATGTTCAGGGTGAGACCTTTCACGGGCGCAAGGGCGCGCTCGGGAACAGCTTCCGCTACGGGGTGGATTACCTGATCGTCGATCCCGAGGCGGTCGAGGGGCCCGCGCTCTTCTCGCGCAACCGGGCCAACCTGATTGCGCTGCATGACCGCGACTACGGCGGTGAGCCGGGGCAGGGCCGGGGCGTCGCCTGGGTGCGCGAGGTGCTGGCGGCGCAGGGGATGGCTCCGGCCGCACGCATCCTTCTGCTGACACAGCCGCGGGTGATGGGGCATGTGTTCAACCCGGTCAGCTTCTGGCTCTGCCATGACGCCGAGGGGGCGCTGCGCACCGTCGTCGCCGAGGTGAGCAACACCTTCGGCGACCGTCACTGGTATCTCTGCGCCAAGGAAGACGGCTCGGCCATCGAGCGGACGGACACGCTGACCGCGGCCAAGATCATGCATGTCTCGCCCTTCCAGCCGATCGAGGGCGGCTACCGCTTCCGCTTTGACATCCGTGAGGATCGGGTAGGCGTCTGGATCGACTACAACTTTGCCGAGGGCGGGCTCTATGCCACCCTCACGGGGCGCCGGGCGCCGCTTACGAACATGGGCATCCTGCGGGCCTGCCTGCGCCGGCCCTTCGGCTCGCGCCGGGTGCTGGCGTTGATCCACTGGCAGGCGCTGAAGCTGGCGCTGAAGGGCGCCCGCTACCGCAGCCGGCCGGCGCCGCCGCTGCAAGACGTCACGCGGTGACGGCGAGGCTTCTGCCGTGGTCGCTTCTTGCGGGGCTGATCGCGGCTGCGGGCCTGCCGATCTACATCCATGCGCCGAAGGTCTATGTGGACGAACATGGCATGAGCCTGGGCGCGCTGGGCGCGGTTCTGGCCGCGCTCCGGCTGGTGGATGTGGTGCAGGATCCCGCGCTGGGATGGCTGGCCGAGGTGACGCGCCGGCGCCGGGCCGGCATGGTGGCGGGGGCGGTGCTGCTGCTCGCGCTGGCGATGGTGGGCCTCTTTGCCGTGTCGCCGCCGGTCGCGCCGCTCCTGTGGTTCGCGCTGATGCTGGTCGTGCTCTTCTCGGCCTTCTCCTTCCTCACCATCGCCTTCTACTCCGAAGGGGTGGGCAAGGCCGCGCGGCTGGGACCGGGCGGGCATCTGCGGCTGGCCGGCTGGCGCGAGGCCGGGGCGCTCGCGGGCGTCTCTCTGGCGGCCGTCGCGCCGGTCGTGCTGGGCAGCTTTGCCCTCTTTGCCTGGGGCTTTGCCGGGCTTGCGCTGGTGGCGTGGTTCGCCATGCGCCGCGAATGGGCGGGCCTGGCCGAGCCGCCGCGGCCGGACCTGCGGGCGGTGCTGCGCGATCCGATGATCCGGCGGCTTCTGCTGCTGGCGCTGGTCAATGCGGCGCCGGTGGCGGTGACCTCGACGCTTTTCCTGTTCTTCGTCGAAAGCCGCCTCGACGCCGCCGGCTGGGAGGGACCGCTGCTTCTGCTGTTCTTCCTCGCCGCCGCGGCGAGCGCGCCCGGCTGGAGCCGCGCCGCCCGCACCCGAGGCGCGAAACCCGTGCTGCTGGCGGGCATGGCGCTGGCCGTGGCGTCCTTCGTCTTCGCCTTCACGCTGGGGCCGGGCGAAATCGTGGGTTTCGCGCTGATCTGCGCGGCGTCGGGCGCGGCGCTGGGGGCCGACATGGTGCTGCTGCCCGCAATCTTCGCGCGCCATCTCGCGCGCACGGGATCGGGGGAGGCCACGGCCTTCGGCCTCTGGTCCTTTGCCTCGAAACTTGCGCTTGCGCTGGCGGCGGCCTCGGTCCTGCCGCTGCTGCAACTGGCGGGCTTCACGCCGGGCAGCACCGGGCCCGAGGGTGCGCTCCTCCTGCTGTCGGTGCTCTATGCCCTCGTGCCCTGCGCGCTGAAGGTCTTCGCCATCCTCCTCCTGCTTGCCACCCCCATCCCGGAGAGCTGACCCGTGACCCCGTTCCTGTTCCTTGCGCTTGGTGCCCTCGTGATCCTCGGCCTTGCCCTGCTGCGCAGCCGAACCCTCGCCTTCGCGGCGCAGCGGCCGGCGGACTATGCCGGCAAGGGGCCCCTGCTCGATCCGCGGCGCGATCTGGCCGGGCCCCTGCTGTGCGAGGGCGTGATCTACGGGCCGACCGGCCGCGTCACCTCGCGGTTCGTTGCGGACATGGAGGGGCGCTGGGACGGAACCTCCGGCGTGCTGACCGAGCACTTCCGCTACGACAGCGGCGCCACCGACCGGCGCGAGTGGCGCTTTACCCTAGGCAACGACGGGACGCTGCGTGCACAGGCCGATGACGTGGTGGGCACCGGGGTCGGAAAGGCTGAAGGATCAGCCCTTTGCCTGCGCTACCGGCTGCGGCTTCAAGATGACGCAGGGGGGCATGTGCTGGATGTGATTGACTGGATGTACCGTCTGGAGAATGGCACGATCATCAATCGGAGCCAGTTCCGCAAGTTCGGGATCAAGGTGGCCGAGCTTGTGGCGACACTGAGACGGATCGAGAGATGAGAGACTTTGTAGGTAAGCGGTATTGGCTCATCGGCGGAAGCGAGGGCCTCGGTCTCGCGCTGGCGAAGAAACTGAGCGGGGCGGGGGCGCGGGTCATCCTGTCGGGCCGCGACGAGGCGCGTCTGGCGGAGGCGGTCGAGGCGATGCCCGCGCCGGCCGAAGCGGTCGTGCTGGATGTGACCTCCGAGGCCTCGATCGAGGCGGCGCTTGTCAAGGTGGGGTCCTTCGACGGCGTGGTCTATCTCGCCGGGACCTACTGGCCGATGAAGGCGCAGGAGTGGGAGACGGCCAAGGTCGAGGCGATGATCGACACCAACCTGTCGGGGCTCGTGCGGCTGGCCTCGGCCATCCTGCCGGGCATGATCGCCGCGAACCGCGGGCATCTGGTGGTGGTTGGCAGCATCGGCGGCTATCGCGGCCTGCCCGGCGCCATCGGCTATTCCGCCAGCAAGGCGGGCGTCATGGCGCTGACCGAGTCGCTCTACGCCGACCTGCGCGGCACCGGCGTCGAGGTGCAGCTGGTCAACCCCGGCTTCATACGCACCCGGCTGACCGACAAGAACAGGTTCCGCATGCCCTCGATCATGGAGCCGGAGAAGGCGGCGCAGCACATGTTCGAGCACATGTGCTCGGACAATTTCCGCATGAACTTCCCGCTGATGTTCGCCTCGTTCTTCCGCTTCTCGCAGTTGCTGCCGGACGGGCTGTTCTACCGGATGCTCGGGAAGGGCTGAGCGCGCGCCTGTGGAAAGGCGGGGGGCTGTCTGCCCCCCGCGCCCGTCCGGGGGACGGGCTCCCCCCGAGGATATTCGTGCGAGAATGAAACGCGCGGCGGGCGGTCAGAGATCGGCCATGTGGCGGTCGAACTCGACCTTGGCGCGGGCCCAGACGCCCTCGTCGAGGCGGTCGAGCGCCAGGAGCGAGGGGAGCAGCTGGGCTGCATAATCCTCGCTGCTCTCGACGGGCAGGAGCGAGGGCAGGTTGTCGATCGCCATCACGTCGAGCACCGGGTCGGCATGGACGCGAAGCGCGGGCGCCGACCAGCTGGTGACGCGATCATAGACCTTGATCGGCGAGAAGTCCGAGGTCGGATCGCAGGCGATGTCTCCGATCACGCGGAGGGCGCGCGGGGCGTCGAGCGCCTCGGCCGGCACGAAAACCGGGCAGCCGGGCCGCGCAAGGATGCAGTTGAGGAAGATCTCGTGCTCGAGCACCTCGGGGAAGGGGCCGCCGTGCGCGGTTTCGGCGATGTCCCAGCGGGTGACGGCGAGGCCCATCGACTCGCAGAGGTCGGCCGCGCCGGTGCCCACGCGGCCCTGCGCGCCGATCACCAGTGCGCGCGGCTGCGGCGCCCCGGAGGCCGCCAGCTCAGCGGCGAGATCGGCCAGCAGGCCTTCGCGGCCGGGCCAGGTTGAGACGGGATCGCAGATCCCGCCCCGCGCCTGCGCCGCCCAGCATTTCAGCGCGACGGCGGCGCCGGCGTAGCCCGCCCAATAGCCGAAGGCGGCGACGCGGCGTCCGGTCTCGTCCACCAGCGACTCGAGGTCGTAGAGCGTGCCGCCGCCGGCCTTGAACCGCTCCAGGAGGATGCGGCCGGCGGGCTGGCCCTTGAAGGCGTGGCCGAAGAGGATGTGGCGGTGGCGGAGGGGGGTGCCGTCCTCGGGCAGTTCCTTCAACCCGAAGATGATCGCGTCGTCGGGGGCGGAGGGCCAGGAGTTCTCGGCGGCGATGGCGCAGCCCGCGGCGGCGTAGCCCTCGATCGAGAGGGCGCGGACGCGGCTGGCCTCGACCGTCACCCGGATGCCCTTGGCCACCAGCGCCGCGGCGCCTGCGGGCGTGAGCCCCACACGTTCCTCGTTGGGCCGCTGTTCGGCCCTCACCCACAGATGCGTCATGCGCTGCCTTCGATGGTGGTGCGGTAGCCACGCCGACGGGCGCGCTGGTGCCAACGCTCGGCCGCTAGGCAGGCATCCCGCAGGTTGGAAAACCAGGTGACGAGCCTCCGGCCGGCCCGACCGGGGCTGCGGCGGCCCCATTCGCGCAGGACGGTGTATTCGCCGAAGAGGTTGTAGGCGAGTTCCACCCGGTAGAAGCGGGCGGGGCCGTCGGTTTCGCTCAGACAGAGATATGTCAGCATCTGGGGCCTCCGGTGGCGGTCTTGTTGCCAGAGATACCAGATCTGCCACGGCTGGACAGGGGGGAAAGGCTGTCGGGCCGGGGGATCAGGCTGGAAAGCGTCCGCCCTGTCTCATGCCGAGGGGGCGTTCGCGGCGCTCGGTGCCGGATTGGGACAACTCGGACGAGAAAAGCTCTTTCAGCTCTTCGCGCGTCAGGATCTTGGGTGTCTTGAGGTTGGCGGAGGGCTGGCGGGCCGCCCTGACGAAGAAGGGCCAGCCCAGGCGGAAGGCGGGTTTCTCGCCGTCGTGGATATGTGTCATTCCATCGTCTCCCCAGAACGAAGCGCTTGCGCGAGCCCCCTCCGGCGTCCCGCAGCGCATGGCAGCCGCTGCTCAACCGGATAATGATTCGTTACCCACTCTACCCTCAAACAGGTAGTAGGCGGATTTGTGCCGATTATGCGAAAGGGGGTCAAAGGTCCATCCGTCCGAGAATTTCTGCCTACTCTGGCAAAAAAGTCACAGCTGAAGAAAGCGAGCGACGCCAAGAGGTTGCGAAATTTTGCAGGACACAACTAAAAGGTGTTCAGCTTTCGCCGTTTCCCTCCTTGAGCGCAATTCCGCCCGTTCGAAAGGAGGCAGGCAGAATGACGGTTGCCCTGATCCAGCTGGCCCGGACGCGCCGCTTGCGCGCACTTCGATATCTTCATCGCGAAGGGCTTGAGACGCGGAACGTGTTTGCAACCGATCCTTCGCCCGACCGGATCCGGGAGCGTCTGCCGCGCGGCGCGGGGCTTTCGGGCGTTGCCTCGATGGAAAAACACGCTAAGGTTGTCCCGATGGTCAGGTGACGGAACTCGGAGTAACGGATGGTCCCGTGCATCCTTGCACTCGATGACGAGGCCTCGGTGCTGACAGTCGTGCAGGAAGTGCTGGAAGAGCGCGGGTTCCGGGTGATCACGGCCAAGACCCTGGCGCAGTTCCGCAGGATCCACGCGCAGGAGCAGGTGGATCTCTTTCTGATCGACACGTCGCTGCCGGACGGAAACGGCCTCTCTCTGGTGCGCGAATTGCGGCAGGTCACGGATCGCGGCATCATCCTTCTCGCGTCGCGGCGCGCCGAAAGCGACGGTGTTCTGGGGCTGGAGCTTGGCGCCGATGACTCGCTGGTCAAGCCGTTTGTCGCGCGCGAGCTGGCCGCGCGGGTCGGGGCGGTCTTCCGCCGGACGGGCCGGGCGGCGGCGGCCCTACCCGCCGGGCGCCCCCAGGTCGATCATGCGTTCGAGGGCTATGGCATGAGCCTTCAGGCGCGGAAGGTCTGGGCCCCCGACGGCGCCGAGATCGAGCTGACCACCTCGGAGTTCGAGCTGCTGGCGGCGCTTCTGGCGCGGCGGGGGCAGGTTCTCAGCCGCGACCAGATCATGAACGCGATCAAGGGGCGGAGCTGGGAGAGCTACGACCGCGTCGTGGACGGAATCGTGAGCCGGCTGCGCCGGAAGATGCCCTCGTCCAAAAGCGGAAGCCACTTCATCCGCACCGTCCATGGGGTGGGCTACGCCTTCACCGCCTGAGGCGCGCGCCGCCCGCGGATCGGGGCGGGCGGCGTCTCAGGCTTCGTCCCGGACGAGGGCGCCGTTGTCCACCGGCGCATCGCGCAGGGCGCCGAGGAAGGTCCGGCACCACCAGAGCACGTCATGCGCCTCGAGATGGTCCATCATCCGCCTCCAGCGCGCCATCCGCTCGTCAAGCGGCATCGAGAGCGCGCGGCCGATCGCGTTCGCCGTCTGCTCGGTGTCGTAGGGGTTGATCAGGATCGCCCCGTCCAGCTCGCGCGCGGCGCCCGCAAACCGTGACAGCACCAGGACACCGGGATCGGACGGGTCCTGCGAGGCGATATATTCCTTGGCGACAAGGTTCATCCCGTCACGCAGCGGCGTCACCAGCCCGACCTTTGCCAGCCGGTAGAGACCGGCCAGCACCGGCCGCGTCAGCGACTGGTTCACATAGCGGATCGGCACCCATTCGATCGTGCCGTGGGCGCCGTTCACGCGCCCGCAATGCGCCTCTACCTGCCCCTGCATGTCGAGATACTCCGGCACGTCCGAGCGGGAGTGCGGCGCCACCTGAAGCAGCGTGACCTTGCCGGCCTGGTCGGGATTGCGGGTGAGATACCGCTCGAACGCGTCGATGCGGGCGGCGATCCCCTTGGAATAGTCCAGCCGGTCCACCCCGATGATGAGGGCGCTGCCATGCAGGCTCTGCTGCATGTCGGTGACCAGATCGAGCCCGTCGGTCTTGGCCGCCAGGCGGGCGAAATCCTCGGTCTCGATCCCGATGGGGAAGGCCGCCGCCGCCACCTCCTTGTCGAAGGCGGTGAGCCAGCCGGGCGCGGACCAGTCGCCCCAGCCCTCGCGGCGCAGGCAGCCCACGAAGTTGTCGAGGTCGTAGTCGGTCTGGAAACCCACGAGATCGTAGGCGGCAAGACCGCGCATGATGATCTCGTAGACGGGCAGGGCGGTGAGGATGTCGGCGGGCGGCCAGGGGATGTGAAGGAAGAAGCCGATCCGGTTGCGCACCCCCCGCTTGCGCAACTCCTGCGCCAGGGGGATCAGGTGGTAGTCATGCACCCAGATCACATCGTCCGGTTCCAGCATCGGCACCAGCCGGTCGGCAAAGAGGCGGTTCACGCGGAAATAGCCCGCCATCTCCTGCCGGGCATATTCGGCCAGATCCAGCCGGCAGTGAAAGATCGGCCAGAGCACCCGGTTGGCGAAGCCGTTGTAATATTCGTCGAGATCGGCCTGCGACAGATCCGTCAGCACATAGCTGATCCCGTCCTGCTCGAGCGTAGTGAGGCCCTGCGGCTCGCCCTCGCCGGTCGAGCGGCCCGACCAGCCCATCCAGATCCCGCCGTTCTTGCGCAGCGCCGCGTGGACCGCGACCGCAAGCCCTCCGGGCGGGGGATTTCCATTCTCGTCCGGCAGCGGCACGCGATTCGACACGACGACCAGCCGGCTCATGCCGCAAGCTCCGCCACGAGATCCCGCAGCGCCTGCGGCGACTCCAGCCGCGCGGCGGCCAGTGTCGGCGCCTCCGTCTCGCAGATCCTGACCGAGAGGCCGCCGCGGGCATTGGCGACCCGGAACATCTCTTCGTCGGTCACATCGTCGCCCACGGCGACGGGGCGGCGGCCCGCGAAGGGCGACTCGGACAGGAAGGCCTCGACCGCCGTGCCCTTGTTGGCCGAGGCCGGCCGAAGTTCGACCACCATCTTTCCGTGCTGCAACACCCAGCCGTCACCCATCACCTTCAACGCCATCTCCATCATCGCCCGCACGTCCGGCTCCCGTTCGGGCGCCTGACGGTAATGCAGCGCCACCGCCGCCACCTTGTCCTCAAGCAGCACCCCCGGCATCCGCGCCGTGCGCCGCCCGAGATCCTTGCGCAGCGCATTGAGCGAGGGGGTCAGCGCCGCCCGGTCCAGCTCGCCCGAGGCGCGGCGCCGCTCGACCCCGTGCAGCCCTGCGGCCGGAAAGAGGTGAGGGCCGAAGTTGGCGTCGATCCAGTCCACCCGCCGGCCCGTCACAAGGGCCAGCGCGCCGCCCATGCGACCGGCCAGGCTTGCCAGATCCCGGGGCAGGCCGGGCTCGACCCGGACGTCGTGCGGCTGCTCGGCAATGTCCACCAGCGTCCCGTCGATGTCGAGAAACAGGGCCCACTCTCCTGGGGCATCGCGCAATGCCGAGCGGAGTATGGCTTTGCCGTCATCATTTTCGGGATGCAGGGCGGATTGATGCATGGTGCCTCCGGCGATGTTGCGGACAGGGGGGAACGCACGACGGGGCGATCCGGTTCACGAAAAAGTTCGCTGCAGCCGCAGAAGACCGGCGACAGCCTTGTTCCGCGCCGCGCGCTCCGGCGCTTCGCGGCCTGAACCGGCGGCCACGATCTGCGGGGCCGCGGGCGGTCGCCGGACCGTCAGGCGCGGTCCCGCCTGTCCTTCCGGTCAGTGCAAGGGAGCGGCGTGATGTCGCCCATGGCCCGAAGCGGCGCTCGGCGGCTTGACGCAAGCGCGCCCCGGCGGCAACGGTGAGGACTGGCCCAGCTTGCATGTATGGAGGCACACATGCCCGAAGTCTCTGAACTCGCCTTTCGCCTGATGATGGCCGCGGTAATCTTCGTCGGCGTGGGCATCATGTTCGCCTTTGCCGGCGGTCACTGGTTTGTCGGCATGGTGGTGGGCGGTCTCGTCGCCGCGCTGTTCGCCGCGACCCCGCCCAAGCAATAAGTCCCGGCAGAGCCCACTCCGGCAGCGTCACCACCTGCGCGATGCTGCCTGTCCGACGGATCTCCACTGCGGTTTCGCAGTGGAGCCGCACTTTCCCGCGACAGATGCTCTGGCAGATCGGCGAGGGGCGCCGCCGCCCTTCGCTGAATCCGCGCGCTTGGTGCGCATCCGACGCGCGACTTCCCGCCGAGACCCGCGCCCATCGGTTGAATCCGCCGCGCAGGGCGGTTCAAGTGGAACTCTCACGCTCGAAAGGGTTTGTCTCCGGCAGGTCTCTCTGCCTAACCTGACCGCGCGGCCTGCAGTCTCGCCACGGCGAGGAGCGGCGGCGGTTTTGACCTATCGCTATTTTTTCAGGATCTTTTCAACATGCGAACGGCGATCATCATTCCCTTTTACCAGAGGGACAAGGGGATCCTGTCGCGCGCCCTCGAGTCGGTCGAGGCGCAGCGTCTGCGCGAGGGCGACAGTCTGACGGTCTTCGTGATCGACGACGAGTCCCCCGTTCCCGCCCGATCCGAACTGGCCGCCTGGCAGGGCAAGGTGCCCGTGCGGCTCATCGAGCAGAAGAACGGCGGGCCCGGAGCGGCCCGCAACGCCGGGCTCGACGCCGTCGAGGCCGAGGGCTACGACCATGTGGCCTTCCTCGATTCCGACGACATCTGGCAACCCACGCACCTGCGGGACGCGCTGGACCTGCTGGAAAAGGGCTACGACTTCCACTTCTGCGATCACCAGCGGACGGACGACGACATCACCTATTTCGAGCGGACGCCGGCGCTGCGGGAGATGCGCGAGGCCCGCCATGCGGGCGTGACGGTGATCGACGCCGAGATCCCGATCCTCGCCTTCGACCAGCCGTCGATCATGACCGCCTCGATCGGCACCTATCTCAGCCAGACCTCGACGGTCGTGGTGCGGCAGAGCTTCGTGCGCCAGCTGCGGTTCGAGCCGCGCCTGCGCAACGCGGGCGAGGACCAGCTCTTCTGGCTGTCGCTCATCGCGGCGGGCGCGCGGACGGTGGTCTCGTGGAAGCTGAACGTCCTGTGCGGGCGCGGGGTGAACGTCTATTTCGATGCGTTCGACTGGCGCTCGACCAAGGTGGTGGACCGCACCGGCTACATGCTGATGTTCTTTCACACCCTCGCCCGGAGGCTCTCGCTGTCGCCCGAGGATCGCAGCATCGTGGCGAACCGCGTCAGCCGCTACCGGCGCGCCTACAGCTATCTCTTCATGCGCGCCCTGCTTCAGCGCCGGGTTCCGACCTTGTCCCTCGCATGGAAGCTCGCCGCGCTTGATCCGGGCCTGCTGCCCGCCATGCCGTTCCGGTTCCTGGCCGTGCTGCCCCACCGCGAGCAGGAAAGCCTGCAGTGGTAGGCCAGACCTCCCGGTGCCCTGCGGCACCGGGACCGGCGACCCAGGCTACTCCCAGATCTTCCAGGGCGCCTTGCCCTTCTCCCACATGCCCTGCAAGAGGGTCTTGTCGCGCAGCGTGTCCATGTTCTGCCAGAAGCCGTCGTGGCGATAGACGGCCAGCTGGCCATCCTGCACCAGCCCCTGCAGCGGCTCTTCCTCCCAGACGGTGCTGTCTCCCTCGATATAGTCGAAGACCGACGGTTCGAGCACGAAGAAGCCGCCGTTGATGGTCTGGCCATCCATGATGCTCTTCTCGCGCAGGCGGTTCACGCGCGTCCCTTCGGACAGGTCCAGCGCCCCGAAGCGGCCGGGCAGGCGGACGGCGGTCACCGTGCCCGCCACGCCCTGTTCCTTGTGGAAGGCCACCAGCTTGCCGATGTCGATGTCGGACACGCCGTCGCCATAGGTCAGGCAGAAGGGCTCGTCGCCGATATGGTCGCGGATGCGCTTGATGCGTCCGCCGGTCATCGTCTCCAGGCCCGTATCCACCATCGTCACGCGCCACGGCTCCGAGACGGGGCGGTGCAGTTCGATCTCGTTGGAGCGGACGTCGATGGTGATGTCGCTGTTGCGGTGGAAGTAGCTCAGGAAATAATCCTTGATCATGTGCCCCTTGTAGCCACAGCAGATCACGAAGTCCGTGATGCCGTGGGCGGCATAGATCTTCATGATGTGCCAGAGGATCGGCCGGCCTCCGATCTCTACGAGGGGCTTGGGCACGACGCCCGTCTCCTCGCTCAACCGCGTTCCATAGCCACCCGCAAGCAAAACGGCCTTCATGCAAATGCTCCTGTCAAAGGGTCGTGGTCTCAATGAAGCCCGGTCGGAAAAGGGCGCGGTCCGGGCGGCCCGCATCGGAAACTGGTCGTTCAGGGTCTGTGGCACCTCGCGTCCTGCGGTGCGGCCGCGATGCACAGATCAAATACAGGTCTTTCATCCCAAATCCTGCGGTCGCAACAGACTGCACCCGGCCCAAGGGAAAAGCCCGCCGGATATGCCGACGCCGGGTCACATGGAGAAAGATACGCGCCCCGGGCTCAAGGGCGAGTGCTTTCTGCAGAGGGATGAAACTTTTTTGGCAGGCCCGGCCCGTGGCGGCGAGGGCGCGAGGCGCTCCGGTCCCGCAGCGGCGGGGGATCGCCCCCCGCCGGCAGTGTGTCAGAGGACGTAGCGGCTCAGATCGGTCGAGCGGGCCAGCTCGCCCAGGTTCTTCTCGACATAGGCCGCATCCACCGTGACCTCCTCGCCCGAGCGGTCGGGCGCGTGGAAGGACAGCTCCTCGAACACCCGCTCCATCACCGTATAGAGTCGCCGGGCGCCGATGTTCTCGACCGAGCGGTTGACCTCGGCCGCGATCGAGGCGAGCGCCTTGATCCCGTCCTCGGTGAAGGTGATCCCCACCTTCTCGGTATTCATCAATGCCTTGTATTGCCGTGTCAGCGCATTGTCCGTCTCCGAGAGGATGCGGACGAAATCCTCTTCGGTCAGCGCGCGCAACTCCACCCGGATCGGCAGGCGGCCCTGAAGCTCGGGCAACAGGTCCGAGGGCTTGGCGATGTGGAAGGCGCCGCTCGCGATGAAGAGGATATGGTCGGTCTTGACCGGGCCATACTTGGTCGAGACCGTCGTGCCCTCGATCAGCGGCAGCAGATCGCGCTGCACGCCCTCGCGGCTGACGTCGGCCCCCCGCATGTCCGACCGCGCGCAGACCTTGTCGATCTCGTCGATGAAGACGATGCCGTTTTCCTGCACCGCCTCGAGCGCCGTGGCCTTCACCACCTCGTCGTCGAGAAGCTTGTCGGCCTCCTCGTTCATCAGGATGTCGTGGCTTTCGGCCACCGTCATCTTGCGCCGGGTGGTGCGCCCGCCAAAGGCCTTCCCGAAGATCTCGCCGAGATTCATCATCCCCATCTGGCCCTGCCCCGTGGGGTCGAGCATCTGCATCGGGTTCGAGGTGTCGGCCACCTCCACCTCGATCACGGTCGCGTCCAGTTCGCCCCGCTTCAGCTTGCCGCGGAACATCTCGCGGGTCTGCTCGCGCGCATCCCGGCCCGCGATCGCCTCGAGAACGCGATCCTCGGCGGCCTTTACCGCGCGGCTCTTCACATCCTCGCGCATCCGGGCGCGGGTCTCGACAATGGCGGCATCGACCAGATCGCGGATGATGCTGTCCACGTCGCGGCCGACATAGCCCACCTCGGTGAACTTGGTGGCCTCGACCTTCAGGAAGGGCGCCTTGGCGAGCCGGGCCAGACGGCGCGAGATCTCGGTCTTGCCGACGCCGGTCGGGCCGATCATCAGGATGTTCTTGGGGTAAACTTCGTCGCGGATGTCGTCGGATAGCTGCTTCCTGCGCCAGCGATTGCGCAGGGCCACGGCCACGGCGCGCTTGGCGTCCTTCTGGCCGATGATGAAGCGGTCAAGCTCCGAGACGATCTCGCGCGGGGTCAGGTCGGTCATTTCGAGATACGCTCCACCGTCAGGTTGCCGTTGGTATAGACACAGATGTCGGCCGCGATCGCCATCGCCTTGCGGGCGACCTCCTCGGCCGGCAGGTCGGTGGCCATCAGCCCCCGCGCCGCAGCCAGCGCGAAGTTGCCGCCCGACCCGATCGCCGTCACGTCATGCTCGGGCTCGAGCACGTCGCCCGCGCCGGTGATGACGAGAAGCGTCTCGCCGTCGGTCACGATCAGCATGGCCTCGAGGTTGCGCAGATACTTGTCCATGCGCCAGTCCTTGGCCAGCTCCACGCAGGCGCGGGCCAGCTGGCCCGGCGCCGCCTCGAGCTTCTTTTCCAGCCGTTCGAGCAGCGTGAAGGCGTCGGCGGTCGAGCCCGCGAAGCCCGCCACAACCTCGTGTCCGCCGGGCGACAGCCGGCGCACCTTGCGCGCGGTGCCCTTGATGACCGTCTGCCCGAGGCTCACCTGCCCGTCGCCTGCGACGACGACCTCGCCACCCCGGCGCACGGCGAGGATGGTGGTGCCGTGCCAGCCGGGAAACCTGTCTTCTGCCATGAAACCCTCCGTTTGCGCCTATATGGAGCCCCGCCGCGGGGGGCACAACCCGAGCGACGGTGAGTCACTCCGGCCGCGTCGTCAGGCGCACTCCGGCCTTCTTGGCGCATCGTCCGGGGCTGTCGGAAGGGGAAAGATGCCGCAGAGCCCCGGTCCCGACCTGTCCGCCGACCGCTGCCAAAGGCGCGCGGAACAACGAAAAGGGCGCCCGAAGGCGCCCCGCGTCGGTTGATGCCGGACCCTGCTCAGAGGGCCGAGGCGATCCAGTTCGCCAGCGCGGCCTTGGGCGCGGCGCCGACCTTGTTCGAGACCACCTGCCCGTCCTTGAACAGGAACAGCGCCGGAATGCCGCGCACGCCCAGCATGGCGGGGCTTTCCGGGTTCTCGTCCACGTTGACCTTCACGATCTTGACCTTGCCGGCATATTCGTTCGACAGTTCCTCGAGCGCCGGGCCGATCTGCCGGCAGGGGCCGCACCATTCGGCCCAGAAATCGACGACGACGGGCACGTCGGACTTGCGCACTTCGGTGTCGAAGGTGGCGTCCGTCACGGGAACGGTGGACATATTCAATTCTCCTGATCCGTAGGGCTTGCTTGGAACGTAAGGACCGCCCGTCTCCGCGTCAAGTTGTCGTGGCTCGGGCAAGGGCCGACCTCACGATATCGCGTGGCAGCCGCATCAGGCTCGCCGTCCGCGTCCAGAGGATCGCGGTCTCGACCTCGCGATCCGGGTAGATCCGGGTCAGGGCTTCAGCATAGGCGCCCATCTGGCGCAGGATGCCCTCCGGCACCTCCTCGGGACGGTCCGGCACTACCATGTTGGTCTTGTAGTCCACGGCCAGCACCCGGTCCGGCGCCACCACCAGCCGGTCGATCGTGCCGAAGAGCCGCCGCCCGGCAACCTCGGCCGTGACCGGCACCTCGGTAAGCGCGTGGGGCACCAGCGCCGCGCCCAGATCCTCGGCCGAAAGAACCGCCCGAACCTCCTCGAGCACGTCCCCGAGATCCCCCAAGTCGGGCAGAAGCCCCCGTGCCACCTCGTCCCACGTCTCCGGCGGATGGAGCGGCAGATGCTCGAGCAGCCGGTGCACGGCCGAGCCGCGGGCCAGCGCCAGTTCGGTGGGCAGCGCCTCGCCCGGCAGCGCCTTTGCCCCGCCCAGATCCGACGGCAAGAGCAGCCCCGGCGCGGCCACGGGTGCGGCCGCATGGGTCCGGGCCCAGCCGGGCAGGGCCGGGCGCCCGGCCTCGGCCACGGCGGGGCGCGGCGCGGGGGCGGGCCAGTCCCCTTCGACGAGCAGCAGCGTGCCGTCCGCCCGCCGTTCAGCGCCCGCGGCCTCCATCCCCTGCCGGATCAGATCATGCCAGGCCCCGCCGCTCTCGAGCTTGCCGGCCGCCGCCGCGATCAGCCAGCATTGCGCCCGCGTCATGGCCACGTAGAGCAGCCGCAGGTTCTCGGCCGCGTCCCGCGCCCGCCGGGCCTCGCGCGCGGCGGCGATCTGCGGCGGGCTCTCGGGGGCCGGAGTCTTCCAGACCCGCGCCCCGCAATCGAGCGTGAAGATCTCGTCATGCTCGCGTGGCTTGCGGTCGGCCGTGTCGGGCAGGATCACGATCGGCGCCTCGAGCCCCTTCGAGCCATGCACCGTCATCACCCGGATGCGCCCGCCCGCGGCCTCCATCTGCCGCTTCACCTCGACCTCGTCGGTCTGCAGCCACGTCAGGAAGCCGGTCAGGCTCGGCACGTCGGTCCGCTCGTAGGCCAGCGCCTGGCTCAGAAGTTCGTCGATGCCATCCTCGGCCTCTTCGCCCAGTCGTGCGAGCAGCCGGCGGCGGCCGTCGTGGCGCGTCAGCGCGCGCTCGATCAGGTCGAACGGGCGCAGGAAGTCGGCCTGATCGCGCAGGTCGCGCAGGATGGCGACCGTCTCGGGATGGGTCGCCTCGCGCTCGCGCAGCCGGCGCCAGAGATAGCCCTCGCGCCCGTGCGCCAGATCGAACAGCTCCGCCTCGCTCCAGCCGAAGAGCGGCGAGCGCAGCACGGCCGCGAGCGAGAGATCGTCCTCGGGCGTCGCGAGAAAGGCCAGGAGCGCCGACAGGTCGCGCACCGCAAGCTCGGCCCCCAGCTTCAGCCGGTCGGCCCCGGCGATGGGCAGGCGCGCCTCCTTGCAGGCGCGGATGATCTCGCCAAAGATGTCCGAACGCCGCTGGACGAGGATCAGAAAATCGCCCGCCGCGACGGGGCGGAAACCGCCCGGCTGCGGGATCTGCACGCCCTCCTCGATCATGGCGCGGATGCGGGCGGCAACCTGCCGCGCCAGCCGCGCCGCGTGATGCTCGTCCGAGACGAGATCGACCGGATCGAACCAGTTCTCGGGTTCGGGCTCGGTCGCGGCCTCGACCAGCGGCCAGAGTTCGGCCCGCCCCGGCATGTCCGAGCGGAAGGCGATGTGACGGACCTCGCCGCCCAGATCCTGCCGGCGCCGCTCGTCGAAGGTCAGATCCACCAGCCGCAGGATCGCAGGCGAGGAGCGGAAGGAATGGAGCAGGTCCAGCTCTTCCAGCCGCCGCTCGGCCCCCGCGAGGCGCTCGCCGAACTCGGCCCGCATCCGGTCGAAGGCCGCCACGTCCGCGCCCTGAAAGGAATAGATCGACTGCTTCTTGTCGCCCACGACGAAGATCGTCCGCTCGACCTCGCGCGCGCCGCGGCCGGCGGTGAACTCCTGCGCCAGAAGCTCGATCACCTTCCACTGGTCGGGGCTGGTGTCCTGCGCTTCGTCCACGAGGATATGATCGATGCCGCCGTCAAGCCGGAACAGCACCCACTGGGCGACGGACGAATCGGTCAGCAGCCCCTTGGCGCGCTGGATCAGATCGTCGAAATCGAGCCAGCCGCGCGCGGCCTTGCGCGCCTCGTAGAGCGGCAGGAAGACGCCCGCGAAGGCGTGGATCAGCCGCGCGCGCTCAGCCGCCAGCAGGCAGCAGCGGACCGGGCGCGCCGCCTCGACCCGGCGCATGAGCGCCTCGAGCCGGTCGGCGAGCGGCCCGAGCGCGCCGCGCGTGGCCTTGGTCGGAAAGCTGCCGATCTTGGCCGTGTAGGGCTCCTTTGCCGAGGCGCCCGTCAGCAGCACCCCCTCGAGCCCCGCCAGCGTCGCGGTCGTCGGCGCCGAGAAGGACAGAAGCCGCAGCTTCGCCGCCGCCTTCTGGTCGTTGGCCGATCCCGCCTCGAGCGCGGCGATCAGGCCGGGCATCCACTCCTCTTCGCCGCCGAGGAAGACCTGCGCCAGCAGCTCGTCCGCCCCGCCCGTCACGCCATAGAGCGCGCGGCAGGCGGCGGCGTCCAGCGGCGGCACGAGGCCCGCCCGGTTGCGCGCCACCTCTTCGGCCAGCGCGCCGAACTCCTCGCCCGTGTAGGCGCGGGCCAGCTCGGCCACCAGCGCGGGCGCGGTGCGGTCGGCCATCTCTTCAAGGATCTCGTCGCGCAAGAGGCGCGCCGCGCGGTCGTCGAGTTCGGTGAATTGCGGCGAGACGCCCGCCTCGAGCGGGAAGCGGCGCAAGAGCGTCGCGCAGAAGGAGTGGATCGTCTGGATCCGCAACCCGCCCGGCGTCTCGATGGCGCGGGCGAAGAGCCGGCGGGCCTGCGCCAGCACCTCGTGCCCGACCGCCTCCACCCCCAGCGCATCGAGCGCGGCGCGCAACGCGGCGTCCTCGAGCATCGCCCATTCGCCCAGCCGCCGGAACAGCCGGTTCTGCATCTCGGAGGCGGCGGCCTTGGTGTAGGTCAGGCAGAGGATGCGCTGCGGCTCGACCCCGTCCAGCAGCAGCCGCGCCACCCGGTCGGTCAGCACCCGCGTCTTGCCCGAGCCCGCGTTGGCCGAAAGCCAAGTCGAGGCCCGCGGGTCGGCGGCCTGCACCTGCCGCTCGGACGCCTCGTCCCTGCGGCGGCTCATGGCGCGGCTCCGGCGGAATCGGACGGGCGTCTCATGCGGCATCCTCCGGGCGCGTCCTGTCGCGCGGGCGGGCCTCGCCGGACGGCGCGCCCGCCTCTTCCCCCACCGGCACCGGCACGGGGCTGTCGCTCATCTCCCACTCGCCGAACCGCGCGAGATGGTCGTAGTCGCCGGGGAACCGCTCGCCGAACATGGCCCGGCGCGAGACATAGCCCTGCTCGCGTCGCAGGTAGCGGCCGACAAGGGCGTGAAGCCCCTCCCAGACCTGCCCCAGAAGGGCTGCGTCGGTCTCGACACTCTCCACCTTGGGGCTCGATCCGAGGCCGATGTAGCTGATCCGCGCCACGTCCGTGGGCCCCAGTTTGCGAAAGCCGCCGTGCTCGGCCATCGCCGCCTCGAGCAGAAGCTGCTTGTCGAACTGCTCCTGCTGCTTCCTGGTGGGCGGGGTTCCGGTCTTGTAATCGAGGATATGAAGCCGGCCGTCGGGCAGGCTGTCGATCCGGTCCGGCTTGGCGGTCAGGGTGAAGCGCAGGGGCGCGAGGTCCACGCGGCCTTCCTCTTCCAGCACGACCGGGGTTCCGCCATGCGCCGCCTCGGTCTCGAGGAAGAAATCCGCCGCCCGGTCCAGCCGGGCAAGCCACAGTGCGCGGGCGGCGGGCCAGGGCACCTCGTCGGCCAGCACCGTTCCGGCGATCCGCATCAGGCGCGCGCGCTCGGCGGCGCGGTCGGTCCCCGGCGTGCGGTCCTTCACGAACTCCTCGAGGATGCGGTGCAGGATCGACCCGCGCAGCCGGGCATCCGGCGCCCGGTGCAGCGGGTCGAGCGGATAGAGCCGCAGGATGTGGCGGGCATAGATCGCGTAAGGGTCGCGGATCAGCGTGCGGATGCCGGTCACGGCCAGCCGGTCGGGCCGCGCCGAAACGGGCGGCTGCGGCGCGGGCCGCGCGGCCAGCGGCACCGGCGCCTCGGGCTGCTCCAGCGCCGAGGCGAGCGCCAGCCAGCCGCGTCCCCGCGCGCGCATCGCCTCCAGCGCCTCGGGCCCGCCCTGCGCCTTCAGCCCGCTCATCAGGTTCATCAGCCGATTCAGCCAGCGCGACGGCACCGTCTCGGCCTCGGCGTCGCGGGTGGCGCGGGTCAGCACCACCTCGGGTGCGGCGACCGCCTGGCTGTAGTCGTGCGCCGAGAGGCCGATCCGCCGCTCGGGCAGAAGAAGCCCCGCCCGGAGCCGCATCTGCCGGTTGAGCCACGGATCGGGCGGCGGCAGCTGCGGCCATGTGCCGTCGTTAAGGCCGCCGAGGATCACGAGATCGGCCCCCTGCACGCGCGCCTCGAGCGTGCCCCAGATCATCAGGCCGGGATGGGCCTGCACCGCCTCGCGCACCTCGCCGCGGGCGAGGATCGCGTCGAAGAGGTCGGTGTAGTCCGCGGTGGTCAGCTCGCCCCCGTGCGGGGCCTCGCGGCGCAACTCCTCGACGGCGGCGCGCGCGGCCTCACCCGCCTCCTTCAGCCACAGCTCGCCCGTGCCCGTGCCGGCGGGCCCCGCGGCCAGCGCCTCGGCCAGCGCCAGATGGGCGGCGACATGATCGGACAGGGGGCGGGTGCCCGCCGCATCGAGGCCCTCGATCAGCGCGCCCAGCCAGCGCGCCCAGTCCGTCACCCCGTCGTCCGGCCGCGCCCCGGCCCAGAGATCCAGATCCGCGCCCGTCGGGAACGGAGGCCCCTTGCGCCGCAGGTGCAACTCCAGATCCCGCGTCCAGCGCAGGTGGTTGCCCCGGTCCGAGCCGGTGGCCGTCAGCGGATGCTTGAGCAGCGTGAGCAGCGCCTCGCCGGTCAGCCGCTGGCCGAATAGGCGCGCCACATGCCGCAGGAACCGCCCCGGCGCCGAGAGGGCGAGCGGGCGGCCCGCGGAATCGTCCGGCACGATCCCCCAGCGATCGAGCGCCGCCGCCACCTGCCGCGTGAGCCCCCGATCCGAGGTGATGAGAGCCGCGCGCCGGCCCTCTTCGGCGGCCTTGCGCAGGATGAGCGCCACGGCCAGCGCCTCGGCCCGCGGCCCCGCGGCCTCGATCAGCGTCATGCCCTCGGCCGCAAGCGCGAGATCGGTCAGGCGCTGCCCCTCGGTCAGCCACTGGTCCGTCACCGGCGCGGGCCGGAGCGACAGCGAGATCAGCCGGTTCCGCGCCGGGCTCGGCGGGCTTTCGTCGGTCCAGCGGTGCACCTGAGAAGGCGCGGCCCCCACGAGATTCATCAGCCGGTGAAAGCGGAACTGGGGGTGGTCCTCGGCGGTCAGCGCATCGCCCAGCCCGTCCCAGACCTCGGTGGGCAGGTCGAAGTCGAAGCCGGGCAGCACGAGCGCGCCCTGCGGCAGCCGCGCCACCGCCTGCATGAAGAGCGCCGTCGTCCCGCGCGACCCGGTGGAGCCCGCGACGATCACCGGATGATCGGGCGGCGCCTCGGCCCAGCGGGCGGCGATCCGCTCGACCGCCATCCGCGCCAGCGCCTGCGCGTCGGGCGCGTCCGCCCCGAACATCGGCGCCACGATCGCCATGAAGGCCTGCGTCCGCTGCCAGTGCGCCGAATGGTCGGCCACGTCGAGCCGCGCGATGGCCTCGGGCGGCACGCCCTCGCCCTGCATCTCGTCGATCAGGTCGGCGAGGCTGTCCGAGAGGTCAAAGAGCGCCGAGCGGGGCGCGATGTCGGGTTGCGCCTCGATCAGCCGTGCGACGAGCTGGGCAAGCTCCAGCCGCCGGCGAAGCGGCGGGACGGGGGCGGGCAGGCCGGGCACCGGCGGCAGTTCGGTCACGAGGCGGATGCGCGGCAGGAAGCCCGCGCCCTCGGCCGTCATCAGATCGACGACCCGCCGCCGCATCCGCTGCGTGTTGACGTAAAGCTCGACCCGCGCCATCGCCTCGGGCGGGGCGCCGGCCATCCGGGCGCGCAGGCCGCGCACCAGAGCCGCCGGGAAATCCACGCCGGGCGGCAGGCCGAAGAGGCGGGGGCCCGGCCCTTGGAACGGGAACGTCGCGTCAGACATGGGCAAGCATCGCCTCGGCCTCGGCGATCCCTTCGGGGCGGCCCACGTCGCACCAGCCGCCGCGGTGCACGAGGCCGAAGGCCGTGCCGGCCCCGATCATCTGGTCCCAGATCAGGTTGAGCGAGAATGCGCGCGCGTTGACAGCCGTCAACCGCTCTGTCCGCAGGATCTGCGCCCCGAGATAGGTGTAACCCGGCGCGCCCTGCGCACGGGCGATCCGGCCCTCGGCATCCATGGTGAAGTCGCCCCGCGCCGCCCCCGAGGGCGCAAGCAGGAGCAGCGCCTCCATCCCCTCGCGCCAGCCCTGCGCGAGCCGGTTCAGAGGGTTCTCGCCTGTCCAGACCGCGTCGCTGTTCAGCGTGAAGACCGGCCCCGGCCCCAGCAGCGGCAGGGCGTGGCGGAGGCCGCCGCCGGTCTCGAGGATCTCCTCCTCGTGCGAGATGCGGGCGCGGCCGGCCAGATGGGCCTGAAGCGGCGCGGGCAGATAGTGGGTGTTGGCCACGATGCGCGCCACGCCCGCGGCCTCGGCCAGCGCCAGCGCATGGTCGATCAGCGGGCGGCCCGCCACCTCGATCATCGGCTTGGGCCGGGTGGCGGTCAGGGCGCCCATGCGCGTCCCGAAGCCCGCCGCGAAGATCATCACCGCATCTGGCCGCATTGCGCGCGGATCCTTTCCAGAACGGCCGGAGCGGGCTCCGGCAGAAGGGTGCGGCACTCGGCCGCCAGCGGCGCCAGCGCCGGATGCGCGAGGTTGCGCCAGAGCTGGCCCCAGACCCGCGGGATCAGCGCGACATAGCCCGGCTTGCCCGCGACGAGGCAGAGCCGCGCGAAGATGCCCAGGATGCGCAGCGCCCGCTGCGCGCCGAGAACCGCATGGGCCGCCTCGAAGGCCTCCGGCTCCGCTCCGGTCGCGGCGGCAAAGCGGCGGATCATGGCGCGTTCCAGGGCCTCGGGCACATCGCGCCGCGCGTCCTGCACGAGCGAGACGAGATCGTAGCCCGGCTGCCCCATCTGGGCGAGCTGGAAATCGAGCAGGCCGACCCGCGCAAGGCCCGACCGCGCGGGCAGCCAGAGCAGATTCTCGGCGTGATAGTCCCGCAGGATCAGGACCCGCGGCCCGTCGGCATGGCGGCGGAGTGCCTCCTCGAGCAGGGCCGTGAAGCGGGCGGCATCGGGGGCCGTTCCGGTCGCGGCGCGCGCATACCAGTCGGGCGCCATCGCCGCGGCCTGCGCCCATTCCGCCGCCGTCAGGTC
The DNA here is from genome assembly GCF_007668225.1 of Cereibacter sediminicola. Classification (NCBI taxonomy): domain Bacteria; kingdom Pseudomonadati; phylum Pseudomonadota; class Alphaproteobacteria; order Rhodobacterales; family Paracoccaceae; genus Cereibacter; species Cereibacter sediminicola. The sequence continues at coordinate 10,920 of NZ_VDEK01000013.1, read as the reverse complement.
GGGCAGCCCTGCGGGCGGGGCCGCGCGTTGGAGGTGGATCAGCACATCGGTCGCCGCTTCGTAGAGCGCGCCTTCGGCCGGGCCGTCGCCGCCGGACAGCAGGCGGGCGAAGAGCGCGTCCCCCAGATCCTCGAGAAGCAGGAAGCCGTTCGCCAGATCGCAGGCCAGCACCTCGGGCGCCGAGAGGCCGAGGCTGCGCAGATGGGCGGCAATCGCCACGAAGGCGGCCGGATCGTCGCCCTTGCCGGGGGGCGCATCCATCAGCACCGCGGTTTCGGGGCCCCGCTGCAGCCGCTGGTAGCTCCGGTCCGAGGCGTCGCCCGCCAGATGGTGCCGAAGCGCCGCGCCCCAGCCCGAGCGCGCGAGGAAGGCCTGCGCCAGCGCCTCGCGGGTGGCGGGTGCCGCATCATCCATGCCAGTCACGCTCCAGCTGTGCGAGCAGGCCCGGACGACCGCCCGAGAGGACCGCGCGCCGCCCCTCGCCCTCGGCCTCGAGCCGCAGGCGTAGCGCGTCGGGCGGGGCAAGGTCGCCCAGCCGGTCCGGCCATTCCACGAGACAGACCGCCGTCGAGAAGGCCGCTTCAAGGCCCAGTTCCAGCACCTCGTCGGGGTGGGTCAGGCGGTAGAGGTCGGCGTGCCAGATCTCGTGATCCGCGGCCTCGTAGGTCTGGACAAGCGTGAAGGTCGGCGAGGGCACCTCTTCCTCGCGGCCGAGCGCGCTGCGGATCAGCGCGCGGGCGAGGTGGGTCTTGCCGGCGCCGATCGGCCCCTCGAGGAGCAGCACGTCGCCGGGCTGCAGCCGCCGGGCCAGCCGCGCGCCCAGTTCGGCGGTTGCGTCTTCCGAGGGAAGCGAGAGGGTGAGGGAGGCGGGCGCGGACATGGGCGCGACCATGCCCAGAGCCGCGTCCGGGTGCAAGGGCCGCGGGCGCGTCGCCCGTGGCGCTCACGCGCGGCGGAGGGTGGCCGCCTCGGCGGGGGCGGCCTCATCGGGCCGGTTGATGCGGAAGAGGACCAGCGTCGCCCCGCCCGTCAGCGGCGAGAAGCGGCAGGAGATCAGGCGGCCGTCGTCCAGCCGGACCTCTCCGCTCCAGGGGCGCCGGTTTCCGAGGTCGGCCACGAACCGCTCGGCCTCGGACCAGAGGGGCGAAGGGGCGGTGCGGGTGCGCCATTGCTCGCAGAGTTGCACGATCGAGCCACTGCCCACCGTCTCGACCGGATCGTGCCCCCAGAGGGCGCCGTAGGCCGCGTTGGTCATCACCAGTTCCCCCGCCTGCGAAAAGACGGCGATCGCCTCGTCCATCGCATCGACCACGGCCTGCCCGAGTTCGAGATCGGCCCGGTAGCGGCGGGTCCGGCTCATCTCGGTCGAGATGTCCTCGAACATCAGCGCGAGGGCCCCGTTCGGGTGGGGCCGCCCGATCACCCGGTAGGTCTGGCCCGAGGGCAGGCTCCAGGTCTCGGTGTAAAGGCCGCTGGAAGCCGCCTTCTCGAGTTCGAGGATCTGGCGGCGCCAGCTGGGATAATCCTTCGGCTCGGGGATCATCTGCCGGTCGCGCAGCGCCTCGAGGAAGGAGAACAGCGAGGGTTGCAGCGCCAGCATGTCGGGCGGCAGACTCGTGAGGTCGAGCAGGGCCGGATTGAAGAGCGCGAGCTTGCGGTGCTGGTCGAAGATCGCGAGCCCGATCGGCAGGTGCGCGAAGGTCTTTGCCAGCGTCTGCATGAAGTCGCGCAGCGAGGCCTCGGCCTGAACGGCGGCATCGGCGGGCAGCGCGAAGAGAAGCCGGCCCTCGCCCTCGGCAAAGCCCACCAGTTCGAACCAGCGGGCGGTGCCCTGCGTCTCGAGCTTCTGGCGCTGCCCCGGCGCGCCCTGCGCGGTGGCGGCGCGCTCGAAGAGGCGGGGGAGCGGCCAGCTCAGGTCCTCGCCGGGGTCGAGCCGTTTCGCCGCCTCGAGGAGATAGGCGGCGTTGGCCCAGATCACCTCTCCCCGCCCGCTCTCGCGCCACATCATCAGCGGCGCCTGCGAGACGCTCGCGCGGAGCTGGTCCAGCTCTTCCACCAGCGCGCGCTGCGCCAGATGGTCCAGCCGGGGCCGCTCGGCGCTGGTGGGATCGTCGAGCGTCAGGCGCGTGACGCCGCCCCGCATCTCGGCCATCAGGAGGAGCGGATCGGCCTCACCCGTCGAGGCGAGCGTGAGCCGCCCGTCTCCGGCCAGCGTGGCCAGACGCGAGTCGAGATCGGGAAAGCGCGGCACGAGATAGGCGAGCAGCCGCGGCCAGGGCCCGCCGCGGGCGGGCGAGAGGGCGAGGATGGCCCGCGCCCCGGGCGTTGCGTCCAGAAGCGTCTCGCCGTCGAACAGGAAGACCGTGCCGGACTGCGGGTCGGAGAAGATCCCGCCCGTCCGCCGGCCGGACCGCGCCTGCAGCACGCCCGCCAGCACGATCGCGGCAGAGGCGGCCATTGCTGCGGTCAGGATCAGCCCGAGCGCGAGTGCCCAGTCAAACTCCATCTGCCGTAACCCCGGACTGAATGGTCAAACGCCCGCAGCTTGCGGCGCAGAGGGTTAACAGCCCGTTAATGCAGCAACAACCGCAGGCAGCGGCCCGTGCCGCCGCTCATCCCTGGATCAGGACGTTTTCGCCCAGCGGCGCATTGTGCACCACCACGAGCCGGTCCACCGGCCAGATCACCTCGACGATGGCGCCGCAACGCTCGGGGCGCTCGTGGCTGCGCAGGAAGGGGTCGGCGGCGTTGGCAAAGCTGAGTTCGGCGCCCGACCGCTCGAGCAGCGTCTTGGCGATGAAGAGGCCGAGGCCCATGCCCTCGTAGCCCGGACGGCGCGACTGGCTCTCTTCGCTGCGGCGCTGGCGGACGAACGGGTCGCCGATGCGGCCGATGATCGCGGGGGGATAGCCCTCGCCATCGTCCACGATGCGGACGGCGATCCGGTCGCCCGTCCATTCGCCGTCGATCCAGACAGTCGAGCGGGCGAAATCCACCGCATTCTGGATCAGGTTGCGCAGCCCGTGGATCACCTCGGGACGGCGGAGGATCACCGGCTGCCGCTCGTCCCCGTCGCGGCTGGGATAGAGGTCGAACTCGACCCGCTTGCCGCGACCGACATGCGGCTCGGCCGCCTCGCGCAGCACCTCGCCCAGGGGCGCCTGCCGCATCTGGAGATCGTCCTTCCCGGCACGGCCCATCGAGCGCAGGATGTCGCGGCACCGATCCGCCTGCGCGCGGATCAGCTCGGCATCGTCGCGCAGCGACGGCTGGTCCGACAGCTCTTCGGCCAGTTCCGAGCTGACGAGCTTGATCGTCGCCAGCGGCGTGCCCAGTTCATGCGCGGCCGCGGCCACGACGCCGCCGAGGTCGGTCAGCTTCTGCTCGCGGTCGAGCGCCATCTGCGTCGCCAGAAGCGCGTCGGACATCGAGCGGATCTCGATCGCCACCCGCCGCGAATAGAGGCCGAGGAACAGGATGCCGATGACGATGGCAAGCCAGAAGCCGAACTCGAACATGCGCGGCACCGTCAGGCTCGACCCGTCCGACAGGATCAGCGGCAGGTGGAAATAGGCGGTGAAGGTCAGAAGACCGATGGCGATCGCGCCGAGGATCACCGTGGTGCGCAGTTCGAGCGCAAGCGCCGAGATGGTGACGGGCGCGAGGATCAGCAGCGCGAACGGGTTGGTCAGCCCGCCCGTCAGGAACAACAGGAACGACAGCTGCGTGAGGTCGAAGAGCAGGATCATCAGCGCCTGGAACTCGGTCAGGCGGCGGTTCTGCGGGAAGACGAAGGTGGCGATGACGTTGGCGATGACCGAGGCGCCCACGGCCATGAAGCAGAGCCCCATGGGCAGGCGCACGCCCAGATACCAGTCGGTCACGATGATGGCGGCCAGCTGGCCCGCCACCGCCATCCAGCGCAGCAGGATCAGCGTGCGCAGCCGGACCCAGTCGCCGCGGGTGTCACGGTTCAGAATGCCGTCGGGACCGAGTATCATTGCAGCCCATGTCACTTTGCCTGTATCGGGACCTTGTTAGGTTGCCGGGCCCGCGGGATCAATCGGCAACCGCAAGCGTGGAGGAACCATCTCATGACGAAGCTCTATGCCGGTGCTGCCGCGGTGGCTGTCGTCGCGCTTCTGGCGGGGTCGGCGGCCTGGGTGCTGCTACGCCAGCCCGAGGACCGTTTCGCGCAGTGCGGGGCCAATCAGGTGGCCGGCGGCGCGATCGGCGGACCCTTCACGCTGGTGAACCAGGACGGCGAGACCGTGACGGACCGCGAGGTGCTGGCCAAGCCTGCGCTGGTCTATTTCGGCTATACCTTCTGCCCCGATGTCTGCCCCTTCGACATGGCGCGCAACGCGCAGGCGGTGGACATCCTGACCGAGTGGGGCATCGACGTGACGCCGGTCTTCGTCTCGGTCGATCCCGCCCGCGACACGCCCGAGCAGCTGAAGTTCTTCGCCGAGGCGATCCATCCCTCGACGATCGCGCTGACCGGAACCGAGGAGCAGGTCAAGGCGGCGTCACAGGCCTACAAGACCTTCTTCCGCCTGCAGGAGGCCGAGGATGAGTATTATCTGATCGATCATTCCACCTTCACCTACTTCATGCTGCCGGGCGCTGGTTTCGTGGACTTCTTCAAGCGTGACGACACGCCCGAACAGATCGCGGAGCGAATTTCGTGCTTCGTGAATGACAGCCATGTGTCAACTTCCTTTGACGCTCGGTCGCAGAAGTCCTATCAAGCATCGAGGGGAACGCAGATGGGCGACAATCATGGCTGAGGATCTGGTATTCGAACTCGGGGCCGATCGGTCCCTTCTTCTCGTGGACGATGACGAGCCCTTCCTGAAGCGGCTTGCCAAGGCGATGGAGAAGCGGGGCTTCGTGCTGGAAACCGCGCAGAGTGTCGCCGAGGGCAAGTCGATCGCGCAGGCGCGTCCGCCGGCCTATGCGGTCGTGGACCTGCGTCTCGAGGACGGCAACGGGCTCGACGTGGTCGAGGTGCTGCGCGAGCGGCGGCCGGATTGCCGCATCGTCGTCCTGACGGGCTATGGCGCGATCGCGACCGCGGTCGCCGCGGTGAAGATCGGTGCGACGGACTACCTGTCCAAGCCGGCCGACGCCAACGAGGTGACCCACGCGCTGCTCGCCAAGGGCGAGAGCCTGCCGCCGCCTCCCGAGAATCCGATGTCGGCCGACCGGGTGCGGTGGGAGCATATCCAGCGCATCTACGAGATGTGCGATCGCAACGTCTCGGAGACCGCGCGGCGGCTGAACATGCACCGCAGGACGCTCCAGCGGATCCTGGCCAAGCGCAGCCCGCGCTGAAGCGGCGGCCGTCGAACCGGCGGCCTGTGCCTCCCTGTCCGGGGCCACGCGGTTGTTCCGGTGGCCCGGAACAGGCCGGATGCGCGCCCCGGACGGCCGGAGCGGGCATCCGCCTGGGGCCGGCGGGTTGGTGCTCTGAAGTTCATGATCATGGGGGCGCTGCACGCCCCGAGACGGCCGGGTGCCGGTCACGCAGTCGTGCGGGCCGATCGGGCCTCGTTCCTGCGGCGCTTGTGCCCACAGGCTTTGGCTGGCCACGGGGCGCCCTGAACCGGGGTGTGGGTGCAAGCCTCTCCGGTGCGTTCAGTCCTTTGCACAGGCGGCGGCAATACCTCAGGCGCATTTCAGCGGCCATGGGGCTGCATGCCGTTGAAAGCTGTTCTTCCGGGCGAGGCTGTTTCTAGCGCAAGGCGAATAATCAACGGCTTCCAAAGGCGTGCCATTCCGGCATCTCCTGCCTGAAAGTATAAGGCTTGCTGAAATTCCTGTGATGCAGGCGGACGAAAATCGAAATTTTTCCTGTAATCCGATTGACCTTTTCCTCCGGTCGTAAAAGTAATTGATGACACGCGTTTGCATGACGGGATGAATGAATGGATATCGATCTCGACTCCATGAGCCTCAAGGAACTCAAATCGCTTCAGGCACAGGTTGCCAAGGCGATCTCGACTTATGAGGACCGGCGGAAGCGGGATGCACTGGCCGAACTGGAAGAAAAGGCCCGTGAGCTCGGTTTCTCGCTATCGGAACTGACTGGTGCCGCCGCCACCAGACGCCGCGCGGCGGCGCAACCCAAATATGCCAACCCGGAAAACCCCTCGGACACCTGGTCCGGCCGGGGTCGCAAACCGCGTTGGTTCGACGCCGCGATCAAGGCCGGAAAACCGGCCGAAAGCATGGCGATCTGACTTCAGCGGCGATCCAGCGCCAATTGAAGCTCCTGGTGGCGGGCGGTGAAGGCTGCCCGCACTTCAACCGGTGGCCGCAGGCGGATCTTCAGGCCGTCGAGCAGCGCCTCGGCGGGGCGCCCGAAGAAGCGATCCGCTTCCGCCTCGGTAAATCCCGCGATCTGCACCGCCTCAAGCCAGGCAGAGATACGATCAGCCTTCTTGATGTCCCGCTTGACCTGAAGGGGTAATTGCGCGGGAAGGCCGAAGCGGATGTGAATGGCCGCCGAGAGGCGCGCGTCCAGATCGCCGTATTGCGCCCCAATGGCATCCTTTACCGGGCTGATCATGTCGCCGATGACATATTCCGGCGCATCGTGCAGCAGGGCCGCCAGACGCCAGCGCATCGCGGCTCGTGGCTGGCAGCGGCTGAAGATCTCCTCGACCAGAAGGGAATGTTCGGCGACCGAATAGGCGTAGTCTCCGCGCGTCTGGCCGTTCCAGCGCGCCACGAAGGCGAGGCCATGCGCGATATCCTCGATCTCGATATCCACGGGCGTCGGGTCCAGCAGGTCCAGCCGGCGCCCCGACAGCATCCTTTGCCACGCGCGTTTCATTGGCCCACCGTCAGGTCCGAGGGAAAACGGTCGAGATAGCGTGCAAGTCTGCCGGAGGAAAGCAGGTGCTTCATCAGCATTCGGCGCATGGCGAGAGAGTCGGGGCGCAATCCGGGGCCAAGGGGAAGGGGGGGGTGATCGGGGAAATGGCGGGCGAGGAAGATTTGCAGATCCCGTGCGAACTGCGGGGAAAGGAGATTGTCCGGGTCGCACCACGGTTTGCACCGGCCGATGAAATGGATGATGTTCGGGCCGAGCATGGCGGCGAACAGCCGTGAGGACCATGTATATTGCCAGTTCCAGGACGGGCTGAGCTCGGCCCAGTTGCCCAGCAGGGCTGCGTTCAGCAGCGACTGGTCATTGCGGACCAGCTGATGGCCTTGGGACTGCCCGATGCGGAGCGCCTCCTGAAACAGGCTGGCTGCGCGGAAGGCCGGAACGTCAAAGAGCAGGACGCCCGCGTTGAAATAGGGCTTTTGAGGCAATCCCAGCCGGTCGAAATCGACCATGCGCCGCGTGGGCGTCCGCCACTGCTTGTTGTCGCGCACCGCCGCCAGGGGCCGTCCTGCCAACGGCAGGGCGAGCAGGGCCGCAAGGTCTCCTCCCTGAATATATATGTCCGAGTCCAGATAGAGGATCCGGTCATAGTCCCCTGAAAAGGCCTCGGGCAGCACGAGCCGCAGATAGGTGACGGCCGTCCGGCGATCGTCGAGCCCGAAATCGGCAAAGAGGTCAGCGGCGTCTATCGTGCAATGCCGCACGCCCAGTTCCGATAGCGAGGGCGGTTCTTCCAGCGCCTCCAAGGATGCGATGCAGATGTCAAAGCCGCGATCCGGGTGCCGCCCTGCGATCTGCGCCGCCGCGAACATGGCGTAGGGGTAATAGTTCCGGTCGCAACAGAAGATCACGGCCTGCCGCGCCCGCGCCGGCCGCGATGCTTCCACATTCAGGGCCATGATCGTCCTTTCGTCCTTGCGGCCCGCAATGCCTCGAAAGCCGCAGGGGGCGCGGATTGCTCCGATCCCGCGTCAATGCTAAGGCAGGGCCGACTTAGTGATCAGGAGCCGAAAGCCCATGGCCGATTTCATCGTCAAGGATCTATCGCTCGCCGACTTCGGGCGCAAGGAACTGGACATCGCCGAGACCGAGATGCCGGGACTGATGGCCCTGCGGGAAGAGTTCGGCGGCTCGCAGCCCCTCAAGGGCGCCCGGATCGCAGGGTCGCTGCACATGACCGTGCAGACCGCCGTGCTGATCGAGACGCTGGTGGCGCTGGGTGCGGACGTCCGCTGGGCCTCGTGCAACATCTTCTCGACGCAGGACCACGCCGCCGCCGCCATCGCGGCCTCGGGCGTGCCGGTCTTCGCCATCAAGGGCGAGACGCTCGAGGAATACTGGGCCTATACCGACAGGATCTTCCAGTTCCCCGAGGGCACCTGCAACATGATCCTCGACGACGGCGGGGACGCGACGCTCTATGTCCTTCTCGGCGCGCGGGTCGAGGCGGGCGAGACCGACCTGATCGCGGTGCCCACGAGCGACGAGGAGGTGTGCCTCTTCAACCAGATCAAGAAGCGCATGGCCGAGACCCCCGGCTGGTTCACGAAGCAGCGCGACGCGATCAAGGGCGTCTCGGAAGAGACCACCACGGGCGTGCACCGCCTCTATGATCTGCACAAGAAGGGCCTGCTGCCCTTCCCCGCGATCAACGTGAACGACAGCGTCACCAAGTCGAAGTTCGACAACAAGTACGGCTGCAAGGAATCGCTCGTGGACGGCATCCGCCGCGCGACCGACGTGATGATGGCGGGCAAGGTGGCCGTGGTCTGCGGCTATGGCGATGTGGGCAAGGGCTCGGCCGCCAGCCTGCGGGGCGCGGGCGCCCGCGTGAAGGTGACCGAGGTCGATCCGATCTGCGCGCTGCAGGCCGCCATGGACGGGTTCGAGGTCGTGGTGCTCGAGGATGTGGTCGCTTCGGCCGACATCTTCATCACCACCACCGGCAACCGCGACGTGATCCGCATCGAGCACATGCGCGAGATGAAGGACATGGCCATCGTCGGCAACATCGGCCACTTCGACAACGAGATCCAGGTTGCGGCGCTGAAGAACCACAAGTGGACCAACATCAAGGACCAGGTGGACATGATCGAGATGCCCTCGGGCGCGCGGATCATCCTGCTGTCCGAGGGGCGTCTGCTGAACCTCGGCAACGCGACCGGCCATCCGTCCTTCGTGATGTCGGCGAGCTTCACCAACCAGGTGCTGGCGCAGATCGAGCTGTGGACCAAGGGCGACGAGTATGCGCCCGGCGTCTACATCCTGCCGAAGGCGCTGGATGAGAAGGTGGCCCGGCTGCATCTGAAGAAGATCGGCGTGAAGCTGACCGAGCTGCGCCCCGAACAGGCCGACTACATCGGCGTGAAGGTCGAGGGCCCCTACAAGGCCGAGCACTACCGCTACTGAGCGCGCCCGCCGCGCGAGACGCGCCGCCCGGGCAACCGGGCGGCGCTTCCCGTTACAGCCCGTCGCCGAAGCCGTGGGTTTCGGTCACATAGTCGATGTCCTTGTCGCCCCGGCCCGAGAGGTTGATCAGGATCGACTTGCCCTGATGGTTCTTCGCCTCGCGCATGGCGAAGGCGACGGCATGGGCGCTTTCCAGCGCCGGGATGATGCCTTCATGCCGCGAGAGGGCGTAGAAGGCCGCCAGCGCCTCCTTGTCGTCGGCGCCGGTGTAGGTCACGCGGCCCGAGCGGTGCAGGAAGGCATGTTCTGGCCCGACGCCGGGATAGTCGAGGCCCGAGGCCACGGTATGCACCGGCGCCGGATTGCCCTCGGCATCCTTCAGCACCATCGTGCGGAAGCCGTGGATGTCGCCATCCTCGCCATAGGTGATGGTCGCCGCGTGTTCGCCCAGCCTTGACGAGGTGCCGCAGGGCTCCACCCCGTAAAGCGCCACATCGTCATCGATGAAGCCCGAGAAGATCCCCATCGCGTTCGACCCGCCGCCGACGCAGGCCGCCACCATGTCGGGCAGCTCTCCGGTCAGCTCGAGGAACTGCTCGCGCGCCTCGACGCCCACGACATGCTGGAAGTCGCGCACCATCATCGGGAAGGGATGCGGCCCCACGACCGAGCCGATGGCGAAGAGCGCCGTGTCCGCCTGCGAAAGGTAGCTCTGGAAGCAGCTGTCCACCGCCTCTTTCAACGAGCGGCCGCCAAAGCCCACCGGCACCACGGTCGCGCCCAGAAGCTTCATGCGGGTGACGTTCGGCGCCTCCTTGGCGATGTCGATCTCGCCCATGTGGATCTCGCAGTCCATGCCGAAGTAGGCGGCGGCCGTCGCCAGCGCCACGCCATGCTGGCCGGCCCCCGTCTCGGCCATCAGCTTCGTCTTGCCCATGAAGCGCGCCAGAAGCCCCTCGGCCATGCAGTGGTTCAGCTTGTGGGCGCCGGTGTGGTTCAGATCCTCGCGCTTGGCGTAGATCTGCGCGCCGCCGCAGATCGCGGACAGGTTCTTGAGGTAGGAGACGGGCGTCGGCCGGCCCTGGAAATGCTTGCGGATGTAGCGCAACTCATTGATGAAGTCGGCCGATTTCGAGATCCGGTCATAGGCCTCGCGGATCGCCGCGAAATGCGGCTCGAGCGGCGGGGGCAGCATGGCGCCGCCGTAGGGGCCGAAGAAGCCTTCGCGCGTGGGATGGGATTTCATATAGGCGCTCATTCGGCCCCTCCTGCTCTGGGTTGGTCGCAGGAACTATCTGCCGCCCCGCGCGCGGCTTCCAGCCGGATCGTCGTCGCAGGGAAGAACGGGCGCTCGCCCGCCAGAAGGCCGCTTGCATTCGAGTCGAATACCGGGGGCTTCGCCTTTGCGCGGCGGGGCCTATCGCGCTACCTTGGTCTCATCAGGGCAGGACGCCCGGGGACCTTCAGAGACACATGTGGTGCCGGATGGGAGCATGTGGGGTGGATGGAGGGTCCCTCTGGGGTGGGGCCCTCCATTTCAAGTCTCGGCGGTCTCAGCCGGCTTGAAGTTACCCACAAGTATCCGCCGGGGGCCTTGCGAGGCGGGCACCTTC
>NZ_VDEK01000138.1:0-569 GCF_007668225.1 Cereibacter sediminicola | reverse complement strand
GACCTGAGCCTCCATGGTTATGCCCAAGTGTCCGGTCGAAACGGGGGCCAGTTCATGGCCGGATTTGAAGGCAGTGATATCGTGACTTCTCTTGTTGAAGAGATGAAAGAACAATATCGCGCGATGATCCTAGAAAAAGCGGCGGAAGCGAGACTTAAGGAAGAAGAATGAGCGCATCTCAAAACCTTTTCAAGCAAATAAACAATGCCCTACTTGACTTGCAGCAGTCAGATCTTCAGTCATATCCGGCGCAAGTCAAGAAAATCGGCAGACTCCTCCAGCACGAAGAAATCCAGCCATACAAATTGGCTCTCACCGCGAACGTTGATCTTGGTGATTTCATCGCGGCAAGCGAACGGACTCAGGGTGGAATGGTTGGTAGCGCCGAGCTTGTTTGGCCCGACGATGATCTCCAAATCCTTGGTATAAAACTGTTACTAATAGTAAAGTTTAGCGAAAACCCGCAGTATATGGCGGAATTTGGCTACACATTCTTTGGGGCCGGCAGCAAGAAGATGTATCGACCCAGCGGAATCTGCACAGGTTAAGCCGCTAAGGCGAATGCCTCG
>NZ_VDEK01000136.1:0-579 GCF_007668225.1 Cereibacter sediminicola | reverse complement strand
GCATCACAGATCTTAGCAGGCACCACCAGCACAGGTAGCTGTCATGGGGATGCTGTAGATGGCGGGGGTGATGGTGCTGCACGGGGTGGTGGTGCAATATTGTGGGATGTTTACGCTGCACATCGACGGAAGTGTCTGAAGCACCATCCCCATTATCTCAACCGGAACCTGCTGCTGAGGCTGGCCGAAACTTTGCCCTTGCTGCTGCTGAGGCTGGCCGAAACGTTGCCCTTGCTGCTGCCGCATGATGATCTGTGACACGCTACAGACGGCCTGGCACCGAGCCTGCTCCGAGATCTGGGCCAGCGGCTGGCAGCACTGTTGCCGCATCAACTGGCAACTGCTTGCCTGCCACATCTGTGACTGGACATATGGTGTCTGGATGCACTGCTGCAGGAAAGCAGCGCATGTGTTCATCTGCGGCTGTGGCTGCGGCTGCTGCTGGCATTGCCCGTAGCCCTGGCTACAGGTAGTGTACAGCTGCGCAACTGCGCTTGTCGCCGTGAAGGCGAGGAGAGCGAGGATGAACATTGTCTTCATGGTGGCTAGCCTCAAGTTGGTTTGCTGATTGTGGTTGTC
>NZ_VDEK01000135.1:0-589 GCF_007668225.1 Cereibacter sediminicola | reverse complement strand
ATATTATTCCATGGTCACATTTATTGGTCACATACAGTGGTATGTGATAGTTTATTGGTCACCAGTGGAAGCTACATCACCAGTAATATCCACTAGTGATGGGGATGTTGCAGTATTTTGGATCAATGTTGCACTTGGAGGGAAGGCTCTTCGCCGTCTGCACCGTTCTGGCTTTCAAACCTTGTTGAACGCCCTTGAAGCCACTTAGATCACCTTGGATTGATGTCCAAATAGCCTTGCAGCGGCAACGCGGCGTCGTTTGTCTCAATTGCTGACAACACTGGTTTCGGACCTCCTCACAACTTCTCTTCCCCCAAGTCCGAGGAAAGAACCAAGAGAGCGGCATATCCTTCATCACACACCGATCCATAACATAATCGCTACAAGAGTCTACCTTTGGCTGCTCTTCCTCGCAATTCTCAGAACCACTCGCACTAGGCGCTATCGCAACCCATTCCCCAAAACCATCCGCGGTGGGAGCTTGCGCAGCTGGGCTGGGAACTTCTGCATATTGCGCAATAGCAGTGCTCACTACCAGAGCAAGGAAAGCTAGGAGGAAGAAGGTCTTCATGTTGTCAATGTTGTTTTG
>NZ_VDEK01000134.1:0-591 GCF_007668225.1 Cereibacter sediminicola | reverse complement strand
CCAAATCCATCAACCAAGATAGCCTGCCAGCCATGGGAAGCAAGGGCTTCAAGGGTGTGATAGTGTGTTTACTCATACTGGGGTTGGTTCTGGAACAGGTGCAAGTAGAAGGCAAGAGTTGCTGCAGGACCACCCTGGGAAGAAACTGCTACAACCTTTGCCGCTCCCGTGGTGCTCAGAAGTTATGCTCAACCGTCTGTAGGTGTAAACTCACAAGTGGCCTAAGCTGCCCCAAAGGTTTCCCTAAATTGGCCCTTGAGTCCAACTCAGATGAACCAGACACCATTGAGTACTGCAACTTGGGATGTAGGTCTTCCGTGTGTGACTACATGGTCAACGCAGCTGCTGACGATGAAGAGATGAAACTCTATGTGGAAAATTGTGGCGATGCTTGTGTCAATTTCTGTAACGGTGATGCTGGCCTCACTTCCCTTGATGCGTAATGATGCGTATCCATGGTCTGAGATTTCACAGGGCAAGGTCGTGTCTCACCTTTGCGTTCAATAAAATTGGATCCCATCGAGAGTATCCAAACCAGTGTGTCACCCTGTTTTATGTGTGTGTATGTCCATTCCTTGTTCGAAATAAAAG
>NZ_VDEK01000133.1:0-601 GCF_007668225.1 Cereibacter sediminicola | reverse complement strand
CACCATTTTATTTAGTTTGTGCGCACTCCCACAAATTAAGAGGTAGGTGCATGACACAACATAGTAGCTACTCATTTGCTTGACTAGGCGTCTGGGTATGCGGCCACATCCTTGCAGACATACGCTCCATCTCCGGACGCATCAACGACGATGGGTAGCCTGCAAACCGCTGTGATGCTCGCCGCCGTCAGCTTCACCACCTCCCTCCGGCAGCGTGGGAACGCTCCTGTCCCTGCCTGTCCCTCCTGCGCGCCATGCTCCTTATACATGCTGTCCAACATGCTGTAGAGGGCCCCGCACCTGCACCACTCGCTGATGTGGGCGAGCTGCTGGCAGCAGTCCCTTAGGACAGCCTCGGGCACCTGGCTGCCATTGCACTGGAGCCTCAGCAATGGACGACAGGCAGGGAGCGCGGGAACCTGGAAGGCCTGCCCCGGATAGCACATCCAAGGACCACTGTTAACGCTCCATGCGTCGTACTCGGCTGCTATGGGTGTCGCCACGAGCATACATAGTAGGAGCACCGAGAACATGGTCTTCATCGACATTCTTCCTCTATGGACAGACTTTCTGCCTCTAATTTAGTACTATCTTAATTAGT
>NZ_VDEK01000132.1:0-619 GCF_007668225.1 Cereibacter sediminicola | reverse complement strand
AACGGCGTCGAGCCCTTCGCCTGGATGAAGGCCACGCTCGAGGCCATCGCGAAGGCACACCTGAGGAAGCTTCTGGCTGTCGTCATTACCCTCGTTCTGGCGATGATCCGGCGGGAGCGCGCTCGCGGCTACAGTCATGCGGCCGCCTGATCGCGTTGTTCAGGCGGAACCAGCTACGGCCTGAAGCAGGAGTTCATCACCCCGCATTGCCCGCAGCAAAACGGGATGGTCGAGCGCGTAATCCGGACGCTGAAGGAGCAGTGCGTTCACCGCCAGCGCTTCGACAGCCTCCAGCACGCGGCCCGCGCCATCGGCGACTGGATCGCCTTCTACAACCACCGCCGCCCGCATCAGGCAAGGCGCTGGACATGAAGACCCCCGCCGAGGCATTCGCATTAGCGGCTTAACCTGTGCAGATTCCGCTGGGTCGATATAATTCTTCAGTTGATGCCGGACTTGCCGATCTGGCGGCGATGAATGCCTGGCTGGAGGGCGCTGCATCGAGCAATGGGTGCGCCTGCCGCACGGCACGCTGCCGGGCACGATCGCCGAGGTGTGGGCCGCGGAACGGACTGCGCTGATGCCGACACCGCCGGCCTTCGACGGCTTTGTCGAGCAG
>NZ_VDEK01000131.1:0-649 GCF_007668225.1 Cereibacter sediminicola | reverse complement strand
CTATTGGGTCGTAGGTCTCAGGCCGGTGTCAAGATGGTGGTGCCCTCCTTCTTTTTCCGAGTGGCAGCGGCGGTGCTTGCCTTGAAGCGGTAGCTGTCGTTGCCGGTTTCGAGGATGTGGCAGCGGTGGGTAAGGCGGTCGAGCAGCGCGGTGGTCATCTTGGCGTCGCCAAAGACCGCGGCCCATTCGCTGAAGCTGAGATTGGTGGTGATGATGACGCTGGTGCGCTCGTAGAGCTTGCTCAGGAGATGGAAGAGCAGCGCGCCGCCCGACGCGCTGAACGGCAGATACCCCAGCTCATCAAGGATCGAGGAGGATAAGGAAACGGTCCGGTGGACCGTTTCCCCGACGAGGGAGATCGAGGCGCATGAGGCTCTCTGCGATCTGTCCGGCCTTGCCCCGGGCCTTTTCCTGCTCGAGGGCGTTGACGAGCTCGATGGTGGAGAAGAAGCGGACCTTGCGGCGATGATGCTCGATGAGCTGGATGCCGATGGCAGTGGCCACATGGGTCTTGCCGGTGCCGGGTCCACCGATCAGCACGACGTTCTCAGCAGCATCAAGGAAGCTGCCCTTGTGCAACTGGCGCACCGTAGCCTCGTTGACCTCGCTGGCGGCAAAGTCGAAGCCGGTGAGGTCCTTGTAGGCCGGG
>NZ_VDEK01000130.1:0-650 GCF_007668225.1 Cereibacter sediminicola | reverse complement strand
CTCATCGCTACGTCTCTCCTTGTAGCATGAGCAGATTTTCACTGGGTCGATACAGCCGAACATGTCGAGCTGAAGGCGATCGCGGTAGATCGAGGAGTGCCGACCAAGACACTGCAAGTGGAGTTGTTGAAAAGAGCCGTCCGGTCGATTCTGTCGAGGTCATCCTGAACAAGCTGATCTATCGACGCACCGATCTGTGAAGTTCTCCTGTCTTGCTATCGGGCCCTTCGTTGCGGAGAATTTGCGCTCCTGATCTGGCTGGACAAGGATATGGCTTGGCTCGTGCCACGCCAAGGAAGACTGGGGAGGCCGCCGCTGTTCTCGGATTGAGGAGGATCGGAAAACAGTCCAGTGGGCTGTTTTCCCGACGAATGCGATCCAGTTCTGCCTGTCGATCAAGATCCTGTTCCGGTTGCCGCTGAGGCAGACAGCCGGGATGGTCGCCTGCCTCCTGCGCCTGGCCGGGCTGGAGTGGCCGGTTCCGGATTATTCCACCCTCTGCCGGCGGCAGAAGTCCTTGGCCGTCCACATCTCGTACTGCCGCGCCGCCGGCCCGCTGAACCTGCGGGTCGACAGCACCGGGATCAAGTTCCTTGGGTGAGGCAGGACCGTGGCGCCAGTGGCGCCGCGTAAGCCTGCCGAACGCGAGT
>NZ_VDEK01000129.1:0-656 GCF_007668225.1 Cereibacter sediminicola | reverse complement strand
TGAGCGCCATGTCCGTCAACTCTCCCAAGAGGATCCGGTCTGCCGTCGACTGATGTCGATGCCCGGGATCGGCGCTGTCGTGGCGCTGACCTATCGATCCGCTATCGATGACCCTGCTCGCTTCACGTCATCAAAAAAGGTCGGGCCTTGGGTCGGCCTGACGCCTTCGCGCAACCAGTCGGGCGAGCGCGACGTCTCGGGCGGGATCACCAAGGCGGGCGACGTCAACCTTCGACGCGCGCTGTGTCAGGCTGCCACCGTCATGATGCATCGCGGGAGGGCGAACTGGCTGCGAAGCTGGGCCGCGAAACTTGCGCGCCGTCCAAGCGAGCGATGGTTGCGCTGGCGCGGCGCATTGCCGTGATCCTGCACCGGATGTGGAAGGATGACGCCGACTTCCGCCTCGATAGTCCAGTGCTTCATGCCGACTAAAGCTACAGGTTCCAGACTGCTGCCCGCCTGATCGCGGGCCTTCGAGGTCCCCACGGGACGCGGTTCCGGTGATGCCGTGCTCAGGACTGATGCCGACAGCATCGAGCACGCCAGTGAGATGGGCACATCGGAACTGTATTGAACCAGCATCATGTTGGCGGCCATTGCGCCGACCACGGACCGAAGCATGCACCCGGGTCGATCTCAGTCTAAGGCCGCCGAAC
>NZ_VDEK01000012.1:0-107379 GCF_007668225.1 Cereibacter sediminicola | reverse complement strand
CTTTCACTCCGGAAAAATATCCTCGGGGGGTCCGGGGGGCAGACAGCCCCCCGGCGGCCCGCCGCTCCACCCCGCCATGACAGCTTGGATCCTCTCCCTCGAAGGCACCGAAGCCGGAGCGCGGCTCGCGCTCCTTCTCGCGCTGACCTCGGCCCTGGCCCATGCCTGCTTCGGCGCGCTGCAGAAGGGCCGGCACGATCCCTGGCTCGCCCGCGGCGCGATCGACGTCTTCATGGTGCTGCTGTCGGCTCCGGTCGCGTTGTTCCTCGTGCCCTGGCCCCGCGGCTTCGAGTGGCTGGTGATGGCGGGGGTGATGGCGATCCACCTCGCCTACAAGATCGCGATGGCGCGGGCCTATTCGCGCGCGGCCTACACGGTCGTCTATCCGGTCGTGCGCGGCGTGGGGCCGCTGGCGACGCTGGCCTTCGCGGCCCTCCTTCTGGGCGAGCATTATGTCGGCATCCAGTGGCTGGGCGTGGCGCTGCTGTCGGGGGCGATCCTCATGCTCGCGCGGCTCAACTTCACCTCGAGCCCGCACATCGGGCGCATCGACCTGCAGGCGGGCCTTGCCTGGGCCTTCGCCGGAGGCATCATGGTTGCGATCTACACGACCTACGACGCCTGGGCGATCCGGCTCATGCCCGATCCCTTCACCTTCCTCGCCTGGTTCTTCCTGATGACCTCGCTCGATTTCCCGCTGATGCTGGGGTACAGGCTTCTCAAGGCGCGGCAGATCCCCGAGGCGGCCGGCGCGCTGGCGCTGCGCGGGTTCGTGGGGGCGCTGATCGCCTTCGTGAGCTTCGGGGGCGTGATGCTCGGGACGCGGCTGGGGAAGGTGGCCGAGGTGGCTTCGCTGCGCGAGACCTCGACCCTCTTCGCCGCGGCGATCGGCTGGCTGTTCCTCGGCGAGCGGTCGGGGCCGGCGAAGATACTGCTGATGGGCCTGATCGCCCTCGGCGCGATACTGGTGCAGGCGGGATGAAAGGGAGAGAGATGGCAGAGCGGATCAACCCCGTGGTCAAGGCGGCGCTGGAGTGGGGGCCGATCGCGGCCTTCTTCTTCGGCTATGTGCAGCTGAAGGACGAGACCTTCGCCCTGGGCGGCACCGATTACCAGGGCTTCATCGTGGTGACGGCCGCCTTCATCCCGCTGATGGTGATCTGCACCGGCCTGCTCTGGCGGCTGACGGGCAAGCTCTCGCGGATGCAGGTGGCGACGGTGGTTCTGGTCGTGGTGTTCGGCGGCCTCTCGGTCTGGCTGAACGACGAGCGGTTCTTCAAGATGAAGCCCACCATGATCTACCTGCTGTTCGGCGCCCTTCTCGGCATCGGGTTGCTGCGCGGGCAGAGCTGGCTCAAGCTGGTGCTCGAGGAGGCGGTGCCCCTGCAGCCTGAGGGCTGGATGGTGCTCACTCGGCGCGTGATGCTGTTCTTCTTCGTGCTTGCCGCGGCGAACGAAGCGGTCTGGCGGTTGATGAGCACGGACGCCTGGGTCAATTTCAAGACCTTCGGGCTGCCGCTGGCGATCTTCGCCTTCTTCATGACGCAGGGCGGGCTTTTCAGGCGCTACGGGCTGGAGCGCGAGGACAAGGCCTGAGCCGCGGCCAGCCTGGTGGGCGTGCGCGAGTGATGGGAGAAGGCCGGGGGCTCTGCCCCCGGACCCCCGGGATATTTGGGCGAGAATGAAGGGAGGCGCGCCGCCCTTCGGGAGGGATCGGCGGGCTTCCGTCAGGCGCGGTAGAGCGGGATCGGCCTCACCGCGGACTGGAACTCGGTGAGCACCCGCTCGGGGCCGTGGGTCTGCGCGAGCCGCAGCAGCGCGAAGCGGATCTCGGCGATCTCGCGGTAGTAGCTCAGGTAGGCGGCGTTCAGCGTGGCGCCCGTCACCGCGCCGAGCACGGGCACGGCCTGGGCCATGAGTTTCTGGCCAAGCGCCGCGGCAAGCCTGGGCGCGACCGAGGCCACGACCTTGCCGACCGCGGCCCCGCTGAGCGCGATGCGGGCGCCGATGAAGCTGGTGTTCACGCCGTCGTCACGCTTGAGCGGGCTGCCCGCGCCGAAGATGCGCAGGCATTCCACGCGGATGGCCGGATCGTCCGGGTCGAAGCCTTCGGCTTCGGCCGCGCGGCGGATGGCATGCATGATGACGGTGATCGTCACCGGCAGTTCGGCGATCGAGGTGGCAAGGCCGCCCGCGCCTCCGGCCGCGCCGGTGAGGGCCACGAGAGCGGGCGTGGCGCGCCGTCCGAGGTCGGGGGCGGCACGGCCCGCCGCCGCGAGCCGGTGGCTCTGCTCGAGGGCGCGGCGCGTCACCGTCTCGATCTGGCGCTGGAGCGGGGCCGGCAGCAGCGCCATCCGCTCTTCGAGCGAACCGCCGAGGCGGTTCATCAGGGCCATCACCGGACCGTTCGCGCGGTCGAACCGCAGGGCGAGCGCCGCGATCTCGGCTTCGGGACTGGTGCGCAGGGCGGGGAGGCGGCTGTTTGCGGTCATGCGACAAGAGGTAGGATCGGCCCGGGCGTTCGGCAATGGCCGCGAAGGCGCGTCAGCCGGCCTTCGTCACCGCCCCCTCGACACCGTCCCACGCGCCTGTCACCAGCGGCATCCCCAGGACGCGCTCGGGGTTCGTGGGCGGGGGCATCTCCACCCGCTCGAGCTTGCGGAAGCCGAAGCGCCGGTAGTAGGGCGCGTCCCCGACCAGCATCACCCGCTCCCACCCGAGTTTTCGTGCCTCGGCCAGGGTTTCGGTGATCAGGAGCGCCCCCAGCCCCTCGCCCTGCCGTGTCGGATGGACCGCCACCGGCCCGAGGAGCAGCACCGGCTTGTCCGCCACCTTCACCGGCCAGTAGCGGATGGCCGCGGCGAGCGTGCCATCCTCGTCCCGCAGGAGCGCGCAGAGGTCCGCCACCGTCGGCACCCCGTCGCGCAGCCGGTAGGAGGAAAGCGCCGTGCGGCCCGGAGCGAAACAGAGGTCGTAGAGGGCCTCGACTTCCCACCAGTCGGCATCACGTTCCTGTTCAAGGCGATACAAGCCCGCTCCCCCTGCCCGGTTTCGGCTGGAACGGCGCGTAACACGCAGGCAGAACGGGATCAAACCGGAAAGGAGACCCATGTTCTACCGCCCCGAGGATGGCCACGGCCTGCCCCACAACCCCTTCAACGCCATCGTCGCCCCGCGGCCGATCGGCTGGATCTCGACCCGCGGGCCGACGGGGGACAATCTTGCGCCCTATTCCTTCTTCAATGCCGTGGCCTATGTGCCGCCGCAGGTCATGTTTGCCTCGACCAGCACGAAGGACAGCCTTGCCGCCCTCCGCGAGAGCGGGGTCTTCTGCGTGAACATCGTCGAGGAGGCGGCGCTTTCCCGGATGAACGCCACCTCGGCGGCCTTTCCCAGGGGCACCGACGAGTTTCTCGAGGCGGGCGTGGACAAGGCCGAATGCCGGACCATCGACTGCCCGCGCGTCGGGGATGGGCCGGCATCGCTCGAATGTCGCGTGACGCAGGTGGTCGACCTGCTGGGGCGGGACAATCATCTGGTGCTGGGCGAGGTCACGGGCGTCCATCTGCGCGACGACTGCCTGCGCGACGGGCGGTTCGACGTGACGACCTTCCGCCCGATGGCGCGGCTCGGCTACCGCGACTATGCGGTGATCCGCGAGGTGATCGAGCTGTCGCGCCCGCCGGGCGGCTGAGACGCCTGTATTTCGCGCTTCGTGAGTGACAACGGCGATTTATCGCACCCGGAAACGGCCCGTTGACGCTTTCAACCGGGCGGCGGCGGGCCTAGTGTCCTGCCGGTCAATCAACCGGGGACAGCAATGAAGACCATGATCGGGGTGATCGGCGGTTCGGGGGTCTATGAGATCGACGGGCTGCAGGATGCGGTCTGGACGAAGGTCGAGACGCCGTGGGGCGATCCGTCGGACGAGATCCTGGTGGGCACGCTCGAAGGCGTGCCGATGGCCTTCCTGCCACGGCACGGGCGCGGCCATGTCCACAGCCCCTCCACCGTGCCCTACCGCGCCAACATCGACGCGATGAAGCGGCTGGGTGTCACGGACCTCGTCTCGGTCTCGGCCTGCGGCTCGTTCCGGGAAGAGATGGCGCCGGGCGACTTCGTGATCGTGGACCAGTTCATCGACCGCAGCTTCGCCCGACCGAAATCCTTCTTCGGCTCGGGCTGCGTGGCGCATGTCTCGCTTGCCAATCCGACCTGCCCGCGCCTGTCGGCGCTCTGCGCCGAAGCGGCGCGCGCGACCGGCGTCACCGTCCACGAGGGCGGAACCTACCTCTGCATGGAGGGGCCGCAATTCTCGACGCTGGCCGAGTCGCTCCTCTACAAGAGCTGGGGCTGCCATGTCATCGGCATGACCAACATGCCCGAGGCCAAGCTCGCCCGCGAGGCCGAGATCTGCTACGCCTCGGTCGCGATGGTCACCGACTATGACAGCTGGCACCCCCACCACGGCGAGGTGGACATCACCGCGATCATCGCCACGCTGGGGGCCAACGCCGACCACGCCCGCGGGCTGGTGGCGGGCCTGCCCGCCCGTCTGGGCGCCGCGCGCGACGCCTGCCCGCACGGCTGCGACCGGGCGCTCGAACATGCGATCATGACCGCTCCGGCCAAGCGCGACCCGGAGCTTCTGGCGAAACTCGACGCGGTCGCGGGCCGCGTGCTGAAAGGCTGAGGCGATGACGAACAAGTCGGTCCGGGACTACATCCGCACGATCGTGGATTTCCCGCACGAGGGGATCCTCTTCCGCGACGTGACCACGCTCTTCGCGGACCCGCGCGGCTTCCGCATCGCCATCGACCAGCTTCTGGCGCCCTATGCCGGGATGCGGTTCGACAAGGTGGCGGGCCTCGAGGCGCGCGGCTTCATCCTCGGCGGCGCGGTGGCCCACCAGCTCTCGACCGGGTTCGTGCCGATCCGCAAGAAGGGCAAGCTGCCGGGCCGGACCATTTCGGTAAGCTACCAGCTGGAATACGGCGAGGCGGTGGTCGAGGTGCATGACGACGCGATCCAGGCGGGTGAGCGGATCCTGCTGGTGGACGATCTGCTCGCCACCGGAGGCACGGCCGAGGCCGGCATCCGGCTGATCGAGCAACTCGGCGGCGAAGTGGTGGGCTGCGCCTTCGTGGTGGACCTGCCGGACCTCGGCGGCCGCAGGAAGCTCGAGGCGATGGGCATGGAAGTCCACGCCCTCTGCGCCTTCGAGGGGCTCTGAGGATCGTTCTTAACCCGACGTTAGGGATTTGGGCCTAAAAGCGGAAGAGCCGGGCGACCGGTCGCTGCTTGCAGGACGTGACCTCAACCCCAGCCTTGCCCCGCCGGTCGCTCCGGCGGGGCATTTCGGTGACGCCCCGCGCCTCAGGCCATGCGCAGGACGGCGCCCGGGTTCATGATCCCGTGCGGATCCAGCGCCGCCTTGATGGCCCGCATCGCCGCCAGCCGGGCCGGATCCCCGTAGCGTTCAAGCTCGGCCACCTTCAACCGTCCGATCCCGTGCTCGGCGCTGATCGAGCCGCCCGCCGCATGGACAAGATCATGCACGCAGCGGGTGATCGCGGCGCGCAGCGGCTCGTAGTCCTCGCGCCGCCGGCCGGGGGCCGGGAAGACGTTGTAATGCAGGTTGCCATCGCCCAGATGGCCGAAGCAGTTCACCCGCAGCGCCCCGATCCGGGCAAGCGCCGCGCCCGCCTCCTCGACAAAGCGCGCAATCTCGCCCAGCGGCATCGAGATGTCGTGGCTCGCGATCGAGCCGATGCGGCGGTTGCCCTCGGGAATGTTCTCGCGAATCGCCCAGAAGTCCGTGCGCTGCGCCAGCGACCGGGCCACGAGCCCGTCCGAAACCAGCCCCGCCTCCAGCCCTTCGGCAAAGAGCGCCTCGAGTTCAGCCGCCGGGTCCATCCCCTCGGCAAGCCCCAGATCCACCAGAACCGTCCAGACCGGAGGCTCGGCAAAGGGCTGGCGCAGCCCCGGCATGGTCTCGGCCAGAAAGTCCAGCCCCTGCCGGTGCATGAGTTCGAAGCCCGTCACCAGCGGGCCAAGCCTCCGTTGCGCCCGTCCCAGCAGATCGAGCGCGGCGGCGGGATCGCGCACCGCCAGCAGCGCCGCCCCCTCGGCTGCGGGCGGTCGAACAAGCTTGAGGCTGGCCGCCGTGATGATCCCCAGCGTGCCTTCCGCCCCGATCAGCAGGTTCCTCAGATCGTAGCCCGTGTTGTCCTTCCGAAGCCGCTTCAGCCCGTGAAGGACCGAGCCGTCGGGCAGCACCGCCTCAAGCCCGAGGCAGAGATCGCGGGCGTTGCCGTAGCGCAGCACCGCCGTTCCTCCCGCGTTGCAGGCGAGGTTACCGCCGATCCGGCAGGAGCCTTCCGAGGCGAGCCACAGCGGGAACAACCGCCCCGCCGCCTCGGCCGCCGCCTGCACGTCGGCGAGGATCGCGCCCGCCTCGACAAGGATCACGTTCTCCGAGGGAAACAGCCCGCGCACGCGGCTCATCCGCTCCAGCGAGACGAGGAGCGGCAATGGCCCCTCGCCCATCACCTGCCCTCCCACGAGGCCCGTTCCGCCCCCGATCGGCACGATGCCCACGCGCGCCTCGGCGCAGGCCGCGACAAGAGCGGCCACCTCCTCCGTCGAACGCGGCAGGGCCACCGCTCCGGCCCGCCCCAGGTGGCGGCCGCGCGGCTCGGTCAGATGATGGGGCCGGGGCTGCGCCAGCGTCCCCGGCGGAAGTCGTCGGGCAAGGCCGGCCAGAAAGGCGTCATCGGCGGGGTTCAGCATGGGCACCTCCGGCGCCTCTCTATCCCCCGCCCGCCCCTCAGTCCACCCAGGCGGGATCGAGCACCATGATCGTCGGCCGCCGCGGCAAGGAGTCCAGCGACAGCTCCAGCTCGGGCCCCTCGATGCGCACCAACTCGAACTCCGCCTGCATGTTCGACAGGAACATCTCCAGCGAGCGCCCCGAGAACCAGTGCATCGGCAGCACCACCGAGGAGCGCAGCCGGCTCACGACATTCTGCATCGTCTCGAGATTGACCGTATAGCCGCCATCCACCGGCACCATCAGCACATCGAGCCGGCCGAGCGCCGCATATTGCCCCGCGTCCGGCTCGTGGTGCAGGTGCCCCAGATGGCCGATGCAGAGACCCGCCACCTCGAAGACGAAGATCGAGTTGCCGTCCTTGCGCACCCCCTCGCCCCAGCGCGAGCGCACATCGGTGGGCACGTTGCGCACCAGCATCTCGCCCAGGTCGAGGTGATGCTCGGCCCGCCCCCCCTCCTGCCACCCCGGCAGGACATGCGCGATGCGCGGATCGGGGAAATCGGTCCAGTGGGTCGAATGGGCGTTGTTCATGGTGGCCACGTCCGGCACCACGTCGCGCTGCCCCAGCATCCCCGTGTAGTCGGTCGCCGCCACCAGCCCGCCCGGTGTCTCGATCAGGAAGGTCGCATGATGGACATAGCGGATGCGCACCCGGTCCTCGGCCAGCGGATCCCCGAAGGCCGCGCTCATCACCCGTTCGGGCCCTTCGGCCAGCGCGATGCAATGGCTCGGCGTGCGCTCCTGAGCTTCGGCCGCGACAGGAAACGCGAGGACAAGGCTCGCGAGGGCAGGTCGGATCATCGGCGGCACCTCCAGCGCCGAAGCCTAGCAGCGGTCGCCCGCGCCGCCATTCACAGCTGCGTCAGACCACGCCCGCCCCCTCCCCCATTCATTCTCGCACAAATATCCTGCGGGGGGTCCGGGGGGCGCAAAGCCCCCCGTGCGACCGTCGCCGCCCTCAGCCCGCGTCCGTCCGGCCCCGCCGATCACCGCGCAGGTTGGCGTAAAGCACATGGTTCCGCCAGCGGCCGGCGATCTGCAGGTAGCTCTGCGCCACGCCTTCATACTTGAACCCGCACTTCTCCAGCACGCCGCGTGAGGCCGCGTTCTCGGGCAGGCAGGCCGCCTCGATCCGGCTGACATCCAGCGCGTTGAAGGCATGGTGGACGATCCCGAGGATCGCCTCGCGCATGTAGCCCTGCCGCGCGTGGGGGCGGCCGACCCAATAGCCGAGCGTCCCCGCCTGTGCGGGCCCCCGGCGGATGTTGTCGAGCGTGATCGCACCCAGAAGCGCCTGATCCTCGCGGCGGATCAGCACGAGCGGCAGGGCCGTGCCCTGGCTCTCGGCGCGGGCGGCCCAATAGACACGGTTGGTAAAGGCCTTGCGCGTCAGATGATCCGACGACCAGACCGGCTCCCAGGGCGTGAGGAAGGCCGCGCTCTCGGCGCGCAGCGCCGACCAGTCGCGCCAGTCGAAATGCTGCGGCAGCCGCAGCGTCATGCGCTCGGTCTCGATCCGGACCTTCCGGCGCAGTCCGAGCATCAGGCCGCCAGCCGCTCTCGGATCTGCTGGAGCGCGGGCGCCTGCTCGGCCGGCCCATAGAGGGCAAGCGCCGACCGCGCCTGGGCCATCCGCTCGGCACAGTCCCGCACGGCCCCCACGGTCACGGAATCGATCTTCTCGACCGCCTCGTCCACCCCCGGCACCCGCCCCCAGATCGCCAGCAGACGCGCCAGACGCTCGGCCCGGCTCGACGGGCTCTCGAGGCCCATCAGCAGGCCGGCCTTCAGCTGCGCCCGCGCGCGGGCGACCTCGGCTTCGGACATGTCCTCGGTCGCGCGACGCAGCTCGTCGATGGTGAGGCCCGCCAGATCGGCCACCTCCTCGCCCGAGGTGCCGGCGTAGATCGTGATCTGCCCGGTATCCTCGTAGGCGCCCGACTGGGCGAAGATCGAGTAGCAGAGGCCGCGTTCCTCGCGCACCTTCTGGAACAGGCGCGAGGACATGCCGCCCCCAAGCGCCATCGCATAGACCTGTGCCGCGTAGACATCGGGGGCGCGGTAGTTCGGCGCCTCGAAGGCCATGGCGAAATGGACCTGCTCGAGCGATTTCAGCTCGCGCCGTTCGCCGCCCAGGAAGTCCGCCCGCTGCATCGGCCTGCGCCCGACGGGCTTCAGATGCCCGAAGAGCGCCTGCGCCTGCGCCAGGATCTTCTGGTGATCGACGCCCCCCGCCGCGGCGAGGATCATGTGGTCGGGCCCGTATTGCTCGCCCACGAAGCGGGTCAGATCGTCCCGCGTGAAGGACGACACGCGCTCTTCGGGGCCGAGGATCGTGCGGCCGAAGGACTGGTCCGGGTAGGAGACCTCCTGCAGCCAGTCGAAGATGATGTCGTCGGGCGTGTCGAGCGCCTGCCCGATCTCCTGCAGGATGACGTGGCGCTCGATCTCGATCTCCTTCGGGTCGAAGACCGGGTTCAGCACGATGTCGGCGATCACGTCGAGCGCAAGGCGGGTGTCGGCCTCCAGCACGCGGGCGTAATAGGCCGTCATTTCGCGCGAGGTGTAGGCGTTGATGTAGCCGCCGACATCCTCGATCTCTTCGGCGATCTGCAGCGCCGTGCGGGTCTTCGTGCCCTTGAACGCCATATGCTCAAGGAAATGGGCGATCCCGTTCTGTTCGGGCCGCTCGTGCCGGCCGCCCGCGGTGATCCAGATCCCGATCGAGGCCGAATGCAGCCCCGGCATATGCTCGGTGACGATGCGGAAGCCGTTGGGAAGGGTGTCGAGGAGGACGGTCAACGCCCGGTCCTTTCGAGGATAAGGGTTTCGAGGGCGGCAAGGTCGTTGGGCACGCGCGTCACCCGCTCGGGCCGCTCGAAGAGATCGGCCATGCGGGCGGGCAGCGGCGGGCGGACGCCGGTGGCGGCCTCCACCGCGTCGGGGAACTTGGCGGGATGGGCGGTGGCCAGCGTCACCATCGGCTCGGGGCCGAGGTGCTCCTGCGCCACCTTCACGCCTACGGCGGAGTGCGGGCAGAGCACCTCGCCTGTCGCTGCGTGCGTGGCGCGGATGGTGGCCAGCGTCTCCTCCTCCGAGCAGCGGCCCGAGGCGAAGGTCTCGCGCAGCACACCCAGCGCATTCGGCGAGATGCGGAAGCCACCCTGCTTCAGCTCGTCCATCAGCGCGGCCACCGCCGCCCCGTCGCGGCCATAGGCGTCGAACAGCGCGCGCTCGAAGTTCGAGGACACCTGAATGTCCATCGAGGGGCTGATCGAGGGCGTCACGCCATGCGTGGCGTAATCGCCCGAGGACAGCGCGCGGTGCAGGATGTCGTTCTGGTTGGTGGCCACCACAAGGCGCTTGATCGGCAGGCCCATGCGCCGGGCGATGTAGCCCGCAAAGATGTCGCCGAAGTTGCCGGTGGGGACGGTAAAGCTCACCTCGCGGTGCGGCGCGCCGAGGCTGGTGGCGGCGGTGAAGTAATAGACCACCTGGGCCAGCACCCGCGCCCAGTTGATCGAGTTCACGCCCGCAAGCCCCACCGCGTCGCGGAAGGCAAAGTCGTTGAACATGTCCTTCAGCCGGGCCTGGCAATCGTCGAAATCGCCATCGACCGCCAGCGCGTGCACGTTCGCCTCGGCGGGCGTCGTCATCTGGCGGCGCTGCACCTCGGACACCCGGCCATGCGGGAAGAGGATGAAGACATCGACGTTGGACAGCCCCCGGAAGGCCTCGATCGCGGCCGAGCCGGTGTCGCCCGAGGTGGCGCCCACGATGGTGATGCGTTGCCCGGTCCTGGCCAGCGCCGCCTGGAACAGCTGGCCGATCAGCTGCATGGCGAAGTCCTTGAAGGCGAGCGTCGGGCCGTGGAACAGCTCGAGCAGGAAGTGGTTCGGCCCCAGTTGCACCAGGGGCGCGCGCGCGGCATGGCCGAACCCCGCATAGGCCGCGTCGATCAGGCCGCGGAACTCATCATCTCCGAAGGTGTCGCCGACGAAGGGGCGCATGATGCGGAAGGCCACCTCCTCGTAAGGCAGGCCCGCCAGCGCCGCGATCCCGGAGGCGTCCAGCGTCGGCACCGTCTCGGGCACATAGAGGCCGCCATCGCGAGCGAGGCCCGTCAGCATGGCCTCGCCGAAGCCGAGAACCGGAGCCGCACCGCGAGTCGAGATATATTGCATCGTTACCGCCTTCATTCCGTCCGACGCCTGATACGCCAGAGCAGAAGAACTGTCATCCCCAGCCAGAGGACGGCAAGAGAAAACCACGTCACCGCATAGCCGAGATGGTCGTTCGGAATACCTTCGGTGCCGACGGGCCACGGCTCGATCTCGTCGCCGGTGGGCGTGCCTGCCACGACAAGGACCGGCTCGGTTCCCAGCGCCTCGGCGAGGGCCGGCAGGTCGCGGGCGAACCAGATGCCCGAGACGGGATCGGGCGAGGGCGTGAAGCCGTCCACCTCGTCGGGCCAGACGAGGTTGCCGGTCAGGCCCGCCCCGACTGCAGTGCGCGGCAGGCCCCGATCCGGCTGCGGCAGGAACCCGCGGTCGATCAGGATCCGCCGGCCCTCGTCGGTCTCGAAGGCCGAGATCACTCGGTAGCCCGCGCCGCGGTCCTTGCGGCTGACCAGAACATCCAGATGCTCGCCCGTGAACCGGCCCGACACGGTGACGGGCAGGTAGCGGTCACGCGCCGCTTCGGGCGCCTCGGGCAGCGTGACGGGCGGGGCCGCGACGCGCGCCTCGATCTCGGCCAGCACGCCCTCCTTCCAGTGCAGGCGTTGCACCTGCCACATCCCCAGCGCGACGAGGATCGCGGCGCCGATCAGGCCGAACAGGAGGGGCAGGATCATCCGGCGGATCATGGGGCAGGTCCTCGATGCAAAAAGGCGCGCGCCTTGCGGCCCGCGCCTTGTGGTTCAACTGCACTGCCGGGGGCAAGCCCGGATGACGGACATGGCCGGCCGCGGTGTCCCTACTGGCCCCAGACGTAGATCGAGGCAAAGAGGAACAGCCAGACCACATCGACGAAGTGCCAGTACCAGATCGCCGCCTCGAAGCCGATGTGCTTCTCGGGGGTGAAATGGCCGCGCTGGACGCGGATCAGGCAGACGAGCAGGAAGATCGTGCCCACGATGACGTGGAAGCCGTGGAAACCCGTCGCCATGAAGAAGTTCGCGCCGTAGATGTTGCCGGCGAAGCCGAAGGCCGCGTGGCTGTATTCGTAGGCCTGGAAGAAGGTGAAGAGGATGCCGAGCGCGATGGCGAGCGTCAGGCCCCAGACCACGTCGCGCCGGTTGTTCTCGTGCACGAGCGCGTGGTGCGCCCAGGTCGCCGCGCAGCCCGAGCAGAGCAGGATCAGCGTGTTGATCAGCGGCAGGTGCCAGGGATCGAAGGTGATGATCCCCTCGGGCGGGAAGATGCCGTCGATGGCCGGGCTCTCGGGTCCCATCGGATAGAGCGCGTGCTTGAAGAAGCTCCAGAACCAGGCCGCGAAGAACATCACTTCCGACATGATGAACAGGATGAAGCCCCAGCGCAGGCCCAGACGCACCACCGGCGTATGGTCGCCCACGAGGCTTTCGGCCACCACGTCCGACCACCAGCCGAACATCGTGTACAGCACCAGCACAAGCCCGATCAGCCCGAGCCAGGGCCCCGAGCCGTGCATCCAGAGCACAGCTCCGAACAGCATGACGAAGGCCCCGACAGAGGCCAGGAAGGGCCAGATCGAGGGCGGCAGGATGTGGTAGTCGTGGTTCTTGGCGTGGGCCATGGTTCCCCCCGGATGGCGTCTTGGGTCAGTTCACGTCGGTGCCGGCGGGGCGGGCGGCGAGCGCGGCCTGCTCCTCGGGCAGTTCGGTCTGGTGGAAGGTGTAGGACAGGGTGATCTGGCGCACATAGCGCCCGTCGCGGTCCTTCACGATGGCGGGATCGACATAGAAGCTCACCGGCATCTCGACCCGTTCGCCCGGCGCCAGCACCTGCTCGGTGAAGCAGAAACAGGCGATCTTGGCGAAGTAGCCTCCGGCGGCATCCGGCGTGACATTATAGCTGGCCGTGCCCGCCACGGCGCGGTCGGTCGGGTTGTAGGCCTCGTAGAAGGCCAGCCCCGTCTCGCCGATGCGGACCTCCATCTCGCGCTGGAGGGGGCGGAACTCCCACGGCATCCCGGCCTCGCGCGAGGCGTCGAAGCGGATCCTGATGGTGCGGTCGAGCACCTCGGCGGGCGCCTCGGAAGCGACCGCGGTCGTGCCGCCGAATCCCGTGACCCGGCAGAACCAGTCATAGAAGGGCACGGCCGCGAACGAGGCCGCGCCCATCACCACGACCACGCCCACCAGCCAGCCGGCCGTCTTCTGATGCGGCGAAAGACTCATCGCGCGACCACCCCCGGCGGGGCATGGGCGAAGGCGCCGCGCTCGCCCAGCTGCGAGACCTTGGCGACCGTCAGGCCGAACACGACCAGGATGAAGGCGGCCAGCGTGACCCCCAGCCCCACGTTGCGGCCGAGCCTGCGGCGGTGGATCTCGTGTTCGGCGCGGATGGTCATGTCACCAGCCTCCCAGTCCGTAGGGTCTCAGCGCGGCCTCGGCGAGGATCGCGCCGAAATGCAGGAAGAGGTAATAGAGCGAGAAGCGGAAGAAGCCCTTCTCGGTGCGGTAGCGGTCCGCCTCGGCCTCGGCCTCGTCGCGCCGCCAGATGCGGACCGCGCCCCGCAGGAGCCACCCGTTGAGCGCGAGCGCCACCGCGAGGTACAGCGGCCCGCCGATCCCGGTGAAGGCCCCCGCCACGGCCAGGGGGGCCAGAAGCAGCGAATAGGCCAGCACATGCCCGCGCGTGACCCGTCGGCCGTGGGTCACGGTCAGCATGGGCACGCCCGCGTCGGAATAATCGGACTTCATGAAGAGCGCGAGCGACCAGAAATGCGGCGGCGTCCACATGAAGATCAGCGCGAACATGAAGAGCGACTCGAGCGAGACTCCTCCCGTGGCCACCGCCCAGCCGATCATCGGCGGGAAGGCCCCCGCCGCACCGCCGATCACGATGTTCTGCGGCGTCGTCCGCTTCAGCCACATGGAATAGACGACCGCGTAGAAGAAGATGGTGAAGGCCAGCAGCCCCGCAGCGAAGAGGTTGGTGGCAAGGCCCAGCATCACCACCGCGATCCCCGACAGCGCGAGCCCCAGCCCCAGCGCCTCGCCGGGCTGGACGACACCTGCCGGAACGGGCCGGTTGCGCGTCCGCTTCATCACCCGGTCGATGTCGGCATCCCACCACATGTTCAGCGCGCCCGAGGCCCCTGCCCCCAGCGCGATGAAGAGGATGCCCGTCAGCGCGATCATCGGATGCACCGTCACCGGCGCCACCAGAAGGCCCACCAGCGCCGTGAAGACCACAAGCGACATGACGCGCGGTTTCAGCAGGGCGAAGTAGTCGCCGAACCCGGCCTCCTTCGGAACCTCGGTGATGCGGATGTCGGTCATGCAACTCTCTCCTGCGGCAACTCGTCAGTCCTGCTGTCGAACGTGGCGCGGGCGGTATCCGTTCCAGCCCTCATTCGACGGCGGTTCCGGCACCGCCCGCCGGGGCCAGCGCCGAAAGCTCGTAGGTGCCGCCGCGGGCCTGATCGAGCCAGGCGGCATAGGCCTCTTCCGAGACGACCTTGACCGTGATCGGCATGTAGGCGTGGGAGATGCCACACAGCTCGGAGCACTGGCCGAAATAGACGCCCTCGCGCTCGGCCCGGAACCAGAGTTCGGCCAGACGGCCGGGCACGGCATCCTGCTTCACCCCGAACGAGGGCACGGTCCAGGAGTGGATGACGTCGGCGCCGGTGACCTGGACGACCACGGTCTTGTTGACCGGCACGACCATGGCGGTGTCCGTGGCCAGCAGGAACTCGTCACGGCCATAGCCCGCCTCGATCAGCTGCTGCTCGACCTCGGGCGTCAGCCGGTTGTCGCCGCCGGTCGCGGGTGAGCCGATCATGTAGCTTTCGAACGAGATCTCCTCATCGGGATATTCATAGCCCCAGTACCACTGGTAGCCCGTGACCTTCACCGTCACGTCCGCCTCGGGGATCTCCTGCTGATTGAAGAGAACGGGCAGCGAGAAGGCCCCGATCGCCACGAGGATGAGGATCGGCACGATCGTCCAGGCGATCTCGAGCGGCGAATTGTGGGTGAAGCGGGCCGGAACGGCGTTGCGCGTCTCGTGGAAGCGCCAGGCGGCATAGAGGATGAGAAGCGTGACGAAGATGGTGATGGCAGCGATGATGACGAGGATGAACCCGTCGAGCCAGTGGATCTGCGTCGCGACCGGACCCGCCGAGGGCTGGAAGCCGGTTCCGCCCTGCACGGGCTTTCCGATGATCTCGAGGCTCTGCTGCTGCGCGCTGGCAGCCCCGGCCGCAACAAGCCCCGCCACCCACGTGGCGCATCCGGTCAAGGTCGTGAATTGTCTCATGTTCAGATCCCGTTGGCTCTCGCCGGCCGTCACGCCGCCTGCCCGCCGCCCGGAAACCGGGCAGATTCCCGTTGTTCCTGAACCGATTGAGACCATATTAGTTTCAGGACGACAAGGAAAACGATGCGTCAAAGCGTCATCATTTGATCTGAATCAAGGACAGTGCCTATGACAGATTCGGCTTTCCGCCCGTTCCAGACCCATCTGGACGAAGCCGCGGCTCTCTCTCTTCTGCGCGAGGCGACGCGGGGCGCGGATGACGGCGAACTCTTCCTCGAACGGTCGCGGTCGGAGTCGCTGGTGCTGGATGACGGGCGGGTGAAGACCGCAAGCTACGACGCCTCCGAGGGATTCGGCCTGCGGGCCGTGCGGGGCGAAGTGGCGGGCTACGCCCATTCGACCGAGATTTCCGAGCGCGCGCTGCGGCGGGCCTGCGAGACGGCGCGGCTTGCCGTGGGCGACGGCGGCGGCACCATGGCCGCCCCGCCCGCAGGCACGAACCGCAAGCTCTATGCCGATGCCGATCCGATGGCCGACGCGGCCTTCCCCGTGAAGATCGAGCTGCTGCGCGAGATCGACGCCTTCGCCCGCGGGCTTGATCCGCGGGTGATCCAGGTGTCGGCCACCGTGGGCGCCGGCCTGCAGGAGGTCGAGATCCTCCGCCCCGAGGGCGCGCGGCTGGCCGATGTGCGGCCGATGGTGCGGATGAACGTTTCGGTGATCGTCGAAGAGAACGGGCGGCGCGAATCGGGCAGCTTCGGCGGCGGCGGCCGCCATGGCCTCGCGAAGCTGATGGAGCCCGGCTGGTGGCAGGCCGCCGCGCGCGAGGCGGTGCGGATCGCCACCGTCAACCTCGAGGCGGTGCCCGCGCCGGCGGGCGTGATGGATGTCGTGCTCGGCGCGGGCTGGCCCGGCATCCTGCTGCACGAGGCCATCGGCCACGGGCTCGAGGCCGACTTCAACCGCAAGAAGACCTCGGCCTTCGCCGGCCTGATGGGGCAGCGGATCGCGGCGCCGGGCGTGACGGTGCTGGATGACGGCACGATCCCCGACCGGCGCGGCTCGATCTCGGTCGATGACGAGGGGACCGCCTCGAACCGGACCGTGCTGATCGAGGACGGGATCCTCGTGGGCTACATGCAGGACCGCCAGAATGCGCGGCTGATGGGGACGGCCTCGACCGGCAACGGCCGCCGCGAGAGCTATGCCCATGTCCCCATGCCGCGGATGACCAACACCTACATGCTGGGCGGAGACGCCGACCCCGCCGATATCGTGGCCGATCTCAGGGACGGGATCTACGCCGTGGGATTCGGCGGCGGGCAGGTGGACATCACCAACGGCAAGTTCGTCTTCTCCTGCACCGAGGCCTATCTGGTGAAGGACGGCAGGATCGGGGCGCCGGTCAAGGGCGCCACCCTCATCGGCGACGGCGCGACCGCGCTGCGCGAGATCCGCGCCATCGGCAACGACATGAAGCTCGATGCCGGGATCGGGAACTGCGGCAAGCAGGGCCAGTGGGTACCGGTGGGCGTGGGCCAGCCGACCCTGATGATCGGCGGCCTGACGGTCGGTGGCAGCCGCACCTGACGCGCCGCTTTCCGACCGCCCCCTCGGCCGAAGGGGCGTCGATCCTGCGGGCGTGACGACCACAGACACAGGGGCCGCGCAAAGGATTGCGCGGCCCCTTTTCGTGCAACCCTGGCCTTCAGACCACCGCCGGCACCGTGGCCGGAACGGCGACCCGCCGCTTGACCAGCGCGAGCGCGAGCACGGTAACCGCCGTTCCCGCGACCAGCGCCACGCCGAAGCCCACGAGGTTGGAGACGGCGTTCGGGATCGGCAGCACGAAGATCCCGCCATGCGGCACGCGCTGCGCAACGCCCAGGGCCATGCAGATGCCGCCCGCCACCGCCGAGCCCGCGATGAGGCTCGGGATCACCCGCAGCGGATCGCGCGCGGCGAAGGGAATCGCGCCCTCGGTCACGAAGGCAAGGCCCAGCACGAAGGCCGCGTTGCCGGCCTCGCGCTCTTCGGGCGTGAAGCGGCCGGGGATGATGCGTGTGGCCACGGCCAGCGCGATGGGCGGCACCATGCCCGCGCACATCACCGCGGCCATCGGCTCCAGCACATTGGCCGCGATCAGCGTGGTGGCGAAGGCATAGGCCGCCTTGTTGACCGGCCCGCCCATGTCCACCGCCATCATGCCGCCGATCAGCAATCCCAGCGCCGCGGCCGACGATCCCTGCATCCCCTGCAGCGCCTCGGTGATGATGGCGAGCAGCCGCGCGGTGGGCTCGCCCACCACATAGAACATCATGAGCCCGGTCAGCGCCGCCCCCAGCAGGGGCAGGATCAGCACGGGCTTCAGCCCCTGCAGCGTCTTGGGCAGCCGGATCGCGCGGTTGAGCCAGAGGACGCCGTAACCCGCGATGAAGCCCGCGACGATCCCGCCGAGGAAGCCCGCACCGATGGTCCCCGCGATCACCCCGCCGGTCATGCCGGGGGCAAGACCGGGGCGGTCGGCGATGGACCAGGCGATGTAGCCCGCCAGCGCCGGCACCATCAGCGTGAAGGCTCCGTTGGCGCCGATCTGGAACAGCGTATGGCCGAGCGTGCCGGCATACCGGTCCTCATAGACGTAGATCCCGCCGAGGGCGAAGGCGATCGCGATCAGCAGCCCCCCGGCGACGACGAACGGCAGCATGAAGGAGACGCCGGTCATCAGGTGCTTGTACACGCCTACCTTCTTGGCGTCGGGCGCGGCGGCTTCGGCCGAGGCGGAGCCCGCCTGAACCCGCGCCTCCTGCTGCGCCTTGCGGATCAGCCCGGCCCCGTCGGTGATGGCGGGCTTGGTGGGCGAGAAGAACACGCGCTTGCCGCCGAACCGCGACAGCTCCACCTGCTTGTCCGCCGCGATGATCACGAGGTCGGCCGCCGCGATCTCGGCGGGCATCAGCTCGTCCTGCGCGCCGACCGATCCCTGCGTCTCGACCCGGATCTGGTGACCCTGCGCCCGCGCGCCCTCGACGAGTCCCTCGGCCGCCATGAAGGTGTGGGCGATGCCCGTCGGACAGGAGGTGATCGCCACGATCTTCAGCGCACCCGTGGCCGCCGGGGCGGCCGCCGGGGCTGCGTCGCCGCTCCCGGCACGGGCCAGCACGCCCGGCGCGTCCTCCAGCACCTCGGCCAGCGTGGCGCGGGCGGTCGGGCGGCCGGCAAAGCGGGCCTCGTCGGCATCCGCCCCGCCCGGCTCGGCCACCAGCAGGACCTGGCCCGCGCCGCTCACCGCCTCGGGCGGCAGCGGGTCGGTCACGGTGTCCTTGGTGCGCAGCTCGACCGCGATCCCCTGCCCCACAAGCTGCGCGGCCTTGCGCAGGGCTTCCCGCGCGAGCGCCGCATGTGGCCCGAAGCTGCCCGTCGAAATGACGGCGACGATGCCTGTCATGTCCTCTCTCCCTCATCGGCCATCGGCCCGGCGACGCGGATCCAGTCCGCCACCGCCACCCGTTCCACGCGCGCCTCGAGGGCACGCACCTCGTCTATTCCCGGCAGGTGAGGGCCGGAGTTGCGCAGCTTGGCCGCGGCGAAGGCCGTGGCCCGCGCGGCGGTGGCCTCAAGGTCCAGCCCCTCGACCAGCGCCGAGGCGAGGCCCGCCACCATCGCATCGCCCGCGCCGACCGTGCTGCCGCGCGACAGTTCCACCGGCCGCGCGAGGACAGCGCCCGCGGCCGAGCAGAAGAGCGCCCCTTCGGTGCCGAGCGAGACGACGACCAGCGCGATCCCGCGGGCGGCGAGTGCGCGCGCGGCCTCGGCCAGTTCGGCCCGGTCGGCGAGGCTGCGCCCGGCCCAGCCCTCCAGCTCGTGCCGGTTCGGCTTGATCGCATCGGGCAGCACCGGCGCGGCCAGCACCTCGACCAGCGCCTCGCCCGAGACATCGCACAGCACCCGCGCGCCCCGCTCTCGCGCCAGCGCCGCCAGACGGGCGCTGACAGAGGCGGGGAGACCCGCGGGATGGCTGCCCGAGATGACCACAAGCTCACCCTCGGCCACGACGGACAGGCTGTCGGCCAGAGGCCCGAGATCCGATGCGCCGGCCGGAAAACCCGGCAGGTTCAGGTCGGTCGTGCGCCCGCCCTCCTCGAGGATCTTGACGTTGGTGCGGGTCTCGCCCGGCATCCGCACCATCCGGTCCGCGATGGACTTGCCGGAGAAGAGCGCCTCGAAGGGGGCCGCATTGGCGCGGCCCAGAAGGCCGTGCGCCATCACGTCCACGCCCCAGTCGGCCAGCACCGAGGCCACATTCACCCCCTTGCCGCCCGGATCGTGGCGGACGGCCGAGGCCCGGTTCACCTCGCCCACGGCCAGATGCGGCAGGCTCACGGTCTGGTCGATCGCCGGATTGAGCGTGACGGTGTGAACGCGGCTCATGGCGCCTCCGCAGCCAGCGCGCGCACCGCTTCGGCGTCCGGGCAGGCCAAGGCCCGCCGGGCCAGCGCCTGAAGCGCCGGGCGATCGGACTGGCGCAACCGCTCCTTGACGGCGGGAATGTCGCGCGGCGTCATCGACAGCTCCTGCACGCCAAGCCCGGCCAGCAGCGCCGCGCCGAACGGGTCGCCCGCGATGCCGCCGCAGACGCCGACCCAGCGGCCATGCACCTCGGCGCCCTTCACCGTCAGGTCGATGAGGCGAAGGACGGCGGGATGGAGGCTGTCCGCCTCGGCCGCGAGCTGCGGGTTCTGCCGGTCGATGGCGAGCGCATATTGGGTCAGGTCGTTGGTGCCGATCGAAAAGAAGTCGGCATGGGCCGCCAGTTCGGCGGCCAGCAGCGCGGCCGAGGGCACCTCGACCATGATGCCCAGGGGCACAACGGGCGCCGCCAGCTCCTGCCGGATCCGCTCGCAGGTCTCGCGCAATTCCAGCAGCTCGCCGCGCGACGTCACCATCGGGAACATGACCGATATCTGCGATCCGCTCGCCGCCGCGCGGTAGATCGCGCGCAGCTGCGGCAGAAGCAGGTCGCGGCGGCGCAGCAGCAGCCGCGCGCCGCGCACGCCGAGGAAGGGGTTTTCCTCGCGCGGCAGGTCGAGATGGGTCACCTGCTTGTCGCCGCCGATATCAAGGGCGCGGATCACCAGCGGCCGCCCCTCGAGCGCGCGGGCCATCGCGCTGTAGGCCTCCATCTGCTCGTCCTCGGTCGGGCTTTCGCTGCGTTCGAGGAACAGGAACTCGGTGCGCATCAGGCCGACGCCCTCGGCGCCCTGTTCCAGCGCGAAGGCCGCCTGCTCGGCCAGATTGATGTTGGCGCCAATGTCGATCCGGTGCCCGTCGCGGGTGGTGGCCGGCAGCGCCCGCGCCTCGGCCGCCCGTGCGCGGCGGGCCTCTTCCGCGGCGATCCAGTCGCGCGCCGAGGCGAGATCCTCCTCGCCCGGATCGAGCCAGAGCCGCCCCCCATGTCCGTCAATGATGGCCCGCGTGCCACTCTCCAGCCTGTCCACGCCGGCGCCCGCGCCGACGACGGCCGGCAGCCCAAGGGTCCGGGCCAGGATGGCGGTGTGCGAGGTGGGCCCGCCCAGCGCCGTCACGAGACCCGCGACCCGGTCCGCATCGAGCCCCGCGGCATCCGAGGGCGAGATGTCATCGGCCACGAGGATCGTGCCCTCGGGCAGGT
The DNA here is from genome assembly GCF_007668225.1 of Cereibacter sediminicola. NCBI lineage: Bacteria > Pseudomonadati > Pseudomonadota > Alphaproteobacteria > Rhodobacterales > Paracoccaceae > Cereibacter > Cereibacter sediminicola. Next base: position 86,401 of record NZ_VDEK01000012.1, on the reverse strand, counting down.
CCGACAGGCTCGACCGGGCAAAGCGCGCGTCGATATGGGCCAGCACGCGCCGGCCCACGTCGCGCAGGTCGGCCGCGCGCGCGGCCAGAACCGGATTGCGCAGCGCCGAGAGCCGCGCCGCCATGTCCTCGTAGGCGCGGTGCCACGACCAGGCGAGACCGTGCCCCTCCACCAGCCACTGCGAGGCGAGCGTGATGAGATCGGGATCGGCCAGCAAGCCCGCCTGCGCGCGGAAGATCGCCGCGTCCGACTCGCCCAGCCTGCGCCCCGTGTCGTCGGCGAGCGCGTGGAGTTGTTCGGCCGTCTGGGCAAGCGCGACATGCAGGAGGTCCGCCGCGCGCCCCAGCTCGATCGGCTCGTCAGGGATCTCCATCCCCTCGGGCTGCATCCGCACGATCCGCCCGATGGCAAGGCCGGGCGCGGCGGGCACGCCCTCGACGGCCTGCGCCGCACCGGACGGCAGCCAGCCGCCGGCGGCCGCCGTGGCCCGGCGCTTCTCTTCGGCGCGGGCCGCATCCGCCTTCTCGCGCGCGCTGAGGCCGGTCAGGGTGGCCTTCATGGCGGCAAGCGCCTCGGCCGCCCCCTGCCCCTCGGCCGAAACCGTCAGCAGGTCGCCCTGCTTCAGCCCGAGGCCCAGAAGCGAGATCATGTTGCGCGCGTCGGCCATCTCCGAGCCGTGGCGCACCCGGACCCGGCAGGGAAAGCGGCGCGCGGCCTCGGCCCATTCGGTCGCCGGGCGGGCATGAAGCCCCGTGGGATAATCCATCGTCCAGTCGAACTTCTGCGCAAAGTCGGTTGCCGGCTCGCCCGCGGCTTCGACCCGCGCCGCCAGCCCGTTCAGCGCATCCGACAGGGCCTGCCGGTCGTCGGTGGCCGCCAGCGCCGCCAGCCGCTCCTCGTCCTGCAGGAGCCGCGTCAGCCGGCGGAGGATGTCGATGTGCCCGTCCGACCGCGCGGCGATGGCCACGACGAGGCGGGCCCGCTCGCCCGCGTTCCACTCGACACCCTCGCGCACTTGAAGCACCGCGATGGCGTCCTGCAGGATCAGGTCCCGATCCTCGACCGTGCCGTGCGGGATCGCGATCCCCTTCCCGAGATAGGTGTTCGAGACCGCCTCGCGCCGCATCATGCTGGCCTCGAAGCCCGGTCGCACGCACCCGGCCGCGACAAGGGCCGCCGCCACCTGCGCAATGGCCTCGTGCTTGGTGGCCACCTGCGCGTCCAGCGTGATCAGCTCGCGCGGCCCCCGTCCCGGCGCCGTCAATGACGTCATCGACTCCTCCCCAGATCGCTCATGGATTCACCTTACCGAATTGTGGAAACGTTTCCACTCCATTTTTCTCTGAGGAGGCCATTTTCGCCGCTGATCGGGATCTTCTTGCGTTGCAGGCAGCCGCGCGTCATTCTCGGCCCCGATCCAACTGGAAACGATTGCGCATGACCGTCAGCATCAAGGATGTCGCCCGTGCGGCGGGCGTGGCGCCCTCCACCGTCTCGCGGGCGCTTGGAAAGGGGCCCGTCAGCGCCGAAGTGCGGGCACTGGTCGAGGCGGCGGTGGCCGCGACGGGATACCGGCCCAACCTCTCGGCCCGCCGGCTGCGCTCGCAGGCTCCGACCACCGTGGGTCTGGTGCTGGCCGACATCCGCAACCCGTTCTTCACGCGCCTGAGCTTTGGCGTCGAGGATGCGGCCTACCGCGCGGGCCTCCGGGTCTTTCTCTGCAACACCGACGAGGACCCCGCGCGCGAGGCGATGCATCTCGAGATGATGGCGGGCGAACGGGTGAGCGGGCTGATCCTTGCCCCCACCCGCCAGTTGCAGCCCGAGGCTCTGAAACGGCTCAGGATGCCGGTGGTGCTGGTGGATCGCGACCCGGAAGGCGCCGGCTGCGACGCCGTCACGCTGGACAACGAGGGGGCGATGCGGGCGCTGGTCGATCATGTGGTGGCGAGCGGGCGGCGGCAGATCTCGGGCCTCTTCGGGGCGAACAGCTTCACCGGCGAGGCGCGGGCTGCGGGCTTTGCGCGGGCGATGGCGCGCCATGGGTTGCCTGGGCCCGTCCACCGCGCGGCGCCCAATGCGGCCGCCGGCTATGCCGCCCTCGCCGACTGGCTCGGGCACGAGCGGCCCGAGGCCCTGATCGTGAGCAACGGGCTCTTCCTCGAGGCGGCGGTGCGGTTCTGCCATGACCACGGCCTGTCCATCCCGCGCGATCTGGCGCTTGCCGGCGTGGACGACGATCCCTGGACGGGCATCGTCAATCCGGGCCTGACGGTGCTGCGCCAGCCGGCCGAAGCGATGGGCCGCGAGGCGCTCTCGCTCTTGCTCGCCCGGCTCGACGCGCCCGAGCGTCCCCGCCGCAAGCTGGTGCTCGAAAGCGAGCTTGTGCCCCGGGCCTCGACGGCCGACCTGCGCGAGGGCGCCTGACGACGAAGACCAGGCCCGGCCCGCGGCCTTCCGCAACGGCAGGCAGGAACAGGCCGCTGCGCCCCTTGTTTCCGCAGCATCCCAAGCTGCGAGGCACCCATGGAACCGAAGGACAAGGGCCTCTTCGTGCTCCTGCTCTTTGCGCTCAGCGCGACATCGGCAGGCATGATCGTCAACGTCTGGCCCTACTGAACCGACCGAAGCGGCGGCGCACAGGCCCCGCCTCACGCCCGGCGCAGGGAGGATCTCGGCGCCGGCGCGGCAAAGGCGCTGACCACGGCCTCGCGCACCGCCTGCGGCATCGCGTGATGGATCGCATGGCCCGCGCCGGGGCAGCGGATGATCCGCAGGCTCTCGACCCGCGCCTCGAGCCAGGGCAGATGCCACTCGGGATCGGCCGTGCGGTCGCCGGTCCCCACGACGGCCGTGGTCGGAACGCGAATGCAAAGCCGGTCCTGGGCCGCTTCCATCGTGTCGTTGAACTGCAAGAGTTCGGCCCCGGCCGTCAGGACCGACTCCGGCTGCACCGCATGTTCGAGCGGGAAATCCTCCATCCAGGGCGGCACCCCGCCGGGCGCCATCATGGTCTGCAGGATGCTGTGGCGGAAGAAGGGAATGATGCGGGGGATCAGCGGCCGGACAAGCGCCCCGAAGCGCGGCGCCGAGGCCAGCCTCAGGGCCGGCATCCACCGTTCGGGCGTGGGGCGGCAGAAAGGGGCAAGCAGCACCAGCCCCGTCAGCCGCCGCGGGCTGCGCTGCGCGAGGCACAGCGCCGCGCCCGCGGCCAGCGAATGGGCCACCAGCCCGCAGCGGCCGACCGAGAGCGCCTCGATGAACCGGCCGAGCCAGCGGGCAAGCCCCTGCGGGTCGTTCCGCCCGTCTCTCAGCGGCGCGCTGTAGCCATAGCCGGGACGGTCGGGCGCGATCCAGCGCAGGCCCGGCACCTCAGGGAAGGCGCGCAGGATCTCCTCGCCAAGGCTGCCGTTGCCATGCAGGAGCACGACCGGCAGGCCGTGCCCCAGGCTGTGATAGTGGACGCCGCGCCCGTCCACGCTGATCACGTCCCCGATCAGGGGCCGTGACCGCTTTGTCAGGGAGGCGGGGCCGGAGCCGACATGCGACAGCACTGGATGACCCCTCTCAGGGCCGAGGGCCGCGCGGATGACCGGCGCCGCGCTCCGCCGCGACCTCGCCGCTTTTGGCGGCCTTGAAGAAGACCACGAGCTGCCAGATGGCCGAGAGGCCGACGAGAATATAGACGATCCGCGCAAGGAGCGCGCTTTGTCCGCCGAAGATGGCGGCCACGAGGTCGAACTGGAAGAGGCCGACGAGCAGCCAGTTCAGTCCGCCCACAATGATCAGGCACAGGGTAACGAGGTTCAGGCCGTGCATGGCTTGTCCTTCCTGGGATGAGGTCTGCGACAGGGGAGAGTGGCCTGAACCGCACCGGGGCGTCAAAGTTCCCGGTCTGCGCCCGCCGGCCGGCGGGCGCGGCAGCGCCACGCGCCGGCGCCTTACGGCGGCCGCCGCGGTCGGGCCGTCATGGCCTACCGCCGTGCCGCGAACATGCCCCAACGCCCGGAACATCTGCCGCTGACCCCGGTTCTCGGGCGGCTCGCAACAGGAGGATCACACATGTTCTATGTCGACAAGAGGCTGCAGTTCCCGGTCCGGGTCGAGACCCCGAACCCGGTCTTTGCCCGCGCGCTTCAGCAGGCGATCGGCGGCGTCGAGGGCGAGATCCGGGTGGCCATGCAGTATTTCTTTCAAGCCTGCGGGGCGCGGGGCAATCCCAAGTACCGCGACCTTCTGATGAACACCGCCGCCGAGGAGCTGGGCCATATCGAGATGCTGGCCACGGCCGTGGCGCTGAACCTCGAGGGAGCGCCGCTGTCGCTGCAGGAGGAGGCCGCGGCCGATCCGGTGGCGGGGGCCGTGATGGGCGGGATCAACCTCAAGAACCTGCTCTCGGCCGGGCTGTCGGCCATGCCCGTGGACAGCGACGGCGTGCCGTTCGACATGTCGCACATCTACGCCAGCGGCAACATCGCCGCGGACATGGGCGCCAACGTGACCGCCGAATCGACCGGCCGGATCCTCGCCACGCGGCTTTACAACATGACGAACGACCCCGGCATGAAGGAGATGCTGGCCTTCCTGATCGCGCGCGACACGATGCACCAGAACCAGTGGCTCGCCGCGCTGGAAGAGCTGGGCGGCAACGAGAACGTCTATCCGATCCCCAACAGCTTCCCGCAGTCCGAAGAGAACCAGGACTTCAGCTACGCCTTCCTCGGCTTCCAGCGCGACGGAAGCGAGCCGGTGCAGGGCCGCTGGAGCGAGGGCGCCTCGATCGACGGCAACGGCACCTTCACCGCACGCCCGATGGAGCCCATGGGCGAAGAGCCGAACCTCGGCCCGGCGCGCGAGAACAGCGGCGCGCAGGCCGAACAGCTGTAGGAGGCGCCTCGTGGACCGCAGACATCTGCTTCTGGCCGGCGGAGGGGCGCTGGCGGCCCTTCCGCTTGCGGCGGCGCCGCGTGCCTCCGGGGGGATTCCGGTGCTCGAGACCTACATCGCCAGCCGCGACCGCTTCCCCGGCGCACAGCCGCCACGGCCGGGCGAGCTGCTCCGGCTGCGGCGCGATCCCGGACGCGGGTTCGATCCGCGCTCGGTGCGGGTGGAACGTACCTCGGGCGAAGCTCTGGGCTATCTGCCCGGCCAACCGGTGCAGATCCTCGCCGCGCTCATGGATCGCGGTGCCGAGGCCCATGCGCTGGCAGGCGACGGTGGCGGCCTCCGCGTCTATCTGCATCTGCCGCAGGTCATCTGACGCGCGGGGCCGGCCCCTGGGCAGGGCCGGCCCCATGATACGATCCGGCGGACACGATCGGCGCCGTCGGGACCTTCCGGCGCCGCCGTCACACGTCGGCGCGCATGCCCCCGGCCTTCAGCGAGAGATAGGTGCTAGTCACCTGCGGCAGATGCTCGGCGATCCAGGCGGCCATGCGCTTCTCCTCGTCGAGGCTCTGCTGCAGCAGCTCCGTCGCCGCCGTCTCGCCGTTCTCGCGCGCCATGGTCACCAGCATGGTGTAGGCGGCAATCTCGTAATTCTCGAAGGCCAGGTTCGCCATCGAGTTCTTCAGGATCTCGTCCTGTGCCGGCACATGTCCCAGGGCGGCCATGCTGCCCATGGCCGAGAGGAACATGTCCTTCATCCCCGAGGGGCTTTCCTCGACCATTCCAAGGATCTGCTTGAGACGCTCGACCTGGCCCTCCGTCTCGGTGATGTGCTGCTGCAGCATGGCCGAGACGTCGGGATAGTGCTCCAGCCGGTTCAGCTGCGGCTGCATGATAGACAAGGCCTGCTTCTCCATCGCATGCGCGTTCTTCAGACCTTCGATGAAAGTGTGACGCATCACGTCCATGTTGGGTTCTCCTTGTGCCACTGCCCCCCCGAACCGGCGGAAGGCGGGGAAGTTCCGCATCATGGACCGCCTGACGCTGCTTCCCCTTGCCCGGCACGCCCTTGCGGGGTGCGGCCGCCGTGACCTTCACCCGCCGACCCGCGCCCTGTCGCCACACCCCGGTTGAAAAAGCCTTCCGCCCCGCTTGCGCCGCGCGGGCGGGATGCTCAGGTCAAGCTTCGGAGAGGGCGGCGCGCGACAGGAACCTCAGGGCCCGCACCCGGGTTTCGTCGTCGGAGGAGATGACCATGAACATGGGGTTGCAGAAGGGCTTGCTGGCGGGCCTGGCCGTGCTGGTCGTCGAGGATGACTATTTCCTCGCCCAAGAACTGGCCGAGATCCTCGAGGCCGAGGGGGCGCGGGTCTCGGGTCCGGCCGGCACCCTGAACGAGGCCATGGATCTTGCCAGCAGCGCGCCCCTGGATGCGGCCGTTCTGGATGTGAACCTTCGCCATCTGACGGTGCAGCCGGTGATCGAGGTGCTGGCACGCCGGGGCATTCCCCTGCTTCTCCTGACCGGGGCCGATCTCGCCTCGCTGCCGCCGGACCTGTGCCGACAGCCCATCATGAGCAAACCCGTCGATGAGCGCGCGCTGGTGGCCCACCTTGCCTCGTTCGCGCAACCTTCGGCCGATTTTCCCGATCCCGGCCGACCCGAACCCCTCAGCCCGCGGAAATCTCCGCCGGTGTGACATGGTCACGCCTCGGCGGCGGAGCGATCCCCTATCAGCGGATGTGGCGCGTCATCCGGCAGGACGCGGCGAGGGTCCGCGGATGCCGCGCCCGGCCGCCGTCCGCCGATGCCGCACAGGATCGAAAGGGAGAAGAAGATGGATGGATTTGCACCGAGGATCGCGCTCCTGCTCTGGCTTGCGGGCGCGGCCGTGACCCCGGCCACCGCCGAGGCACCGGATCAGGGCGCGGACCTGACGGCCCGGCAGGACCAGGCGCGGGCTGCGATCAAGCACCTGCAACTGTCGCTTCAACTGGCGCTCGGGTACGCCATGCTGGAGGCCGGACCCGAAGGCGCCATCCAGACCTGCAACCTGTCGGCGCTTCCCATGACCGACGAGATCTCCGGGGCGATGGGCGCCGAGATCGGCCGGACCGCGCTTCGCCTCCGCAACCCGGCCAATGCGCCCGATGAGTGGGAGCAGGAGCAGCTGCGCGTTTTCGAGGCACGGCTCGCCGCCGGCGAGCCCGCCGCGGCCCTTGAGGCGGTCAGGCAGGACGAGACCGGCATCCGCTTCATGAAGGCGATTCCGATGCAGGACCAATGCGCCGTCTGCCACGGCACCGAGGTCGATCCGGCCCTGCAGGAGCGGATCACCAAGCTCTACCCCGCGGACGAGGCGACCGGCTTTCGCACCGGAGACCTGCGCGGCGCCTTCACGGTGACGATCCCGAGGCCCTGAGCAAAAGGCTCGATTCTGCGCCGGAGCCGCAGTCACCGGCCCGGCTGCCAGACTGATCCCGATGACGTCAAACCGGCGGCGTGACGAGGAGGATGGACGGCCTGCGCCGCTCTGACGCCCGCACGGTCAATGGCGAGCGACCGACCGGCATGGAGCAGCCCGCGCCACGACGTGACAGACGCGTGCCTTGATCGGTAGCGTGAGTCCGCTGACGGGGCCGCATGCGCAGGGAGAGGAATTGGTGCCCAGAGCCGGAATCGAACCAGCGACACGCGGATTTTCAATCCGCTGCTCTACCAACTGAGCTATCTGGGCCTCTTGTCCGGCATCGCCGGTGGAGTGGCGTGGTCTTAGAATGAAGCGCGGAGGGTGTCCAGAGGGTCTGACAAGAAATTTTCGCCGGCTAGTGACGTGAGGCGCCCGGGTCACGCCCGCCGGGCTCATCCGGGGCGGCCTCCTCGTCCTCGGCGGCGGGAATGCGGTAGTTGCCCTTCAGCCAGTTGCCGAGATCCACGTCGGCACAGCGGCGCGAACAGAAAGGGCGGTATCTCGCATCCGCCGCACGGCCGCAGATCGGACAGGTCATGCCAGAAGCTCGGTCAGCGGAAGCCGGTCGCGCTTGCGCACAAGCTCATAGAGGCCGAGCGGGGTCCAGCCCGCAAGGCTCGTCTCGGCCGCCTCGCCCCGGAAGGCCGCCCGCAGGACCTGCTCCAGCGCCACGCGGTCCTTCTTGGGCATCGGCGCGAAATCGATCGCCACCTGCCCGCCAAGACCGCGCAGGCGCAGCTGGCGCGGCAGTTCCCGCGCGGCGGCCACATTGGCCTTCAGCGCCGCAGCGGGCGATGTGTCGGACCCCGTGTTCACATCCACCGCGATCAGCGCGCGGGTGGGCTCGACCGCCATATGCGCACCCCCTCCGAGCGACACCAGCGGCGACAGGAGCGCGTCGCACAGATCGGCCACGCCATGACGGGCAAAGGCGCCCTCGGCCTCGTCGATCTCGTCCGGCGGCGGGTCAGACCAGTCGCGCCAGGCGAGATGGTGCGCGCCGGGCGCATCGACCAGCAATTCCGGGTCGCCGTCAGCATCGGCAAGCACGGCCTCGCTCAGCGCCCGCGTCTCGGCGATCTCGGTCGCGATCTCGGTATCGGGCGCCCCCTCGCAGGCCGATCGCAGGATCAGGCCCAGATCCTCGTCCGCGCCCGCCATCGCCTCGGCGGCCAGCGCCGAAAGCTCTGCGCGCAGATCCTCATCCCGGATCCGGCGCGAGATGTTGAGCCCCGGCGCGCCGGGCGTGAGGATGCAGAGGCGGCTCTTGAACAGAAGGCGCGTCGTGACCGGAACCGCCTTGCCCGGCTCTGCCACGCCCGAGACCTGAACCAGCAGGCGCTGGCCCGGCGCGAGGCCCGACGTCTGGCGCAGGAAGCCCGAGCCCTCGGGCAGACGGACGAAAAGCCCCCCCTGCCCCTTGACCGGCCGATCCACGACCGCCCGGAAGATGGCTTCCGGCGCCTGACGGTCGTCGGGCGGGTCGATCAGCAGATCCTCGAGACGTCCGTCCACGAGAAGGGCCGCCGCTTCGCGGCCGCGCAGACGGTCGAGGCAGATCAGCCGCCCCTTCATGCCGCGCTCCGGTAGAGCGGCACGCCCGCGGTGGCCAGAAGCGCCGCGGTCTCCGCAAGCGGAAGCCCCACGATGCCGGTGAACGAGCCCGAAATCCACGGAATGAAGGCCGAGGCCAGGCCCTGGATGGCATAGCCACCCGCCTTCCCCTCCCACTCGCCGCTGGCAAGATAGGCGTTCAGCTCGAGATCCGACAGGCGCTTCATCTTCACCTGGCTCACGACTTCGCGCTGCCAGAGCCGGTCCCCGCGCCGGACGGCGATGGCGGTGATGACGTCATGCCGCCGCCCTCCGAGAGCCACGAGGAAACGGGCGGCCTCGCCCGCGTCCGCAGGCTTGCCGAGGATGCGCCGGCCGAGGGCCACGGTCGTGTCGGCGCAGAGGACCACATCCTCCGGTCCGGCCGCGACCGCGCGCGCCTTTTCCGCCGCAAGGCGCGCGCAATAGGGACGGGGCAGTTCAGCCCGCCGCGGCTCCTCGTCGATGTCGGGGGGCAGGATGGCGTCAGGAACCACCCCGAGCTGCGCCAGCAACTCGCGACGGCGCGGGCTGGCCGATCCGAGAATCAGTCGCACTTACTTGAAGCGGTAGTTGATGCGGCCCTTCGACAGGTCGTAAGGGGTCATCTCCACCTGCACCTTGTCGCCGGCAAGGACACGGATGCGGTTCTTGCGCATCTTGCCTGCCATCACCGCGATCAGTTCATGGCCGTTATCCAGCTCGACCCTGAATGTCGCGTTCGGCAGGAGTTCCTTCACGACACCGGGAAATTCGAGCGTATCTTCCTTGGCCATGGTCTCTCCAATGGGATTTGGCCCGCGTCAAGCGCAGGCTCGAAAGGGAAATGAGCGCATTCGCACAATTTTTCAAGAGGAAAAACGCCGCGCCGCAACTGGACGCAGCATCCAATGGCCCGCCCCCGCCGTCACAAGACCGCGACACCGTTCGCAAGCCGCACCTCCTGCTCGGGCCAATGGGCATGGTTCAGCACATGCCCCTCGCGGCGGACCCGTGCAATGGCGTCGCGATCCACCTCGGCAAAGGCCCAGCCCGGCTCGTTCAGGCCGGTCTCGGCGAGGATCCCCGTCGCGGGCCAGCCGTTGTCCGGCGGCCCGTAGATCGCGGCACGCCCGACGTTCTCATCCACCGCCGGGCAGAAGTCGCAGGGCCCCACCGTCGGCGCATGGACCACGACGCACTGATTCTCGAGCGCGCGCGCCATGGCGCCGACGCGGACACGGGTAAAGCCCGCAAGGCTGTCGGTGCAGGAGGGCGCGAGCAGGATCTCGACCCCCTTCTCCACCATCGCGCGGGCGAGCAGGGGAAACTCGCTGTCGTAGCAGATCACGACGCCGATCCGGCCCAGCGCGGTCTCGAACACCCGCGCCTCGCCGCCCGGCACCACATCCCATGTCTCCCGCTCGAATCGCGTCATGATCAGCTTGTCCTGATGGCCGATGACGCCCGAGGGCCCGTAGAGGACAGCGCGATTGACCGGGCGCGCGCCCTCGAACACCGGCGCCGAAGGGCCGAGGATATGCAGGTGATGCGCCTCGGCCAGTCCGCGCAACACCCCGTCCACCGCGGGACCGTGCCGCGCCACCTCATGCAGCGCCGCCTCGAGATCGGCAGCCACCGACCGGCCACCGAGGCTCGCCAGTTCCATTGCGCCATATTCCGGGAAGACGAGCAGATCCGCCCCCTCGCCCGCCGCGCGGGCGACCCACGCGGTCATCTTCGCCTCGTAATCGGCGAAATGGTCGAACCAGTCGAGCGGATAGGCGGCGGCGGCGATCTTCATGGCAACTCCGGGAAATGAGGGGCGTCAGAGCGTGCGCATCCAGAACTGGAGCGGCTTGCGGGTCTCCTGGCTCTCGCCGACGTCGGTCCAGCTGTATTCGGCGATCACGCCGGGCAGGGGCGCATAGCCGCGGCCACGCCAGAAGGGCTCGTTGCTGCGCGCGGATGGGGGGCGCAGCGGATGGTCCGCCGGCCGGATCACCGAGCAGAAGGCCGAATGGCGCCGCCCGAGGGCACGGGCGTGGGCCTCGCGCAGGTCGAAGAAGCGGTGACCCATGCCCTGCCCGCGATAGTCCGGCAGCAGCACCGATTCGGCGCAGTAGAAGATCTGGTCGAGCGGCACGCCGGTCGCGGCAAAGGCGGTCGCAAAATCCTCGGCGTGATCCTCCATCGGCGTGCCGGTCGCCGCCCCCACCAGCCGGTCTCCGTCGAACGCCCCCACGAGGATCGCCCCCGGGCTCGTCCGGTAGGCCGAGAGATAGGCGCGCTCATACTCCATCGACCCCTCGTAGAGATAGGGCCAGTCGCGGAAGACCCGCATCCGCAGTGCCGCCACCTCGTCAAGCCGATCTTCCAGCGCCGGCCCGGTGAGAACCCGCGCCTCAAGGCTCATGCCGAGACCTGCCGGATCCAGTCGCTCAGGTTGTAGAAGGTGGTCACGCGGGCGATCCGGCCATCGCGCAGGTCGAAGAAGGCGCCGGCCGGCAGGACATAGGTCTGGCCATGCGCCTCGGGCAGGCCCGGATCGGTCTGCAGATATTCGCCGTGCACCACGAATTCGGCCGCGCCGCGGGTGCCATCCTCGTTCACGAAGATCACCATGTCGCGCAGCTGTTCGCGGTAGCTCACCCCCATGTGCGAGCAGAATTCGGCGAATTTCTCGCGGCCGTGGCGCACCTCGCCCTCGTTCACCCGATGCTCGATGTCGTCGGTCACGCAGGCGAGCATCCCTTCGGCATCGCCCGCATTGAAGGCGTCATAGTAGCGCCCGATCAGTTCACGTCCCATCGCCGGCCTCCTCCTTCGTCTCGTTCGGCGGCCCGAAGCGCGCCACCATCCGGCCCCGGATCTGGTCACGCACCTGACGATAGACGGCGAGCTTCTGCTCGCGCCCCTCGCCCAGTCCCGTCGGATCCATGATCGGCCAGTATTCCACATCAAGATGATAATATCGGGTGAGTTCAAGGGCCATCCGCTGGCTCGCGGGCGAGAGCGCCACGATGAGGTCGAACCCCGACAGGTCGTCGCCCCAGTCCATCATCTCCTCGAACGAGCGCGAGCGGTGGCGCGAGAGTTCGACCCCGATCTCCTGACAGACGGAGACGGTAAAGCCGTCGATCTCGCGGTCGTTCTTGACGCCGGCCGACTGGACATAGGCCTGCCTGCCGTAGAGCTTCTTCATCAGCCCTTCCGCCATCGGCGAGCGGACCGAATTGTGGTCGCAGCAGAACAGCACCGAAGACGGCGGCTTCTGCGACACGGTCAGCCCCAGTGCAGGACGCAGATCAGGGTGAAGAGGCGCCGTGCCGTGTCGATGTCCACCTCGGCCTTCCCCTCCAGACGTTCCTTGAGCACCCGTGCGCCTTCATTGTGGATGCCCCGGCGCGCCATGTCGATGGCCTCGATCTGGCTGGGCGGCAGCCGTTTCACCGCCTCGAAATAGCTCTCGCAGATCTGGAAATAGTCCTTCACCACCTGCCGGAAGGGGCCGAGGCTCAGGTGGAACTCGCCCACCTTCTCGTCCTCCTGCGAGCGGATGTCGAAGACAAGCCGCCCCTCGCGGATCGCAAGCGTCAGGCGGAAGGGCCCCTCGACCGGCGGCTTCCCCTCGCGCGGAGGCAGCGCGAAACTGTTCTCTTCGAGAAGATCGAAGATCGCGACCTGCCGCTCCTGCTCGATCTCGGCGGTGGGCGGGATCGGGCTGGTCTGGTCGATCTCGATATGGCAGATGCGGTTCATCTCTCAGCCCTCGTTCAGCCGGTCGAGCCGGGCGCGCACGGACAGCCCGTGCGCCTCGAGGCTCTCCGAGATCGCCAGCCGCTCGGCGGCCGGCCCGACGGCGCGCAGCGCCGAAGGCGTCATGCGCGCAAGCGTGGTGCGCTTGAGGAAATCCATCACCGACAGCCCGCTCGAGAAGCGCGCCGAGCGCGCGGTCGGCAGGACGTGGTTCGGCCCGCCCACATAGTCGCCGATCGCCTCGGGCGTCCAGGCGCCGAGGAAGATCGCCCCCGCGTGGCGGATCCGGGCGGCCAGCGCCTCGGGATCCTCCACGCACAGTTCGAGATGCTCGGGCGCCACCCGGTCCGACAGCGCCGCCGCCTCCTCGAGGTCGCGCGTCACGATCACCGCCCCGTAATCCCGCCACGAGGCGCCCGCGATGGCTCTTCGCTCGAGCGTCTCGATCCGCGCCTCGACCGCCCGCGCCACCGCCTGCCCGAAGGCCGCATCGGGCGTGATCAGGATGGATTGCGCGCTTTCGTCGTGCTCCGCCTGGCTCAGCAGATCGAGCGCGATCCAGTCGGGATCCGTCTTGCCGTCCGCGATCACGAGGATCTCCGAGGGGCCGGCGATCATGTCGATCCCGACCCTGCCGAAGACGCGCCGCTTGGCGGCCGCCACATAGGCATTGCCGGGCCCGGTGATCTTGTCCACCGGCCGGATCGTCTCGGTGCCGTAGGCCAGCGCCGCCACCGCCTGCGCGCCGCCGATCCGGTAGATCGTATCGACACCCGCGATCCGCGCGGCCAGCAGAACCAGCGGATTGACCACGCCCCCCGGCGTCGGACAGACAACCGCCAGCCGCTCGACGCCCGCCACCTTGGCCGGGATCGCGTTCATCAGCACCGAGGAGGGGTAAGAGGCCAGCCCGCCCGGCACATAGAGCCCCGCCGAGGCGATCGCGCCCCAGCGCCAGCCGAGCGAGGCGCCCGAGGCATCCTCCCAGCGGGCATCCTCGGGCATCTGCCGCTCGTGGTAGGCCCGGATCCGCTCGGCGGCGAGTTCCAGCGCCGCGCGCTCGTCGGCCGGCACACGCGCGATCTCCGCCTCGATCTCCGCCTCGGAGAAGGCCAGCCGCTCGGGCACCAGTTCCAGCCGGTCGAAACGGGCGGTCAGCTCGATCACGGCCGCATCGCCCCGCTCGCGCACATCGGCGATGATGGCGGCCACCACGGCATCGACGTCGGGGCTGTCCTCGCGCTTCATGCCCAGAAGAGCGGAAAAGGCCGCCTCGAATCCGGGATCACTGGCATCGAGAAACTGGGGCATGGGCGGAACTCCTTGGCTGAGCCTCCCTTACCGCGCATCCCCCCATCCCTCAAGCGTCGCACCGCAAGCGACGGGTGACACTTTCGCACGAGAGCCGGGCCGGCCTCCCCTCCACCCGGACCCGCACACCCGTTCATTCTCGCGAAAATATCCTCGGGGGGAGCCGCCCCCAAAGGGGCGGCCGGGGGGCAGACAGCCCCCCGCCCCGGCCAGCCGCGGCGGTCAGTCCCGATGCTCGGGCACCCTGCCCGACGGCGCCACATAGGGCCGCGTCACATCCTTCAGCACGACCTCCAGCGCCTCGACCTCCAGCGCCACCGCGCCGTCTCCGGCCAGCACCAGCACCAGCCGCCCCCCGCCATCCGCGTCGGGTTCGAACTCCAGCGCAAGCAGCGACAGCACCAGATCCCGGTCGGTCCGGTCGATGCCCTGCGTCCGCACGGCCAGCACACCCTCGAAGGCCAGCACCGACCGCACCCGCTCGTAGGGGCGCCCCTCGCGCTCGGCCGTCTCGCGATCCTCCCAGCGGAAGCGGTTCAGCAGCAGCGCGAACCGCCGCTTGCGGGGCAGCCAGCGCATGTCCTGCGCGGAAAGGACCGCATCCTGCACCAGCGCCGAGATCACGCCCAGATCCTCGACGGTCTCGGCCCCCAGATAGAGCGGCCCTTCGCCGGCGTCCTCGAACCGCGCATCCGCCATCAGCCGGGTATCCTCCTGATCTGCGCGCCGCAGGCGCTCAGTTTCTCTTCCACCCTCTCATAGCCGCGATCGAGGTGATAGACCCGGCTCACCACCGTCTCGCCCTCGGCCGCGAGCCCGGCGAGGATGAGGCTCACCGAGGCCCGCAGGTCCGTGGCCATCACGGGCGCGCCGCGCAGCTTCTCGACGCCGGTCACCCGCGCCGTCCCGCCATGCACCTCGATCCGCGCCCCCATCCGGGCCAGTTCCGGGGCGTGCATGAATCGGTTCTCGAAGATCTTCTCCTCGAGCACCGAGGTGCCCTCGGCCGTGCACAGCAGCGCCATCATCTGCGCCTGCAGGTCGGTCGGAAAGCCCGGGAAGGGCTCGGTCGTGACATCGACCGCTTTCACCCGGCCGTTCCGGCGCGCGACGCGCAGCCCGCGCTCGGTCTCCTCGACCGTGATGCCGGCCGCGTCGAGCTTTTCGCAGAAGGCGCCGACCAGTTCGATCCGCCCGCCGAGGAGTTCCACCTCGCCGCCGCAGATCGCGGGCGCGAGCATGTAGGTGCCCAGCTCGATCCGGTCGGTCACCACGGGATGCGTCGCCCCGCCCAGCCGGTCCACACCCTGCACGGTGATGGTCGCGCTGCCCTCGCCCTCGATCTGCGCCCCCATCCGCCGGAGGCAGCGGGCGAGATCGACGATCTCGGGCTCGCGCGCGGCGTTCTCGAGCACGGTAATGCCTTTGGCCAGAGTCGCCGCCATCAGCGCATTTTCCGTGGCGCCCACCGAAACGATGGGAAACTCCACCCGCGCACCCCGCAGGCCGCCGGCCGGTGCCCTGGCGTGGATGTAGCCATCGCGCAGGTCGAGGTCGGCGCCCATCGCCTCGAGCGCCTTCAGATGCAGGTCCACCGGTCGCGCCCCGATGGCGCAGCCGCCGGGCAGCGACACGACCGCATGCCCGTCGCGCGCCAGCATCGGCCCGAGCACGAGGATCGAGGCCCGCATCTTGCGCACTATGTCATAATCCGCGCGATGATCGGTCAGCGCGTGCGACGAGAGCGCGAGCACCTGCCCGCCCTGCAGGCTGGCCACCTCGGCGCCCAGCGATTGCAGAAGCTGCGTCATGGTGCGGATGTCCGAGAGCCTCGGCGCGTTGGTCAGCGTGAGCGGCTCATCGGTGAGCAGCGTCGCGGGCATCAGCGCGAGGCAGGCGTTCTTTGCCCCCGCAATCGGGATCTGCCCGCGCAGTTCCCCGTTGCCCTTCACCAGAATCGAATCCATCCGCCTGCCCTCATTCCGGCGCGTCTTCGGGTCCCGCCTCGCGGGCCGCGCGCGCCTTTGCCTGTGCCTTGCGCCGGGCCATATTGGCCTTCAGCGCCGCCTTCAACCGGTCTTCGCGGCTCTCTGCCGCAGGCCCCTTCGCCCCCGGCGAAGCCTTGCCGCCCGTGGCGCCCTGCGGCGCCTGATCCTTCGCCTTTCCGCTCATGGCGCCTTTCGTAACGCAGCGACAAAAAAGCGTCCAGTTGGCCCTTGCACGGCGGTCGGATTGCGTCTAATCACCCGCCACGCCCGGCAGGGGCACCAGACGCTGCAGTAGCTCAGTGGTAGAGCACTCCCTTGGTAAGGGAGAGGTCGAGAGTTCAATCCTCTCCTGCAGCACCACCCTCCCCATCTCGAGACAACGACCCGGACGGGCAGGCAGATCCCTGACGATGCGCCGCAGTGCGCGCAGGGCGGCCACGTTCCGCCCCGGGTCGGTTGCGCCACATCCGGTCGGAGACCGTCCTTGCCTGCGGCGATCGGCGCCTTTGCGCGACTCTGCCCGCCGTGCGATCTTCTTCCTCGTGAGAAAGTGATCTCTTGCAGGTAACCCTGCCGGATCCACCCGCAAGGGCAGTGTATTCGGCTGCGTGCCCCGAGGGGCGCGAGAGCGGGGTGGCCGGTCCCGGGGCGGACCGCCGCCCCGCACGGGCCTTCGACCCCCCGTCGTCGTCCTGTTCCGCAAGTTGCGCTGGCATTTGCCGCGGCTTCGGGCAAATCTGACCCCCAGGTACCGGAGGGACGTGTGGCAGTGTCGTGGTTCGGATCGTCCGCCTTGCGGGGACGCGATGCGATGGCGCCGCTCTGGCTGGTGCTGATCCTGGTGCTTGCAGGCTACGTCCTGATGGGCCGGATCGGCACCGCGACGGCCATGCCGCCGACGGGCACGGTGGTGCTCTGGCCGGCGAATGCCGTCCTGCTGGCGGGGCTTCTCGTCAGCATCCCGCGACACTGGCCCTTCCTGCTGGCCGCGGGCGTGCTGGGCGAAGTCATAGCCGGCTGGGACACGCTGAGCCTGCCCTGGGCGCTGGCCTTCGGCGTGGTCAACGGCTTCGAGGCGACGCTCGCCGCGGCCCTTCTGCGTCGCCTCACCAACGGCCCCGTGCGGATCGACGGGCTGGCGGCCTTCGTCCGCTACGTCCTGATCGCTCCGTTCGCGGCTTCGGCCCTGGCCGCGACAGGAGGCGCGCTGATCATCAAGCTCCGCTTCCCCGAGATCGGCTACCTGCATTACTGGCGGGTCTTCTGGCTGGGCGACGCGCTTGGCCTGCTTCTGGTCGGGACCACCCTCCTCGTCTGGCTCGCCCCGCGCGAGCGCCCGCGCATGCCGCCCCGGTTGTGGCTGCTCGAGGCGTTGGTGCTGGCGGGCGGCCTCATCGCCGGCGCGGTCCTGTCGCTGCGCGTCGCGCACGATCTGGACCATCTTTATCTGCTTTTTCCGTTGCTGGTCTGGGCGGCCCTGCGCTTCCGCATCGAGGGCGCGACGCTCGCCGTCCTTGCGGTGACGGGCATCGCGATCCGGGCCATGCTCGACGGGCTCGGCCCCTTCACGGATCTGGCAGGAGTGGACCGGGTGATTGCGATGCAATTGCTGATCGCCGTCGTCGCGCTCTCGACCTTCATCCTGGCGGTCTCCGCCGACGAGCGGCGGCAGGTCACGCAGAACCTGAGGCGTTCGGTCCGCGAACTCCAGCAGGCCCGCGCGGATCTCGAGAGGGTGAACGCCGATCTCGACGGGATCGTGACCGAGCGCACCCGCGCGCTCCGCAGCACCCTCGAGCGCAACGAGATGCTGCTGCGCGAGGTGCACCACCGGGTGAAGAACAACCTCCAGCTGATCTCGAGCCTCGTGGCGCTGCAACGGCGCGGCGTGACAGAGCCCGCCATGCGCGAGCGGATGATCCGCATCCAGGGCCAGATCGGCGCCATCGCCCGGACCTACGACCTGCTTCACCGGCTGGGGGCGAGCGAACAGGTGGATTTCGGCCCCTTCGTCCCCGCGCTGTGCGAGGCGATCGAGGAAAGCGAGGGCGGCCGCGCGCAGGTGACGCCCGATCTTCAGGGCAGCGCGGAGGTGACGGCCGACAGCGCCATTGCCCTCTCGCTCGCCCTGAACGAGCTGGTGACGAACGCGCTCAAGCACGGCGGGCCCGAGCCGGAGGTTCGGGTGAGCTGCCGCCGCGAGGGAGCCGAACTGGTGCTGACGGTCGAGGACGACGGGCCGGGCCTTGGCGAGGGATTCGACCTGATGGCGCAGCCGGGCTTTGGCGTGCGGATGGTGGCAAGCCTGATCGGCCAGGTGAACGGAACGATCCG
The DNA here is from genome assembly GCF_007668225.1 of Cereibacter sediminicola. NCBI lineage: Bacteria > Pseudomonadati > Pseudomonadota > Alphaproteobacteria > Rhodobacterales > Paracoccaceae > Cereibacter > Cereibacter sediminicola. The sequence continues at coordinate 68,080 of NZ_VDEK01000012.1, read as the reverse complement.
CACGCTGCCCGCGCAGCGCGGCGCGGCGATCGAGATCCGGGTGCCGGCGATGGGCGGGACCGCGCCGCCCGGCCCGGTCTGACCGGCCCGCTCAGAGGCCCGCGCGTCTCAGCCCGGCATCGGTGACGGCCCGCAGGGACAGCGTCATCGCCGCCAGCACGGCCAGCGCCGCGAACATGAGGTCCGTCTTCATCCGCGCATTCGCCAGCAGCATCAGATGGCCGAGCCCGGCCGAGGAGCCGACCCATTCGCCGATCACGGCCCCGATCGGGGCATAGACGGCCGCGATCCGCAGGGCCGCCGCCAGATGCGGCAGCGCATGCGGCAGCCTCAGCCACATCAGTTCCCGCCAGCGCGGCGCCCGCGCCAGCCGCGCCAGATCGAGCGCCGCCTCGGGGGTCGCGCGCAGCCCGTCATGCAGCGCCGAAGCAACCGGGAAGAAGGTGATGAGCACCACGACCGCGACCTTCGACCCCATCCCGTAGCCGAGCCACAGCGTCAGGATCGGCGCCAGCGCAAAGACCGGAAGCGCCTGGCTGATGACGAGAAGCGGCCGGAGGATCTGCCCGAGCCGATCCGAAAGCGCCGTGGCAAGGCCCGCGGCCAGACCCGTCAGCACCCCCAGCCCGAGCCCCAGGCCGATCTCGGCCGCCGTCGTCGCGGCGTTCTGCGCAAGCATCCCCCGGTTCGCCACCATCGCCTGCAGCACCGCCACCGGCCCCGGCAGGATGAAGGGCGGCACCGCGGTGAGGCTCACCACCGCCTGCCAGAGCGCCAGCAGCGCGATCCCCGCCAGCACGGCCCTCATGCCGCGAGCCGCGCCATCAGCCGCTCGGCCTCGGCCGCCAGCGCAGGCAGCGGCCGCGGCACCGGCCCCTGCGGCAGCGTCACCGGGCGGAGCATGCCGCCCTCGAGCAGCCAGACCCGATCGCCCATCCGCAGGGCCTCCATCGGATCATGCGTGACCATCAGCACCGCCGCACCGGAAAGCCGCTCCAGCGCCAGATCCTGCATCCGCCGCCGCGTGCCCGCATCGAGGGCCGAGAAGGGCTCGTCCAGCAGCGCAAGGGGCGCCTCCTCCATCAGCGCGCGGGCCAGGGCCACCCGTTGCCGCTGCCCGCCCGAGAGGCTCGGGGGCCGCCGCGCCTCCTGTCCCCCCAGCCCGACCAGATCCAGAAGTTCGCGCGCCCGCGCGGCATCGGCCGACGCACCCGACAGCCTGCGCCCGAGCAGCACGTTCGCAAGAAGGCTCGACCGCTCCTGCAGGAGATCGCGCTGCGCCATCCAGGCGATCCGCCGCGGGGCCCTCACCTGTCCCTCGAACTCTGCGCCCGTGGGCAGGCCCGCCACGAGCCGCAGGATCGTGCTCTTGCCCGCGCCGCTCGCGCCGAGCAGGCAGGTCCAACCCGGCGCCAGCGGCAGGGCGATGTCGCGAAACAGCACCCGGCCGCCGATCCGGGCCGAGCCCTCGATCCCGAACCCCATCAGGGGGCCGACAGATCGACCGCCACGTCGGCCACCGCGGGCGCCTCCGCGATCAGGCCCACCTCGGCCATGTAGCGCCCGAAGCCGGCATAGCGGTCGGCGTCAAGCGCCATCGGCCGGGCCGCGAAATGGGGCAGCGTGTCGCCCCATGCGGCGGCGTTCAGTTCATCATCCACCTCGGCCGACCAGCCGCGGAAGACCTCCCACGCCTCGTCGGGATGGTCCGCGATCCAGCCGGCCGCCCGCTCGGTCACCTTCAAGAAGGCGGCCACGGCGTCGCGGTCCATCCGGTCGGGGTTGGCCACATAGATCAGCTCGTCATAGGCGGGCACGCCATTCTCTTCGGGCAGGAAGCATCGGCCCTCCTGTCCCGCGGCGGCGATCTGGTGCAGCTCGAAGTTGCGGAAGGCCCCCGCCACCGCATCGACCTGCCCGCTGGCCAGCGCAGGGGTCAGCGCGAAGTTGACGTTCACGAACCCGACCTCCGCGGGCTCCACCCCGTTCGTGCGCAGCATCGTGTGCAGCAGCGCCTCCTCGATCCCGGCGACCGAGAAGCCGACCTTGCGCCCCTTCAGATCGGCCAGCCCCTGCACCGGGCCATCGGCCGTCGCCATGACGCAATAGAGCGGGCTTTCGACCAGCGTCCCTACCCGCACGAGGGGCAGCCCCTCGGCATGTTGCAGGTAGAGCTGCGGCTGATAGGTGATCGCAAGATCGACCTGACCCGAGGCCGCCATCTTCGGCGGATCGGCCGGATCGGCCGGGGCCACGATCTCGACCTCGAGGCCCGCCTCGCCGAACCAGCCCTGCCGCTCGGCGACGATGATGGGCCCGTGATCGGGGTTCACGAACCAGTCGAGCGCGATGGTCAGCGGCTGCGCCACGGCGGGCGCAGGCAGAAGCAGGGCAAGCAGGGCGGCGCGTTTCATTCGGGGCTCCTCAGCATGAAGAAGTGATCGGTCGGCCCGTGGCCGCTGCCGACGGACAGGGCATCGGCCCCGGCGATGGCGCGCGAGACGTAGGCCTTGGCGGCCCGGCAGGCGGCGAGTGCCTCGCCCGACAGGGCGAGATGCGTGGCGAGCGCCGACGACAGGGTGCAGCCCGTTCCGTGCGTGTTCCGCGTATCGGTGCGGGGCGCCACCAGCCATTCCATCCTGTCCCGGTCGAGAAACAGGTCGGGGCAGTCCTCGCCCGCCAGATGGCCACCCTTGAGCAGCACCGCCCCCGGCCCCAGCGCCAGCAGCGCCCGCGCCTGACGCTCCATGCCCGCCCGGTCCGAAACCTCGGCCTCGCCCAGCAGGTCCGCCGCCTCGGGCAGGTTCGGGGTGACGATCCGCGCCAGCGGCAACAGACGCTCGCGCAGAGCCGCCACCGCCTCGGCCGCAAGCAGCCGGTCGCCTCCCTTGGCCACCATCACCGGATCGAGGACGACCGGCGCCCCCTGCCCGGCCAGCTCGGCCGCCACCGCTTCGGTGACGGCCGCCGTTCCCAGCATGCCGATCTTGATCGCATCGGTGCGCACATCGGTCAGGACCGCGCGAATCTGCGCCGTGACGAAGGCGGGCGCGACCAGCTCGACCCCCGTCACCCCGCGCGTGTTCTGCGCCGTGAGCGCGGTCAGCACCGCCATCCCGTAGCCGCCGTTTGCGCCGATCGCCTTGAGGTCGGCCTGTATGCCCGCGCCGCCCGACGGGTCCGAGCCCGCGATGGAGAGGATGTTGGGGATCATGCGCGCCTCCATTCCTCGGCCAGCGCGCGCGCGGCCGCCTCGGGGTCCGCGGCCGAGCCGATGGCCGACACCACCGCCAGTCCGTCCGCGCCCGCCGCCTTCACCGCCCGCGCATCGCCCGCGCCAAGCCCGCCGATCGCCACGGCCGGCACCGGCGCCGCCGCGACCAGCCGCGCCAGCCCGTCAAACCCGATGGGCGGCGCATGATCGGGCTTGGAGGCCGTCGCCCGCACCGGCCCCACGCCCACGTAATCCACGATCCCCAGCGGCAGGGCCTGCAGATGCCCGGGCGCCTCGACCGACAGGCCAAGGAGCCGGTCCGGCCCGATCCGCCGCCGCGCCTCCTCGATGCCGAGGTCGCCCTGCCCCACATGAAGGCCCGCCGCACCCGCCGCCAGCACGACCTCGACCCGGTCGTTCACGATCAGCGGCACGCCGAAAGGCTCCAGCGCCGCGACCAGCCGCCGGGCCAGCGGGACAAGCTCGGCGTCGCTCCTGTGCTTGTCGCGCAGCTGGACCAGCGTGGCCCCGCCGCGCACCGCCGCGACCGCCAGCGCCTCGGAGTTCGCGGCACCGTCGGGCGTCACGAAATAGAGCGTGAGGTTCATGCCGCCTCCAGCTTCGCGCCGCGGTCGAGGTCATCGGGCGTCATCGCATGAAGCGCGTCGAGGAAGGCCACCTGGAAGCTGCCCGGCCCCGAGGCCCGGCGCGCGGCCTCCTCACCCGCAAGGCCGAAGAAGGCAAGCCCCGCGGCGGTGGCCTCGAAGGCGGGCTGGCCCGCCGCAAAGGCCCCGACGATGCCGGTCAGGGAGCAGCCGAGCGCGGTGACCTTCGGCATCAGCGCATGTCCGTTGCCGCACCGGATGCCCCGGCGGCCGTCGGTGACGAAATCCACCGGGCCCGTCACCGCCACCACGGCGCCCGACCCTTCGGCCAGACGCTGCGCGGCGGCCTCGGCGGCCGCCACCGTGTCGGCGCTGTCGGCGCCCTTGCCCCGCGCTTCGGCGCCGGCGAGGGCGAGGATCTCCGAGGCGTTGCCGCGGATGATGGCGGGCTTCAACGCCAGAAGCCGCGCCCCGAGGTCGCGCCGAAAGGCCGTGGCCCCCACCGCCACCGGATCGAGCACCCAGGGCCGCCCGGCCGCGACGGCGCCGCGCGCCGCGGCCTCCATCCCCTCGACCCAGCGCGGGCTGGGCGTGCCGAGGTTGATGGTCAGCACCTGCGCGATGGCGGCGAACTCGCCCGATTCCTCGGCGTCATGCACCATCGCGGGCGAGGCGCCCGCAGCCAGCAGCACGTTGGCCATTACGTTCATGGCAACGAAGTTGGTGATGCATTGCACCAGCGGCGCCGTGCTCCGCATGGTGTCGAGATAGGCTCCGCAGCGATCCATCTTGCTCCTTCCATGACGGAAGGAGACGAAATGACCCCAGGCGCAGGACCTGCAGCATCGCGACTTCCTCCGCCAGCATGACCTGGTTCAGGTTCGAAGGGTGCTTCTCAGCCCGGACATGTCCCGGACGCCCCTGTCACTGACCAAAGCCATACCGCGAGGCGAGCGCGCGGCGCAAGTCTCTTCGGGCGGGCGCGGTGGGGCCCCGGGCCGGGCATTTCACGAAGCGCGAATGGACCCGCGCTGCCGAAGGGCGCGGCCTGCCGGATCAGCGCAGGCCGGTTTCTTCGAGCAGCCCAAGTCGCTTGGCCTCGTAGTAATAGCCGTTGCGATACCACTGGATCGCGCGCTCTTCGTTGCCGCGCGCCACCAGCCACGCGCCGCGCAGATATTTGCCGCCGTAGGTCAGGTTCGTGCGCGCGTCGAGCAGGCTCTCGGCCCCGCCCTTGTGGCCCATGGTCTTCGCGGTCTGGGGATGGATCTGCATCAACCCCAGGTAGGGCCCGTTGCGCGCCGCCGGATTGTAGCCGCTTTCGCCCCGCACCACGCGGTGCATCAGCGACGGCGGAACCTGGTAGAGCTTGGCATAGTCGCTCACCATCCGCATCACCTCGGGCTGACCCGAGCCTTCGCCGCGCCCGTCTCTGGGCGTGGCGCCTCCGCCACAGCCCGCCAGCGCCAGCGCCGCCGCAAGAAGCGCGGCGGTCCTCATGACCTTCATCCTGCCTGTCCCTCTGCTGCCTTCACAACGGCTGTCAGATCTTCCCACACGTTCGGTGCGGCGACGAGCACCATGCCACCGCTTGCGTCCTCGGGGAAGGGGGAAGCGAGCCCTTGTGTTTCTTCGACCATCAGCATGGCCGCCAGACAGTCCCAGGGGTTCATGTGCGGCTCATAATAGCCGCCCAGCCGGCCCGCGGCGACCGAGGCCAGCATGATCGCGCCCGAGCCGTTGCGGTAGAACATCCCGCCGCGCCGCATCAGCTCGCGCACCAGCGCGGCCGCGAGGTCGGGCGACGTGCGATGGCTGGCCCCGAGGGCCACGTTGCAGTTGCCGATGCGCAGATCGGCGCGCGCATGCAGCCGCTCGCCGTTGAGGAAGGCCCCGCCCCCCCGCCGGGCGGTGAAGGTCTCGCGCGCGAGCGGATGCTCGACGACGCCCGCCACTGTCCGGCTGTCCTGCTGAAGCGCAAGGACCACGCACCAGTGCGGCAGACCGGCGAGGAAGGGTGCGGTCCCGTCGATCGGGTCGATCACCCAGGTGAAGCCGGATGTCCCCGCCTGCGCCCCGTGCTCTTCGCCCAGAAAACCGTCCTCGGGGAAGCGGTCCGAGATCCGGCGCCGGATCAGCGTCTCGACCTCGCGGTCGGCACGGCTCACGATATCCTGGGGGCTTGCCTTGGCCTCGACCGCGAGGCTCTCGCGCCGGGCGAAGAAGTCAAGCGCGAGGCGGCCGGCTTCCGCCGCCACTTCGCAGGCCAAGGCCAGGCGGTCTTCGACCGGATCGGTCACTCTCTCATCCTCACTGCTCAAAGCGCGGGGCCTGATGCCAGCGCCATGCGTCGGCGATCATGTGCGGCAGGGTGGACCGTTCGGGCTCCCATCCGAGTTCGCGCACGGCACGCTCCGACCCGCAGACAAGGGCGGCGGCATCGCCCGCCCGGCGATCGCCGAACACGATCGGCACCTCGCGGTTGGTGACGGCGCGCGACTGCTCGATCACCTCGCGCACCGAGAAGCCGCGCCCCGTGCCGAGGCAGAAGACCCGGCTGTTGCCGCCCTGAAGCAGCCGGTTCAGCCCCAGCACATGCGCCTGCGCCAGATCCATCACATGCACATAATCGCGGATGCAGGTTCCGTCGCGCGTAGGATAATCGGTGCCGAAGACGGTCAGCGCCGGCCGCTTTCCCGCCACCGCATCCAGCATCAGCGGAATGAGATGGGTCTCGGGCTCGTGCTGCTCGCCCACCTCGCCCTCGGGATCGGCGCCGGCCACGTTGAAATAGCGGAAGATCGTGTGGTTCAGCCCGAAGGAGGCGCCGAAATTAGCCAGCATCTCCTCGATCGCGCGCTTGGAGGCGCCATAGGCGTTGATCGGGCGCTGCGGCGTGTCTTCATCCAGCACCACGCCATCCTGATCGCCGTAGGTCGCGCAGGTGGAGGAGAAGACGAAGTTCTTCACGCCCTGCGCGACGGTCGCCTCGAGCAGGTTCAGCGCGCCGTTCACGTTCACCCGCCAGTAGGTCGCCGGATCGCGCATCGATTCGCCCACCAGCGACAGGGCCGCGAAATGCATCACCGCGACGGGCTTCCATTCCTCGAGGGCCGCGTCGATGCTGGCGCGGTCCATCAGGTCGCCGCGCGCGAGCGGGCCGAACCGGACCGCCTGTTCCCAGCCGGTCGAGAGGTTGTCGAACGTCACGGGCTCAAACCCGGCCCGCTTCAGCACCTTGCAGGCGTGCGAGCCGATGTAGCCCGCCCCGCCCGTCACCAGAACCCGATCACCCATCCACTCACCCCTCTGACCGGCCGACCGCGACATATTCCTTGAAGCCGGCGCGGGTCACTTCGGCCGGCGCATAGACATTGCGCAGGTCGGCCATCTTCGGCTCGGCCATGACGCGGGCCAGCCGCCCCAGATCGAGGGCCCGGAACTCGTTCCACTCGGTCAGGATCACCAGCGCCGAGGCACCCTCGGCCGCGGCATAGGCATCGTCCATCCAGCGCACGCCCGGCAGGAGATGCTCGCCCTCGCGCCGCCCTTCGGGATCGACCACCCGCACCTTCGCCCCCGCGCCGATCAGGGCAGGGACGATGGTCAGCGAGGGCGCGTCGCGCATGTCGTCGGTGTTGGGCTTGAAGGTCACGCCCAGCACCGTGATCACCTTGTCGCGGCACGAGCCTTCGCAGAGATCCTCGATCTTCTCGATCATCCGGCGCTTGATCTCGTCATTGACCTTGATGACGGTCTCGACGATCTGGATCGGCGAGGCATGCTCCTGCCCCATCCGGGCGAGCGCCCTGGTGTCCTTGGGAAAGCACGAGCCGCCATAGCCCGGTCCGGCATGGAGGAACTTGTTGCCGATCCGCCCGTCGAGGCCCATCCCCTTCGAGACGGCCTTGATGTCGGCCCCCACCCGCTCGCACAGCGCGGCGATCTCGTTGATGAAGGTGATCTTGGTCGCGAGGAAGGCGTTCGCGGCGTATTTGATCATCTCGGCGCTCTCGAGGCCGGTGTAGACCACGGGGAAGTCGCGCAGGAACAGCGGGCGGTAGATGTCGGCCATGACCTGCTTTGCTCGCTCGGACTCCAGCCCCACCACCACACGGTCGGGACGCATGAAATCGTCGATGGCGGCCCCTTCGCGCAGGAACTCGGGGTTCGAGGCCACGTCGAAATCGGCGGCCGGATTGGCCGCCCGGATCACCTCGGCCACCTTGCGGTTGGTGCCGATCGGCACGGTCGATTTGGTCACGACCACCGCGTAATGCTCGAGCGTGTGGGCGATCTCTTCGGCCGCGGCCATGACATAGGTGAGGTCGGCATGCCCGTCGCCGCGCCGCGTCGGCGTGCCCACGGCGATGAACACCGCCTCGGCGCCGCGCATCGCCTCGGCCAGATCGAGCGTGAAGGACAGCCGCCCCGCCGCCACGTTGCGCGCCATCAGCGTCTCGAGCCCCGGCTCGAAGATCGGCACCTTGCCGTCCTTCAGCTTGGCGATCTTCGCCGGGTCCTTGTCGACGCAGACGACCTCATGTCCGAAGTCCGAGAAGCAGACCCCGGATACAAGGCCCACATAGCCCGTGCCGATCATCGCGATCTTCATGGAAGAAGCCGTCCTTTCCCTTGTGCGGCCTGTCTGTCAGCCGCATTCCAGACTGTCAATTTCAACCTAAGGTATCTTTCGCAACGGATGCATTCGCCCGCCGCTTCAGCACCGACTCGCGCCAGGTGATGTAGGTGATGGCCGAGATGATGATCCCGCCTCCCAGAAGCACGAAGGGGTCGATGCGTTCCCCGAAGGCTAGCGCCCCGAGCAACGTGGCCCAGACAAGTTGCAGGAAGGTGACGGGTTGCGTCACCGTCAGCGGGGCCGCGGCAAAGGCGCGGGTCATGCAGTAATGGCCGAGCGTGGCGAACACGGCCACGAGCGCAAGCCACAGAAGCTGCGTCGCGCTCACCGGCACCCAGACGAGCAGCGCAAAGGGCATCAGGCCCAGCGTCACCGTCAGCGACAGCATCGCCACGATCGCCCCCGCCCCCGCCACGTCCGACAGCCTGCGGGCCAGCAGGTAGCTGACGGCGAAGAACGAGGCCGCACCGAGCTGCGACAGGTGCCCCAGCGACAGCTCGCGCAGGCCGGGCCGGAGCACGATCAGCGCCCCCACCAGCGCCACGGCCACCGCCAGAACCCGCCGGAGCGCCAGCCGCTCGGCGAAGAAGAGCGCAGCCCCCAGCGTCACCAGAACCGGGTTCAGGTAGCCGATGGCCGTCACCTCGGCGACCGGGATGCGGGCCATGGCGTAGAACCAGAAGATCACGGCAAAGGTGTGCACGAGGCCGCGCAGGGAATAGACCTTCAGCGCGCCGGGCGGAAAGCCGCCCCGCAGCAGCGGGATCAGCGTCGGCAGCAGGAACAGCACGCCGAAGGCGAAGCGGAGGAAGGCCCCCTGAGCCGCCGGAATGTCCGTGCCCAGATAGCGGACGATGCCCGTCACCGCCACGAAGCTGAGGCCGGAGGCCAGCATCCAGAGCACGCCTTCCAGCGTGCGGGTCCGGCTCGCATCTGCGGGGAAGGCGCTCATGGCCGGCAATCAACCCGATCTGCCGGGGCATCGCAAGGGCAGATCATCAAGAAGCCGCGCGGGCTTCGGCAAAGGCCGGACCGTTGCGCACCCCACACCGGCACACGAGCCCCCCGCAAGACCTGCGGAGGGCGGCGTCTTTCGCGCAGCCCGCCTCAGGCGTCGAGCTTCGCCGCGACATCCTCGGGGATGTCGAAGTTTGCGGTCACGGTCTGCACGTCGTCATCCTCTTCCAGCGCATCGATCAGCTTCATCAGCTTCTGCGCGGTTTCCAGATCGACGTTCGTGCGGTTCTGCGGCTTCCAGACGAGCTTGGCCTCCTCGCTCTCGCCCAGCACCTTTTCCAGCGCCTCGGACACTTCGTTGAGGCTCGTATCGCCGCAATAGATCCAGTGGCCGTCCTCGTCGGATTCGACGTCATCGGCCCCGGCCTCGATCGCGGCCATCATCACCGTGTCGGCATCGCCGGCGGCGGGCTTGTAGGTGATCTCGCCCACCCGGTCGAACATGAAGCTGACCGAGCCGGTGGTGCCGAGGTTGCCGCCAAACTTGGTGAAGTAGCTGCGCACGTTCGAGGCGGTGCGGTTCACGTTGTCGGTCATCGTCTCGACGATGATCGCGATGCCGTTCGGGCCATAGCCCTCGTAGCGGATCTCCGAGTAATCCTCGGCATCGCCGCCCTGCGACTTCTTGATCGCGCGCTCGATCACGTCCTTGGGCATCGAGACGGCCTTGGCCGCCTTCACCGCCAGCCGCAGGCGCGGGTTCTTGTCGGGGTCGGGATCACCCATCTTGGCGGCGACGGTGATCTCCTTCGCCAGCTTCGAGAACATCTTCGAGCGCAGCTTGTCCTGCTTGCCCTTGCGATGCTGGATGTTCGCCCATTTGGAATGGCCCGCCATGACCCTCTCCGATCCTTTGATACCGGGCGCCTATAGCCCAGCGCCCGCCCCCCCCGCAAGCCTTGGCAACCTGCGTCAGAAGGGGAAGAACACCGGGATCAGCAGGCTCATCGCCACCATCATCAGGATGTTGAGCGGCAGGCCGATGCGCAGGAAGTCGGTGAACCGGTAGCCGCCGGGACCATAGACCAGCGTGTTGGTCTGGTAGCCGATGGGGGTGGCGAAGCTGGCCGAGGCGCCGAACATCACCGCCACGACGAACGGCCGCGGATCCACCCCGAGCGAGGCCGCCAGCCCGATCACGATGGGCGTCAGGATCACGGCCACGGCGTTGTTGCTGACCACCTCGGTCAGGAACGAGGTCAGGGCATAGACCACGAACACCAGCAGGAACGGAGGCAGACCCTGCATCAGCGGCGCGACCGCGCCCACGATCATCCCCACCGCGCCGGAATGTTCGAGCCCCGCCCCGACCGCCAGCATCCCGAAGATCAGCGCAAGAAGCCGCCCCTCAATGTAGCCGAAGGCCTCGTCGGCATCGATGCAGCGCGTCACCAGCACCACCGCCACGCCGATCATCGCCAGAACAGCGATCGGCGCCACGTTCAGCGCCGACAGCAGCACCACCGCCGCCAGCACCGCCATCACCACGGGCGCCCGGCTGCGGCGGTAGGCACGGTCGGACGGCTGGGCGATGTCCACCACCTGCATCTCGCTGGCCAGCCGCTCGATGTCCTGCTGCGCCCCTTCCAGAAGCAGGGTGTCGCCCACCTGCACCACGAGATCGTCGAGCTGCCGGCCGATGTTCTGGTTGCGCCGGTGCGCCGCCAGCACATAGACGCCGTAGCGCCGCCGAAGCCGCATCGCGCCGAGCGACCGGCCCACCATGAAGCAGCCCGGCGTGATCAGCACCTCGACCACCTGCGTCTGGACCGAGGACAGCTTGTCCACCAGCCGCAGTTCCTTGTTCGATTGCAGGCTGAGGACCTCGGACATGGGGGTGCGCAGCACGACCCGGTCGCCCGCCTCCAGCACCGCCTCGCCGAGATTGCGCCGAAGCGAGGCGTCGCCGCGCAGCACGTCGATCACCCGCAGGCTCTCGCGCTTGAAGATGTCCACCTCCTCGACCTTGCGGCCGATCAGCGCCGAATCCTCCGGCACGGCCACCTCGGTGAAGAACTTCATCCGCGTCCGGTCCGAGAGCAGCATCCCCATGCTGTCCCTGTCGGGCAGCAGGCGCGGCGCAAAGAACCACAGGTAGCAGAGGCCGATCAGCGCCATCGCGATCCCGAGCGGCGTGATCTCGAAGATCGAGAAGGGCTCGAGCCCCGAGCCGCGCGCGACGCCATCCACCAGCAGGTTGGTCGAGGTGCCGATCAGCGTGATCGTCCCGCCGAAGATCGAGAGATAGCTCAGCGGGATCATTACCTTGGAGGGCGAGATCTTCATCTGCCGCGCGATCTGCATGAAGACCGGGATCATCACCACGACGATCGGCGTGTTGTTCATGAAGGCCGACATGCCGATGATCACCAGCGACAGCAGGCCCAGCGTCCGCAGCGGCCGCTCGGCCGCGTGGCGGGTGGCCAGCTGCGTCACCGCATCCAGCGTTCCGGTTCGGACAAGGGCCCCCACGATGATGAAGAGCGCGGTGATCGTCCAGGGCGCGGGGTTCGAGAGAACCTTCAGCAGATCGTCCTGCGGCAGGATGCCCACCGCCAGCATCAGCGCCCCGCCCGCGATGGCCGTCACCTCAACCGGGTAGGTCTCGCGGACAAAGAGCACCAGCATCCCGGCGAGGATCGCCAGCGCCGTCCATGCCTGCATCGGTTCCGAAAGTTCGAGACCGAACATCATCTCTCCTGTTGAAGTCTGCTCGCCTGCATACGCTGTGACCGCGGACAAGCAAAGCCGGCGTGCGACCGCCTGTCATGTCCCGTCGTGACGACGGGCAGCCTCAGGGCCGCGACTCCTGCAACCGGCCGCCCAGCCGGACAGGCACGACCCGCTGGGCGAGGCCCGTGCGGTCGTCCGTCTCGACATAGACGCCCGACAGGGTGGCGGGCCCCGAGGCGGGCTCGAACCGGCCCTTAGGCATCTGGGTGATGAAGCGGCGCAGCGGCTCGGACTTTTCCATGCCGATCACGGAATCATAGTCCCCGCACATGCCCGCGTCGCTGAGGAAGGCGGTGCCGCCCCGCAGGATCTGCGCATCCGCTGTCGGCACATGGGTGTGCGTTCCCACGACGAGGCTCGCCCGTCCGTCGCACCAGTGGCCCATCGCCATCTTCTCGCTGGTGGCCTCGCAGTGGATGTCGAGGATCGTGGCCTGCACCGCGCCGCCCAGCGGCGAGCCCTTCAGCACCCCGTCCACGGCCGAGAAGGGATCGTCGAAGGGCCGCTTCATGAAGACCTGACCCAGCGCCTGCAGCACCAGCACCTTGCGCCCGCCGACGGTGAAGATCCGCGCGCCCTTGCCCGGCGCTGTCCGGGCGTAGTTCAGCGGCCGCACGATGCGCGGCTCGGTCTCGATGAACTGGAGCATTTCCTTCTGGTCGAAGGCATGGTCGCCCAGCGTGACGCAGTCCGCCCCGGATGCCAGCAGCTTCTTCGCATGGTCGGCGGTGATGCCCGCCCCGCTGGAGGCGTTCTCGCCGTTGACGACGACGAAATCGAGCCCCCATTCCGTGCGCAGCGCCGGCAGCCGTTCCGCCACCGCCGAGCGCCCCGCACGCCCCATCACATCGCCAAGAAAGAGAAGCCTCATGGCGGCAGCGTTAGGGCGCGGGCGTGCCAAGAGCAAGAGGATTCCGCCCCTTCCCGCCCCCGCCCCTGCGCCCTATCCTTTGCGCATGAGCCTCCTGCCGCCGTTCCTTGCGCCCTTTTTCGCCGCCCGTGGCTGGACGCTGCATCCGCATCAGGAAGAGATGCTGGCCGGCGCGGACGCGCCCGCGCTGCTCCTTGTGGCGCCCACCGGCGGGGGCAAGACGCTCGCCGGTTTCCTGCCGACGCTGGCCGAACTGGGCCCGCGGCCCGCGCCGGGCCTGCACACGCTCTACATTTCGCCGCTGAAGGCGCTGGCGGCCGACATCCGCCGCAACCTGCGCGCCCCGATCGAGGGGGCGGGCCTTGCGATCCGGGTCGAGGACCGCACCGGCGACACGGGCAGCCACGTCCGCCGCCGGCAGCGGGCCGATCCGCCCCATATCCTGCTGACCACGCCCGAGAGCCTCGCGCTCTTGCTGTCCTACGAGGATGCGCCGCGGATCTTCGCGGGTCTGCAACGGGTGATCGTGGACGAAATCCACGCGCTGGCCGAATCCAAGCGCGGCGACCAGCTCATGCTGTGCCTTGCCCGGCTCCAGCGCCTCGCGCCTGGCCTGCGCCGCGTGGGCCTGTCGGCCACGGTCGAGGACCCGCCGGCGCTGGCGCGCTTCCTTGCCGCCCATCCCGGCCCCTGCCGCGTGCTGATGGCCGATCCCGGCCCCGATCCCGACATCGCCATGCTCGAGACCGAGGCGCCGCCCCCCTGGGCAGGGGGCGGGGGGCGGCACGCGATTCCCGAGGTGCTGGTCGAGATCCGCCGCCACCGCACGACGCTGGTCTTTCACAACACTCGCGCGCAGGCCGAGCTGTTCTTCCACGCGCTCTGGCTTGCCAACGAGGACGACCTGCCCATCGGCATCCACCACGGCTCGCTCTCGCGCGAGCAGCGCGAGCGGGTCGAGGCGGCGATGGTCGCGGGCGAATTGCGGGCCATCGTCTGCACCGGCTCGCTCGATCTGGGCATCGACTGGGGCGACGTGGATCTCGTGATCCAGGTGGGTGCGCCGAAGAACGTCAAGCGCCTCGTCCAGCGCATCGGACGGGCGAACCACCGCTATAACGCGCCCTCCAAGGCGCTTCTGGTGCCGGCCAACCGCTTCGAGGTGGTCGAATGCCTCGCCGCGCTGGAAGCCGTGCGCGACCATGCGCTCGACGGCGAGCCGCGGGGGCCAGGTCCGCGCGACGTCCTCTGCCAGCACATTCTCATCACCGCGGCGGCCGGGCCCTTCGCGGCCGACGCGCTCTATCAGGAAGTGAAGAGCGCCGGGCCCTACGCCCGCCTCTCGCGCGCGGACTTCGACGCCTGCCTCGATTTCGTGGCAACGGGCGGCTACGCGCTGCGCGCCTATGACCGCTGGCAGCGGATCATGCTGCGGGGCGGCCTCTGGCAACTGCGCGACCCGCGCACGGCCCAGGTGATCCGCATGAACATCGGCACGATCATCGACACCGAGGTGCTCAAGGTGCGGATGCGCGGCCGGGGCGGCGCGCCGCTGGGCGAGATCGAGGAAGGCTTCGCCGCCACCCTCACCCCCGGCGATACCTTCCTGATGGCGGGCCAGGTCGTGCGCTACGAGGGGCTGCACGAGATGACCGTCGAGGTCACGCGAAACCCCGGCCGCGATCCGCGGGTGGCCACCTTCAACGGCACCAAGTTCGCCACCTCCACCCTTCTCACCCACCGGATCCTCGAGCTGTTCCGGCAACCCGGCTGGCCCGGCCTGCCACGCCACACCGCCGACTGGCTGGCCCTCCAGCGCAAGGTCTCGCGCCTGCCCGAGGCCGACCGGCTGCTGGTCGAGAGCTTTCCCCACGACGGGCGCGAGCATCTCTGCCTCTACGGCTTTGCCGGGCGCAACGCGCAGCAGACGCTGGGCCTTCTGCTCACCAAGCGCATGGAGGAAGAGCGCCTCTCACCCCTCGGCTTCGTCGCGACCGACTATGCCACGCTGATCTGGGGGCTGGAGGCCGTGACCGATCCCGCCCCGCTTTTCGAGGCCGAACGGCTGCGCGAGGGGCTCGAGAGCTGGCTCGCCGGCAACGCGGTGATGAAGCGGACCTTCCGCAACTCGGCGATCATCGCGGGCCTGATCGAGCGCACCCACATGGGCCGGCGGCGCACGGGCAGGCAGGCGACCTTCTCCTCGGACATCCTGTACGACACGCTCCTGCGGCACGATCCGGGCCACCTGCTGCTGCGCATCACGCGCGAAGAGGCCGAGCGTGGCCTCGTGGACTTCGGCCGGATCGAGGAGATGCTGGCCCGCACCCACGGCCGCGTGGATTGCCTGCGGCTGGACCGCGTGACCCCGCTCGCGGCGCCGCTCTTCCTCGAGATGGGCCGCATCCCCGTCGAAGGCGCGGGACGCCAGCGGCTGATGGAGGAGCAGGCCGCGGCCCTCATGGCCGCCGCGGGACTGAGCTGACAGCGAAACTCGGCAAGGGCACGCACCGTGCCGAGCCTCTCGCCGGATCCACAAGCCTGCGCTTGCGTGGCGCGCGCGGATGAGACAGGAGCGGGCCATGAACGGCCATACCTTTTTCCTTGCCGATGCGCGGCTGGTGGCGCTGCCCTCAGGGGCCCTCTGGTGGCCCGAGGAGCGGCTGCTCTGCGTCTCGGACCTGCATCTGGGCAAAGCCGAGCGGATGGCGCGGCGCGGCGGCACGCTGCTGCCGCCCTACGAGACGCAGGCCACCCTCACCCGGCTGACCAGCGATCTCGAGGCCACGGGCGCGGCCCGGGTGCTCTGCCTTGGCGATTCGTTCGACGATGCCGAGGCGGCGGGCGCGCTGGCCGGGGCCCAGCGGCTCTGGCTCATGCGGCTGATGGCCGGGCGCGAGTGGATCTGGATCCTCGGCAACCACGACCCGGCCCCCACCGACTGCGGCGGCAGCTACCGGGCCGAGATCACGCTCGGGCCGCTCACCTTCCGCCACATCGCGGCGGGCGAGGCCGAGGTCTCGGGCCATTACCATCCGAAATGCACGCTCGCGGGCCGGGCGAGGCCCTGTTTCCTCACCGACGGCCGACGCCTGATCCTGCCCGCCTACGGCGCCTATACCGGCGGGCTCTGGTGCCACGATCCGGCGCTGGTGGCGCTGATGCGGCCGGGCGCGCTCGCGATCCTCACCGGCACCAAGGCCATCCCGGTGCCCATGCCGCGCCGGGCCCCTCACATCAGGCCGCGCTCTTCCAGCTTTGCGCGGTGAGCGCGGCTGACGGGAATGCGGCTGCCGTCCTTCAGCAACAGGAACAGCTTGCCTGGCTCGCGCTCGACCGCGGTCACGGCCGACCAGGCCACCCAGTGCGAGCGGTGGACCTGCGCCCCCGGCACGCCCTCGGTCTCATCCATTGCGTCCGAAAAGCGCAGCAAGAGGCTCACGAGGCCCGCGCTCGTCATCACATCCACATAATGATCGCGGACCGAGATCGAGATCAGCTCGCCGCGCTGGCCCGGCTCCATCCGCTGCAGAAGGCGCGGGGTGCCGTCCCGGAAGGGCTGCGGCCGCGTGCCCACCCTGATGGCCGAGAGACCCAGCGCCGCACAGAAGAGTGCGGGCGCCACCTCGACCGCGCTTGGCGCCTCGGGGCCGAAGGCGAGGCGCATGAGCCACCAGATCGGCAGCGTGAGGAGCGCCGCCACGGCAAGCGCCAGCCCGGCCCCGCGCCTCAGCTCGCGCAGGCCCGCCGCGGCGAACCAGATCCGAAGGACAAGCCCCAGCCCGAGCGTGATGGCGACCAGCGCGCTCCACAGCAGCAGACGTTCGGGCAGGGCCACGGTCTGATAGCTGCCGAACGGGCCCGAGACGGCGAGACTGACAGAAAGGGCCGCCCAGACGATCCAGGGCAGCGGAGCGGCAAGACATTCGGAATAAAGGCGCGAGAAGGACAAGGAAGCCTCCGCCAAGACCTGAACGAATGACTCGTCGCTACAGGGCCGGCGGGGGCCGATCAACTCCGCCGTGTGACGCAGGCGCGGGGCCGCTCCCCAAGGGCGCGGCATCCGGCCCGGTCCGGCGGGCGCGATGTCAGGCGGTCAGGCCCTGCGGCTCGGGCAGGCCGTTCGCGCGGCAGCAGGCGGTCAGCGTGTTGGCCAGCAGGCAGGCGATCGTCATCGGGCCCACCCCGCCCGGAACCGGCGTGATGGCCCCGGCCACCTCGGCCGCCGAGGCATAGTCCACATCGCCCACGAGCTTCGTCTTGCCGTCGCGCTCGATCCGGTTGATCCCCACGTCGATGACGGTGGCACCCGGCTTCACGAAGTCGCCGGTGATCATCTCGGGCCGGCCCACGGCCGCCACGAGGATGTCCGCACCGCGGCATACAGCGGCCAGATCCTTCGTGCGCGAATGGGCGATGGTGACCGTGCAGCTTTCGCCCAGCAGCAGTTGCGCCATCGGCTTGCCGACGATGTTCGAGCGCCCCACCACCACGGCGTTCAGCCCCGAGAGATTGCCTAGGTGATCGCGCAGCATCATCAGGCAGCCGAGGGGCGTGCAGGGCACCATGCTCTTCTGCCCCGTCCCGAGACGGCCCACGTTCGAGATGTGGAAGCCGTCCACGTCCTTGGCCGGGTCCAGCGCGTTGATCACGAGGTCCGAATTCAGATGCGGCGGCAGCGGCAGTTGCACCAGAATGCCGTGCACCTGCGGATCGCGGTTCAGCCGGTCGATCAGCGCCAGCAGCTCGGCCTCGGAGGTCTCGGCGGACAGGCGATGCTCGAACGAGGCCATGCCCACCTCGACCGTCTGCTTGCCCTTGGCGCCGACATAGACCTGGCTCGCCGGATCCTCGCCCACGAGAACGACAGCGAGGCCCGGCACGAGGCCGTGATCGGCCTTCAGCCGCGCCACATGGTCCGCCACCTGCGCGCGCACGCCCGCCGCAAAGGCCTTGCCGTCGATCCGCTTCGCCGTCATTCCGTCCCCTCCTGCGGGGCGTCGGGCCCCAGAACCTCTTCCTCGCGCGCGATCGACCAGTCGATCAGGATCCGCCAGAGCGTCTCGATCAGCGCCGGATCCAGCCCTTCGGCCATGGCGCGCACACGCACGTTGCGCACCACCTCCTCGACGCGCGACTCGATGCGCGCGGGCAGGCCGATGTCGGTCTTGATCTCGGCGGCACGGTCGATGTAGCCCGCGCGCTGCGCCATGAGCCCGACGATCTGGGCGTCGAGCGCGTCGATCATCGCGCGCAGGTCTTCCATCGAATGGCAATCTTCCGGGGCTCGCACCTTGGTCCTCGCTTCTGGGTCCGGTCCCCGTTTCAGATACGGGGCATCCGAGGTCAAGGGGGCGAAACGCGCTGTCAGAAGAGCCCCTCGATCCGGCCCTCGCCGTTCAGGCGGATCACTTCGGCGGCGGGCTCGCGCGGCAGGCCCGGCATCGTGCGGATCTCGCCGCAGATGGCCACCACGAACCCGGCCCCGGCCGACAGCCTCACCTCGCGGATCGGCACCGAATGGCCCTCGGGGGCACCGCGGATCGCGGCGTCGGTGGTGAAGCTGTATTGCGTCTTGGCCATGCATACCGGCAGCGCCCCGTAACCCGCTTCCTCCCAGGCCCGCAGCTGATCGCGGATCACATGGTCGGCAATCACGTCATGTGCGTGATAGATGCGCCGTGCGACGGTCTCCATCTTCTCGAAAAGCGGCATCTCGTCGGGGTAGAGCGGCGCGAACATCGAAGGCGTCTCGGCCAACTGCACGACCTTGCGCGCCAGATCCTCGATCCCGGCCGAACCCTCGGCCCAGTGACGGCAGAGGATCGCCTCGGCCCCCTGCCCCGCCGCATAGGCGCGGACGGCCTCGATCTCGGCCTCGGTGTCGGTGGTGAAGTGGTTGATCGCCACCACGACCGGCACGCCGAAGCCCTTCACATTGGCGATATGGCGGCCGAGGTTCGCGCAGCCGCGCTTCAGCGCCTCGACATCCTCGCGCCCCAGATCCTCGCGCGCGACCCCGCCGTTCATCTTGAGCGCGCGCACCGTTGCGACCACCACCGCGGCCGAGGGCTTCAGCCCCGCCTTGCGGCACTTGATGTCGAAGAACTTCTCGGCCCCGAGATCGGCCCCGAACCCTGCCTCGGTCACCACATAGTCACCGAGCTTCAGCGCCGTCCGCGTGGCGATGACGGAGTTGCAGCCGTGGGCGATGTTGGCAAAGGGTCCGCCGTGGACGAAGGCCGGATTGTTCTCGATCGTCTGCACGAGGTTCGGTTGCATCGCATCCTTGAGCAGCACCGCCATCGCCCCGTCCGCCTTCAGGTCGCGGCAGAAGACCGGGCTGCGGTCGCGTCGGTAGCCCACCACGATGTCGCCCAGCCGCCGTTCGAGATCCTCGAGATCCTCGGCAAGGCAGAGGATCGCCATGACCTCCGAGGCCACCGTGATGTCGAACCCCGTCTGACGTGGAAAGCCGTTCGAGACCCCGCCGAGGTTCACCACCATGTCGCGCAGCGCCCGGTCGTTCATGTCCATCACCCGCCGCCAGGTGATGCGCCGGGCATCGAGGCCCAGATCGTTGCCCCAGTAGATGTGGTTGTCGATCATGGCCGACAGCAGGTTGTGCGCCGAGGTGATCGCGTGGAAATCCCCGGTGAAATGAAGGTTCATGTCCTCCATCGGCACCACCTGCGCGCGCCCGCCGCCCGCCGCTCCGCCCTTCATGCCGAAGTTCGGGCCGAGCGAGGCCTCGCGGATGCAGATGATCGCCCGCTTGCCGATCCGGTTCAGCCCGTCGCCGAGGCCGACCGTCGTCGTGGTCTTGCCCTCACCCGCGGGTGTCGGATTGATCGCGGTGACGAGGATCAGCTTGCCGTCGGGCCGGTCGGCAATCCCGCGGATGAAGCCCTGCGAGACCTTGGCCTTGTCGTGGCCATAGGGGATCAGATCCCCCGACGGAATGCCGAGGCGCGCCCCGATCTCCTGGATCGGCAGCTTGTTCGCCGCGCGGGCGATCTCGATATCGCTCTGGAATGTCATGCTCTCTCCCTCATGCCCTGCCGGACCTCTCCCCTCCCTTTCATCTAGCGCCCGTCAGGATGAAGGTCGAGGCGGCCGGCGCTAGGCCGTTCGTCGGAGATGGGCGATGGCCTGGATGAGGCAAAGCGCGAAGGCAAGCTCGAGCACCTCCTCGATCCGGCCGGCCCGCAGGCCGATCTCGCGCGGCACGTCGATGCCGAACGGGGCGAGCTTGCGGTCGAGCCCGTCGATCGATTTGGCCAAGGTCACGAGCGCAAGGCCCACGAAAAGCCAGAGGGCGCCGGCCTCGAGCCGGAAGAGCCGCGACAGCCAGTCCGTCAGGTTGTGGCGCAGGAACCGCCACAGGACCACAAGGATCAGCAGGAGAACGAGGCCCCCCACCAGCTTGTCCTCCCATCCGCCGGGGCTGGTGTAGGTCCTGAGCTTCAGGAGCCCCTGGTCAGTCAGACGCTTGTCGAAGTCCAGCTCGCGCGCCGCCATCAGGAGAAGCACCACGGGCACATGCCAGCCGCCAAGGCCGCGGCCCAGTCCCTGCTTGCCGAACCACAGCAGGATGGCCGAGAAGAACAGCACCACCGTCAGCCGCTCGACGCCCTGCCCTTCCTTGAAGAAGAGACCGAGGTCGTCGAGAAAGATCAGATCCCCGAGCAGCAAGGCAAGCGTGAGGGTGACGCTGGCGGCGAAGACGGGAACCGGCTGGAAGGTCATGATGTCGGCTGTGCCACTGAAGAGACGCAAGAAAGACCGCACGGGTCGGGAAATACGGGCCTCCTGTGAAGCACGGAACCCGGCAAAGAACAACCCGGGGATGGCCCCCGCTCGGTGTCAGGCCGGGCGGGTCAGGACGAAGAAGCAGCGCCGGAAGGGAAAGAGCACGCTGCCGTCGGGCCGCAGCGGATAGGCGGCCGCAAGCGCGCTTTCATAGGCCGCGACGAAGGCCAGCGTCTCGTCCGCCGCCAGCCGGGCGATAAAGGGGCGCATGGCGGTGGATTCCGTGAAGCGCCGGACGGGATGGGCGCCGGGGGTAGGCTCGAGGTGCTGCACGAACTCCGTCTCCCAGGCCTGCACCTCGCCCAAGGGGCAGAGCATCTCCCAGTAGTGCAGCGCCGGCGCCACGGGGTGGGCATCCTCCAGCGTGAAGCGGTCGGGGAACATGGCCGCCGCGATGTCGCGCAGGAACCGATGCGAGGGCGCGCCATACTGGCGGGGCATCTGCACCGCAAGCGAACCGCCGGGTGCGATCAGGCCAGCGAGGCGCGGCATCAGCCGGTCGTGGTCGCCCAGCCACTGGAGGGCCGCGTTCGAGAAGATCAGGGCCGGCGTCTCGTCCGGCTGCCACTCGGCGATATCGGCCCGGATCAGCGCGCCATAGGCGCCCGTGCGCCCGGCCTCCGCCATCATCGCGGGAGAGGCATCCACCCCGACAATCCGCCGGTCCGGGAAACGCGAGGCCAGCGCCGGACCGACCGCCCCATCCCCACAGCCGAGATCCACCACGCAGCCCGAAGGCAAGGCCGGGATCCGCGCCAGCAGGTCCAGCGCGGGCCTCAGACGCAAACCCCGAAACCTGGCGTAGGTTTCGGGGTTCCAGTCGCTTATGCCGTTCGCCTCAGACAGAGGGCTCGAGGCCGCCGTCGGCCTTGATGACCTTGGGTCGGGTCTTGGGGATCGCGGCGATCGAGCCGCCGCCCACCGGACGGTCGGCATCATCATCCGAGTCGATCGACTCACCCGCGATGACGCGGCGGATCTGGTCGCCGGTCAGGGTCTCATACTCCAGAAGGCCCTTGGCCAGACGTTCGAACTCTTCCGACTTCTCGGTGAGAATCCGGTAGGCGGTCTGGTAACCCTCGTCGATCAGACGCTTCACCTCGGCCTCGATCATCTTCTTGGTCTCGGCAGAGACCGAGAAGCCGGCGGTGTTGCCCTGATAGCCCTCATGCGCCTCGGCGTAGTCGATGTTGCCCACGACGTCCGACATGCCCCAGCGCATCACCATCGCGCGGGCGAGAGCCGATGCCTGCTGGATGTCGCCCGCCGGACCCGAGGACACGGCCTCCTCGCCGTATTTCAGGATCTCGGCCGCCTTGCCCGCCATGGTCATGGCGATCTTCTGCTTGCCCTCGTCCTTGTGCATGTTCAGCCGGTCCATCTCGGGCAGGCTGACCACCATGCCGAGCGCACCGCCCCGCGGGATGATCGTGGCCTTGTAGACCGGATCGCACTTGGGAAGGTTCAGGCCGACGATCGCGTGACCGGCCTCGTGATAGGCGGTCTTCTCCTTCTGGTCGGCCGTCAGCACCATCGAGCGGCGCTCGGCCCCCATCATCACCTTGTCCTTGGCGTTCTCGAAATCGTCCATCGTGACGAAGCGGCGGCCGACACGGGCGGCCAGCAGCGCCGCCTCGTTCACCAGGTTCATCAGGTCAGCGCCCGAGAAGCCCGGCGTGCCGCGCGCGATCAGGCGCAGGTCCACGTTCGGGCCCAGCGGCACCTTGCGGGCGTGGACGCCCAGGATCTTCTCGCGGCCCTTGATGTCGGGATTCGGCACATGGATCGTGCGGTCGAAGCGGCCCGGGCGCAGCAGCGCCGGGTCGAGCACGTCCTTGCGGTTGGTCGCCGCAACGATGATCACGCCCTCGTTGGCCTCGAACCCGTCCATCTCGACCAGAAGCTGGTTCAGCGTCTGCTCGCGCTCGTCGTTGCCGCCGCCGATGCCCACGCCGCGCGCACGGCCCACGGCGTCGATCTCGTCGATGAAGACGATGCAGGGCGCGTTCTTCTTGGCCTGCTCGAACATGTCACGGACGCGGGAGGCACCCACACCCACGAACATCTCGACGAAGTCCGAACCCGAGATGGTGAAGAACGGCACGCCCGCCTCGCCCGCGATGGCGCGCGCAAGCAGCGTCTTGCCGGTGCCGGGCGGGCCCACGAGCAGCGCGCCCTTGGGGATCTTGCCGCCGAGACGGCTGAACTTCTGCGGGTTGCGCAGGAATTCGACGATCTCTTCCAGCTCTTCCTTGGCCTCGTCGATGCCGGCCACGTCGTCGAAGGTGACGCGGCCCTGCTTTTCGGTCAGAAGCTTGGCCCGGCTCTTGCCGAAGCCCATGGCGCCGCCGCGCCCGCCGCCCTGCATCCGGTTCATGAAGAAGATCCAGATGCCGATCAGCACCAGGAACGGCAGCCAGAGCGAGATCAGCGAGAAGAATCCCGACTGCTCCTGCGCCTCGGCGCGGACTTCCACGCCCTGATTGATCAGACGGTCGGTGACTTCCTCGCCCTGAGGCTTGATCGTCACATATTGCGTGCCGTCCTTGCCGCGCACCATTACCCGTTCGCCATCGAGCGTGACCGAGGAAACCTCGCCGCCATCCACCCGGGCGATGAAATCGGAATAGGAGATGGTGCGCGAACTGCTGGTGGTCTGGCCGCCGCTGAACAGGTTGAACAGCGCCAGGATCAGCAGGAACAGGACCACCCAGAAAGCGATATTTCGCGCGTTGCCCACAAATGTCTCCTTGCAGAGTCTCTCCGCGGGCCCGCCCGCAGGTCATTGCGGCTTAAGATAGACATAAGCGCGGACCGTTCAATGCGATAGTAGTGAAAGAAAATCGCCATTTTGCAGGGGATCGGTCACGGCCACCCATCCGTTTGGCCGGGCCGCAAGCGGGGCTGCCAGCAGATCCTGCCCCCGCCACACCCCCGGCGAGGCGAGCAGGCTGGCCCGCGGCATGTCCGCCGCCCGCCAGTCGGGGCAGCGGTCAAGGCCAGAGATGCCCAGGGCGCGGATCTCAAGCGGCTGAACGGAAATGTCTTCCTGCGGCGGCCCTTGCAGCCTCCAGCGCCCGTCCCACGGCCTGGACACCGGGGCCACGAGATCCCTCACCGCCTGCCACTCGCGCCCGATCCGCAGCCCGTCGCGTCGCCACACCAGCCGGCAGCCGTGGAGCGTCCGCCCCTTCCCCTGCCGCAGGTCGCGCATGAGCCGCGCCAGCGCCGGCCCGCGCGGGCCATATTCCGCCGATGCCACCCACTGAACGGCCGCGCGCAGCAGCCTCCGCAGGATCTCGTCGGGCAGATCGAGAACGCCGGGCGCCATCAGCACGTCGCCGCGGTCCACCCGCACGAGACGCCCTGCCGCCTCGTGCAGTTGCGCATCGAGCGCCGCACGCACCTCGGCCAGATGCCCCGCCACTGCGGCCAGACGGTCGGGACCAAGGCCCAGACCGGCAAGCCCCTGCATCGCCTGCCGCACCCGAACCCGGTCGAAGGCGCGATTCTCGTTGGACGGATCCTCGAACCAGCCCGCGCCCCGGCGGCGCAGATCCTCGCGCAATTCCTCGCGCCCGATCTCCAGCAGGGGCCGCAGCCAGAGCATCCCCTCGGCCCGCCGCTCGGCGCGCATGGCGGCAAGACCGTCCACCCCCGCCCCGCGCGCCAGCCGCATGAGGAAGGTCTCGGCCACGTCGTCGCGCGTGTGACCCAGCGCCACCGCATCGAGGCCCGCCCCTCTGGCCCAGTCCGCCATCAGCCGCAGCCGCGCGCGTCGCGCCTGGTCCATCAGGTTGCCGCGGCCGTCCCAGCCCTCCCAGCGGAGGATGTCGTGCGGCACACCGAGGCGCGCGCAGACGCGGCCCACCTCGAGCGCCTCACCGGCGGCCTCGGGGCGAAGCCCGTGATCCACCGTCACCGCGCGGGCCGCGATGCCCGCCTCGGCCGCAAGATGGAGAAGCGCCATGGAATCGCCCCCCCCGGAAACGGCGAGGCCCAGGGCGCGCACCTCGCGCAGCCCCGGGCCCCTCAGGAACCGTTCGAGAAGCGGCATCAGTTGCAGCCAAGCCCCTGCATCGCCGTGGCCGCCTCGGCCGCCGAGGGGTTGCCGGGGAAGCGGGTGCCGACCTCGGCCAGCGTCACGCAGGCCTCGGGCGTCTGGCGCAGGTCGCCGAGCGC
This sequence comes from Cereibacter sediminicola, assembly GCF_007668225.1. NCBI lineage: Bacteria > Pseudomonadati > Pseudomonadota > Alphaproteobacteria > Rhodobacterales > Paracoccaceae > Cereibacter > Cereibacter sediminicola. The sequence continues at coordinate 43,004 of NZ_VDEK01000012.1, read as the reverse complement.
CCGGCCGAGCTTCAGCAGCGCCTCGGGGGCGCGCGGCCCGTTCGGGTCGCCTGAAAAGCTCTCGAGATAGGCGCGGGCAGCGTTCGCGGTCTCGCCCAGCTGCCTCAGGGCCTCGCCCCGCAGATAGTGCGCCTCGTAGGTCAGTTGGCCGCCCGTATAGGTCTCGGCAAAGGTCTTAAAGAGGTCCGAGGCGGTGCGAAAGTCACCTTGACCGAGCACCTCCCGGGCCCGGTCGAAGTCGGCTTTCTCGTTGACGGCGAAGGTTCCGGCAGGATTGGCCGACGGGGCCGGCGCAGGGGTGGCCGCGGGCGCAGCCGAGGCCTGCCCGCCCAGGGGCGCGGTCTCTCCGAGAGCGCCGATGTCACAGCCGTCCTCAAGCTCGCAGACGCGGAACTCGAGATCGCCCACCCGGTTCGTGCCGTCGCTGACCACGCGGTTGATCTTCAGCTCGAGCGCCTCGGCCTTGGCGGTGACCTGCGAAAGCGCGGCCTCCATCGCATCCATGCGCTGAAGCGCCGAGCCGCCGGCCGCCCCCGAGGTCGCGGCGCCGGTCGAGACCAGCTCGCGCTTGAGGTCGTTGAACTGGGCCTGAAGCGTGGACAGCTCGGCCTTGATGTCGGCCAGCGTCTGCGCGCGATCCTGCGCCGCCGCCGGAAGCGGCGCAAGCGCAAGCGCGGCGGCCAGGATCAGGTGGCGCATCGGATCAGACCCCCGCGCCCATCGAGAGAACCGTCACCGCGCGGCGGTTCTTCGAGTAGCACTCCTCGGTCGAGCAGACCTCGACCGGACGCTCCTTGCCGTAGGAGACCGTCTTCATCCGCGAGGGCGCGATGCCCTTAGAGATCAGGTAGTCCTGAACCGCCGAGGCCCGCCGGGCGCCGAGCGCGAGGTTGTATTCCCGCGTGCCCTGCTCGTCGGCGTGGCCCTCGATGATGATGGCGTAGTCGGCGTTGGTCATCAGCCACTGCGACTGCGTGTCGAGCGTGGCGCGCGCCGTGTCGGACAGGGTGCTCTGGTCCACCAGGAAGAACACGCGGTCGCCCAGGGTCTGCTGGAAATAGGCGATGGAGCGCGGATCGCTCGCGCCTCCGAGGCCCTGGCTGTCGATCCCGCCCGCGCCGTAGCCGCCACCGGCACCGTAGCCGCCTGCGCCGCCGGCTCCTCCGGCCCCGCCCGCGCCGTAACGGTCCGGGTTGTTGCAGGCGGCAAGGCCGAGCGCCGCCAGGAGAATCAGGGCCTTCGGAAGATGGGTCATGGAAATGTCCTTCGCAGATCGGGCGCAGTGCGGCCGAAGGTAACAGGTTTGGCCGCCGCGGGAAACGGCGGCCGGCATGTCATGTCACGGCAGAAGCGGCGACCAGGCCGGGTCCGAGGCCGGAACGCTGAGCGGCACCTTCTTGAGGTTCCGCCCCGAGATATCCACCGAATAGAGCGCCGGCTGCCCGCCCGCCCCCGCGCCCTCGCGGGTGAACATCAGCACGCGGCCGTTCGGCGCCCAGGTCGGGCCCTCGTCGAGGAACGAGGCCGTGAGCAGCCGTTCCTCGGAGCCGTCGGTCCGCATCACGCCGATGTGGAAGCGGCCCTGGTGCTGCTTGGTAAAGGCGATGAGGTCGCCGCGCGGGGACCAGACCGGGGTGCCGTAGCGGCCCGCGCCGTTCGAGATCCGCCGCGGCTCGCCCCCGCCCGCCGGCATGATGTAGAGTTGCTGGCCGCCCGAGCGGTCGCTCTCGAACACGATCTGGCTGCCGTCCGGCGAATAGGAGGGCGCGGTCTCGATCGAGGGGGAGTTGGTCAGCTGGCGGCGCGTGCCGCTCGCGGTGTCGAGCGTGTAGATGTCGGTGTTGCCGCCCTGTTCGAGCGAGAAGGCAACCGTCCGGCCGTCGGGCGCAAAGCGGGGCGCGAAGGTCATCGTGCCGGGCTGCTCGGCAAGGCTGCGGGTCGAGAGCGAGCCCACATCCATCAGGTAGATCCGAGGAAAGCCCGTCGAATAGGAGGTGAAGAGGATGCGGTCGCCGGTGGGCGAGAAGCGCGGCGCGAGCACGATCGAGGACGAGTCCGTCAGATACTGCACGTTCGCGCCATCGTAATCCATCACCGCCAGGCGCTTGGCGCGGGCGTTCTTGGGCCCCGATTCCGAGACGAAGACCACGCGGCTGTCGAAATAGCCGCCCTCGCCGGTGATCCGGCTGTAGGCCACGTCGGCCACCTTGTGCGCCATGCGCCGCCAGCCCGAGGCCGAGCCCGCGAACTGCAGCCCCTCGCCGAGCGGCTGGTCGGAGAAGACGTCGTGCAGGCGGAACTTCACCACCACCCGGTCGCCCGAAGCCGAGACCGAGCCGGTGATCAGCGCCTGCGCGTTGATCGCCTTCCAGTCGTTGTAGGCGATCGGCGCGTCAAAGCTGGTCACGCGGCTGATGTGGGCCGAGGCCGGGATCTCGCGGAAGAGCCCGGTGCCCGACAGGTCGGCCGCGATCACGCGGGCCATGTCCTGCGCCAGCTGCGAGGCGCCCGAGGTCTCGGCCACGAAGTTCGGCACGGCGAAGGGCAAGGGCTCGATCACGCCTTCGGTGATCTGGATGCGCAGCGGCCCCTGCTGGGCCAGGGCGGGGGCCGCCGCCGGCAGAAGCAGGGCCAGGGCAAGGCCCATCGGGGCGAGGGATCTGAACAGGTTCATGGAGTCCTCATGCTCTCCGGGTTCCGTTGAACCGGGCCCGAGGCCCGGATACACGCGCGCTGTATCGTCATTTCATCCGCATCCCGTTGGGATCGAACTCCATCTCGACCTCGCGCCACTGGTCATACTTCTCGGGCGGCAGCGGGAAGCCCCGCGCGCCGCAGCGGATGATGGCGCGCCGTGCGGCCTCGAACGCCTGCCGTGCGCCGGCGTCCGTCCCGCCGCGCGATTCGATCATGCGGATCGAGCCGGCATCGGGCTTGCCATCCTGCGCCATGGTCATGGCCACCGTCACCGTCGTGGCCAGCGCCTCGGTCGAAAGCGCGCCCACGTTCCAGCATTGCTGCACGGCGATGCGGAAGGCGTCCTTCTCGCCGCTGGTGACGGGCGGGCCCGAGCGGACGGGCGCCGAGGGCCGCTCGGACGCGGGCTCGGTGCCGCCGCCAAGCGCCTCGGCCAGCGCATCCTCGACCGCGCGGCTGTCGTTCTGGCGCGGGGTCTCGGCCGCGGGCCGCTCGGGGCGCTCGGCCGGCGTCTCGGCGGGGCGCGCCGCGGCGGGCTCGGTGCGGCTGGTCGAGGCCGGGCGCGGCTCTTCGGCCGCCGGTTCCGGCGCACGGGCGCGCTGCGGGCGCACCTTGGGCCGGGCCGAGCTGGTGGGGGCAAGCTGCGCCACCTCCTCGGTCTCGGTCGCCTCGGTCACGATCTCGGTCGTGGCCTCCTCGGGCGCGGCCGGGGGCTGCTCCTCGACCACCTCGGGCGCCGGCGTCTGCGGATCGGGCGCCACCGGCGGGGTCGGCACCTCGGCCACCTCGGCCTCGGGCGGCGGCGCGGGGGCCGGGGTCGGCGCCACGCGCGGCGCGGGCTTGGGCTTGGGGCGCGGCGAGCTTTGCGGCACGAGGATCGGCTGCTCGACCTCGGCCACCGGGGCCAGCGGCTCGGGCGCCTCGGCGATCTCGGGCTCGGGCACCGGCGCGATCTCGGGCGCGGTGGGGGCGGCGTCCGGCTGGGGGGCGGGTTCGGGCCGCGGCTCGGGCGCGGGCGGCGGCGGCGCCTCGGCCACCGGGGCGGGGGCCGGCGCAGGCGCGGCTTCCTCGGGGGGCGGCGCCGGCTGTTCCGGCTCGGCCGAGGGCGTCGGGCGCTGCTCGGAGGGCTGAGTCGCGGCCGAGGTCATGGCGTCGAACTCGGCGCTCGTCATCAGCGAGACCGAGGTCACGGCAACTTCAGGCGCGTGCTGCGGCTGGAAGAACCAGTCGCCGAACAAGAGCCAGAGGATCAGGCTGAAGTGCCCGATGCCGGAGATGATGACCCCCTTGTCCATGCCGGATGGCCTAGCCGCCGCTTCCGCCGAACGTCGGGCCGCCGACATCCGTCACCAGACCGATGTCCTGGAAACCACCCCGGTTGAGCGCCCCCATCACCTGCGCCACGCGCTCGTAGGGGATCGCGCCGTCGGCGCGCAGGAAGACCTTCTTCGAGGTCCGCTCGGCCGCGATGGCCGAGAGCTTGGGGATCAGCTCGGCCTCGGGCGTCTCGGTGGTCTGGATCGTCAGCCGCCCGTCGGCGGCGATCGTGATCGTGAGAGGCTCTTCCTGCTCGGTCGGCAGGGCGTTGGCCGCCGTCTCGGGCAGCTTCACCGGCACGCCCACCGTCAGAAGCGGGGCTGCCACCATGAAGATGATGAGCAGCACGAGCATCACGTCCACGAAGGGCGTGACGTTGATCTCGGACATGGCGGCCGACTGGCCGCGACGCCGCCCGCGGCGTCCTCCGCCGGACTTCTTGATGACCCCCGCCCCCATGGTTCAGGCCGCGTCCAGCTGGCGCGAGAGGATGGTCGCGAACTCGTCCGAGAAGGCCTCGTAGCCGCCGATGATCCGCTCGGAGTCGGCGTTGAGCTTGTTGTAGAAGACCACGGCCGGGATGGCGGCCACGAGACCGAACGCGGTGGCCAGGAGCGCCTCGGCGATGCCCGGTGCCACCACGGCGAGGTTGGTGTTCTGCGAGATCGCGATCTGCTCGAAGGCGTGCTTGATGCCCCAGACCGTGCCGAAAAGGCCGATGAAGGGCGCCGTCGAGCCGGTGGTGGCCAGGAACGAGAGGCCCGCGTTCAGAGTCTCGCTTTCCTTGTCGATGGCCACGCCCATCGAGCGGTCGATGCGCGACTGCGCCCCCGCGATCAGGCCGCCGTCGGTCCGGTGGCTGCGGCGCCACTCGAGCATCCCGGCCGCGAAGATCTTTTCCGAGGCGCCCTCGGGCTGCGGCCCGAGACGCTCGAACAGCTCGTCGAGCGGCTCGCCCGACCAGAAGGCGCGATCGAAGATCGCCGCCTCGCGCCGCGCCCGCCGGAACAGGAGGTGCTTGCGGATGATGATGGCCCACGACCAGAAGGACATGACGATCAGCAGGATCATCACCACCTTCACCGTGAGCGTCGCGCGCGCGAAGAGGGCGAGCATGGAGAAATCAATCTCCTGCGCCATCGCAAGGGTTTCCGTTTCCATCTGCCTGCTCTCTGGTGGCCGTTCTGCGGGCCGTTCTTACTGGTGATTCTATCTCGGTTTTAGAGGGATTGCCAACACATCTGCGTCAAGTGGCAAAGCGGCGCCAACAGGGCCGATCGCGCCGGATCCGGGCCCTCAGCGCAGACGCTGGCGGACTTCCGCCGGAAGGCGGGCCGCCCGCCCCTCGGGTCCGAGGCAGACGAGCACCACGCGGGCGCCAAACAGCGTCTCGGACCCGCGCAGCACATCCTGCTCGAGCACGATCCGCGCGCCCCCCGTCTCGACGAGCCGCGTCTCGACCTCGAGGAGGTCGTCGAAGAGCGCCGGGCGCAGGTAGTCGGCCTCGAGGCGGCGCACGGCGAAGACGATGCCGGATTCGGCCTTCAGGCGCACCTGATCCACGCCCAGCGCCCGTACCCATTCGCTCCGGGCGCGCTCGATGAACTTGAGATAGTTGGCGTAGTAGACGATTCCCGCGAGATCGGTGTCCTCGTAGTAAACGCGCAGGGCGAAACGGTGCAGCATGGGGCGCCTCGGAGGGGGAATCGATCTGGGCCGCGGCCTAGCCCGAAGCGGACGCCCCCGCAAGCAAGATGCGGAAATTGCAGCCGAAATGGGCGCACCTTGGCCCATTTGCCATGCGGTGCGAGTGTATGCCGCACCTTTCGTTGCGCGTTTCTGCGTGAGGAAGCCGCGGCGCATGCTAACTTCGGGACCGCAGGTGCATCCGCATCATCCCGAGGCGTGTTGCGCGTCTGATCATGAGTTCTAATGCCCGTTAGAGGAGAGCACTATGTCTGATATGGAAAAGGCGATGTCGCAGATGCTGACCGACATGACGCCGAAGAAACTGCCCACCAACGAAGAGATCTTCGGCAAGGGCGCCCAGCTTGGCGACGCGAAGGCGATGGGCTTCACCGACATCCTCGATTCCATGACGCCGAAGAAGCTGCCGACCAACGAAGAGATCTTCGGCCAACTCGCCGAACTCGACACGACGGCCTTCGACGCGCTGCTCGAGCTCTTCACCCCGAAGAAGCTGATGAGCTACGATGAGCTCGGGAAGAACCTCGGCCTCAAGTTCTGATCGAGTGAGAGGACGCTGACCCTTCGGGGCCCGAGCGGCCGGCCACAGGGCCGGCCACGTCATTTTCAGCGGGTTCGCCACGGCGGCGGCGGGGACGCAGGCGACCCGGACCGCAATCCGCTGCAAGCCGCGCACGAGGGTTGCAATCGCCCCGGCGCCCGTCCTACCTCCGCTGTGCGTGGCTCCGGCCTCGCATCTCCAGCCGAGAGGAAGCGATGGCGCAGCCCGCGCAGGACGAGATCCCGGAACCCGACCGCGTCGAAGGCGCGCCGCACCCGCGCGAGACGCTGGCGCTCTTCGGGCATGAACGGGCCGAGGACGAGTTCCTCGCCGCCTTCACCATCGGCCGCCTGCATCACGGCTGGCTGATCACGGGGCCGCTGGGGGTGGGCAAGGCCACCCTCGCCTGGCGCATCGCCCGGTTCCTTCTGGCAACACCCGAGGGCGGCGGGCTCTTCGCCGCCCCGCCCCCCGCCTCGCTCGAGGTGCCGGCGGATCACCCCGTCGCGCGGCGCATGGCGGCGCTGTCGGAGGGAAGGTTCTTCCTGCTCCGCCGCGCCTGGGACGAGAAGGCCAAACGGCTCAAGACCCAGATCACGGTCGAGGAGGTGCGGCGGATGAAGGCCTTCTTCGCCCTCTCGGCCGCGGATGGCGGGCGGAGGGTGGCCATCGTCGATCCCGCCGACGAGATGAACGTCTCTGCCGCCAACGCGCTGCTCAAGCTGCTCGAGGAGCCGCCCGAAGGGGTGACGATCCTCCTCGTCTGCCACCAGCCCTCGCGGCTGCTGCCCACGCTCCGCTCGCGCTGCCGCGAGTTGCGCCTGTCCGCGCTTTCGCCCGAGGACATGGCCCGCGCCCTCACCGCGGCGGGGGTCGAGGCGGGCGATCCGCAGGCCCTGGCCGAGCTGGCCGGCGGCTCGGCGGGCGAGGCGATCCGGGTGGCGAACCTCGAGGGGGTGAAGCTCTATGCGGCGCTGGTGGGGCTGCTTTCGACCCTCCCGCGGCTCGACCGGGCCAGGCTCGTGGCGCTGGCGGATGCCGCATCCGGCAAGGGGGCCGAGCCGCAGTTCGAGCTGATGCTCACGCTGATCGACCTCTTCCTCGCGCGGGTGGCGCGGGCGGGCACGCTGCGGCTTCTGCCGCCCGAGGCGGTTCCCGGCGAGGGCGACCTGATCGCGCGGCTCGCTCCCGACGCGCGGGCGGCGCGGCTCTGGGCCGATCTGGCGCAGACGCTCGGCAACCGGGCACGGCGCGGGCGGGCGGTCAACCTTGACCCTGCCGCGCTTCTCATGGATATGGTTCTTCGGATTGACGAGACGGCGGCCCAGCTCGCCTGAAGGTAAGCCTGATGACGCCCGAAACGCCCCCGCAGATCGTCGACAGCCATTGCCACCTGGATTTCCCCGACTTCGACGGCGAACATGCGGCGCTGATCGAACGGGCGCGGTCGGCCGGGGTCACGCGGATGGTCACGATCTGCACCCGCCTGCGCCACGAGCCGCGGGTGCGCGCCATCGCCGAGGCGCATGAGGGGGTCTTCTACGCCGCGGGCACCCATCCGATGAGCGCCGCAGAAGAGCCCATGGCCACCGTCGAGGAGCTGGTGGCGCTGGCCGCCCATCCGAAGTTCGTGGGCATCGGGGAAAGCGGGCTCGACTACCACTACACGCCCGAAAGCGCGCCGGTTCAGCAGGAAAGCCTGCGCATCCACATCGAGGCCGCCCGGCGCACGGGCCTGCCGCTCATCATCCATGCCCGCGATGCCGACGAGGACATGGCCCGCATCCTGACGCAAGAGCATCGCGCCGGCGCCTACACCTGCGTGATGCATTGCTTTTCATCCGGGGCGGCGCTGGCGCAGGCCGCGCTGGATCTGGGCTTCTACCTCTCGATGTCCGGGATCGCGGCCTTCCCGAAATCGGCCGAGCTGCGCGCGATCTTCGCCGCGGCCCCGCTCGACCGCATTCTGCTGGAAACCGACAGCCCCTATCTCGCCCCCCCGCCCTACCGCGGCAAGCGCAACGAGCCCGCCTACACCGCCCACACGGCCGCGAAGGGCGCCGAGGTCTTCGGCCTGAGCCTGTCCGACTTCGCCGCCGCCACCTCGGCCAACTTCGACCGGCTGTTCGCGAAGGCCGCCGCCTGATGGCCCGGCTGCACTGCACCATCCTGGGCTGCGGCTCGTCGGGGGGCGTGCCGCGCCTGGGTGGGCTCTGGGGCGAGTGCGACCCGACCGACCCGAGAAACCGCCGCCGCCGCTGCTCGCTGCTGATCGAGCGGGTCACGGCGGACGGCACGACGCGGGTGCTGATCGACACGACGCCCGACATGCACCCGCAGCTTCTGGATGCGGGCGTGGGAGAGCTGGACGCCGTGGCCTGGACCCACGCCCACGCCGATCATGTCCACGGCATCGACGACCTGCGCCAGATCGTCTTCAACATGCAGAAGCGCCTGCCGGTCTGGGCCGACGCCGATACGCAGCAGGCGCTGCTCACGCGCTTCGGCTACGCCTTTGCGCAGCCCGAAGGCTCGCTCTACCCGCCGATCCTCGACCTCAACATGATCGAGGGCCCGTTCGAGATCACGGGCGCGGGCGGCACGGTCCGGCTCGAGCCCTTCCGCGTCAGCCACGGCCCCACCGAGGCGCTCGGCTTTCGGGTCGGCGCCATGGCCTATCTGCCGGATGTGGTGGCCATCCCCGAAGAAGCCTGGCCCCGGCTCGAGGGGCTCGAGATGTGGGTGCTCGACGCGCTGCGCCGCAAGCCGCACCCGACGCACGCCCATCTCGCGCTCGCGCTGGAATGGATCGCGCGGGCGCGTCCCCGGCGGGCGATCCTGACCAACATGCATATCGACCTCGACTACGCGACGCTGGCGGCCGAGCTTCCGGCGCATGTCGTTCCCGCCTACGATGGGCTGACGTTCGACCTCGCCGCATGAGCGCGCTGATCGACGTCATCCTGCCCGTCTTCCTCGTCATCGGATTCGGATATGCCGCGGCGCGTGCGGGCCTCGTGTCCGAGCTTGCCGTGGATGCGGTGATGCGGTTCGCGCAGAACTTCGCGGTGCCCTGCCTGCTCTTTTCGTCGATCGCGCGGCTCGACCTTGCGGCGAACTACGACCTCGGTCTGTTCGCGGCCTTCTATGTCGGCGCCTTCACGGGTTTCGGCCTCGGCTTTGCCGGCGCGCGCTATCTGGCCCGCCGCCCGGTCGAGGATTGCGTGGCCATCGGCTTTGCCTGCCTCTTCTCGAACTCGCTGCTGCTGGGCCTGCCCATCACCGAACGCGCCTATGGCCCCGAGGCGCTGGCCTCGAACTACGCGATCATCTCGATCCACTCGCCGCTCCTCTACGGCTTTGGCATCACGGTGATGGAGCTTGTCCGTTCGCGCGGGATGGGCTTGTCGAAGGCGCGGCTCGGGCGGCAGGTCGTGACGGCGATCTTCCGGCAGCCGCTGGTGATCGGGATCTCGCTGGGCTTCGTCGTGAACCTCACGGGGCTGGCCCTGCCCGGCGCGCTCTCGGCCGCGGTCGAGATGATGAGCCGCGCGGCGCTTCCCACCGCGCTCTTCGGTCTGGGGGGCGTGCTGCTGCGCTACCGGCCCGAGGGCGACATGAAGCTGATCGGGATGGTCACGATGATCTCGCTGATCGTGCATCCGGGGATCGTCTGGCTTCTGGGCCGGCATGTCGCAAGCCTTGATACGGCGCAGATCCGTTCGGCCGTGGTCACGGCGGCGATGGCGCCGGGGGTCAACGCCTATCTCTTCTCCAACGTCTATGGCGTGGCGAAGCGGGTCACCGCCTCGGCCGTGCTGATCGCGACGGGGGCCTCGATCCTCACCACCTGGTTCTGGCTGCAACTGCTGCCCTGACGCAGCCGTCAGGGACGCTTGCGCTCGGTGACATAGGCCAGCGCGAGCGGCAGCGCGTTCAACTCGCGCGAGGCGGGCCGCGCGAGGCGCAGGGCGGCGGCGGCGGGCGCGATCATGGCCAGCAGCATCGCCATCCGGCGGACCGCCCTCCAGGTTCCTTCGGGCGCATGGTCGAGATAGGCGTTCAGCGCCACCCCCAGAACATCATGCGCGGTCCGGTCGGCGCAGAGGCACGAGTGAATGAAGATCATCACGTCGAGCGCGAAATGCCGCCGTCTCCGCCGCCGGTCGGACCAGTGCGAGAGGCTGATGAAACGCGCCGAGGCGCCGTCCCAGCAGATCGCCCGGACCGTGGGCCGACCGTGGGTAACGCCCGCGCTGTGGAGCAGGGCAAGCGCCTTGCCCGCGGCCGCGAAGGCCGCCGTCCGCTCGCGCGTCCGCACATCGGACGAACGCAGGAGGTGGCGAAGGTTCGCACCCGCATCGCGCGTCACCAGCCAGTCGCCGTGGCCGCCCACCATCGTGCCGACGGGAAGGCCCGCCGCGGCCATCCGCTCGAACGCCTCGCGCTCCCGCCGGAGCAGGCGGCGCATGTCGCCCTTGCGCTGCCAGGAACGGTGGGTCAGATCCTCGATGCGCTTCAGCCAGAGCTGATCGCCGTCCGGCAGAGGCAGGGGCCGGACCCGCACCGGCGGCTCGCAGAGCGCGGCCCGGATCACCTCGGCGAGGGGATCGGCGGAGGAAGAGGCTGCATCGACCTGGGACATGAGGAACACCCCGGCGGCACCGTGCCGTCATGATCCGAGGTTAGCAGCGGATTCCGGCCGGCCGAGAGCGCCTGTTGACGCACCCACGAAAGATTATGTCCCCACCGGGTCTCGAGCGTCCGTGGCCGCCCTTCAGGGTGCCGCGCGACACGCAAAGGGGCGGCCCGAAGGCCGCCCCCGTCACTCCTGCCCGCCGGGCTCAGCGCCAGCTGAAGAAGTCGGCCGGCGCCCGGCCGAGAAGTTCCGAGGCAAGCTCGGCCCCCAGTGCCGCGGCCTCCGGGATGCCGCCCCGGATCTCGCCCGAGATCGACTCGGACCCGTCAGGGCGCAGGATCTCGCCGCGCAGCCAGATCTGGTCGCCTTCCAGCACCGCAAGGCCCGCGATCGGCGTCTCGCACGAGCCGTCGAGCTTCAGCAGGAAGCTCCGCTCGGCCGCGAGCCGGTGGCCGGTCGGCACGTCATGGATCGCGGCCAGCATCTCCTGCGTGCGCGGATCGTCGATCCGCCGCTCGATCCCGATGGCCCCCTGCGCGACGGCCGAGAGCATCTCCTCGGGCTCGATCGCCACACGCGGCACGTCGTCCATCTTCAGCCGGTTCAGCCCGGCCATTGCGAGGAACGTGCCCCGCGCCACCCCGTCATTGAGCTTCTTGAGACGGGTCTGAAGGTTCCCGCGGAACTCGACCACCTGAAGGTCCGGCCGCTTGTTGAGCAGTTGCGCGCGGCGGCGCAGGCTCGACGAGCCCACGGTGGCGCCCTGCGGCAAATCAGCCAACCCGCCCTCGGCGTAGGTGATGAAGGCGTCCCGCGTATCCTCGCGCGGCAGATAGGTGTCGAGGATCAGCCCCTCGGGCTGAAGCGTCGGCATGTCCTTCATGGAATGGACGGCGATGTCGATTCCCCCGTCCAGCAGGGCCTCCTCGATCTCGCGCGTGAACAGGCCCTTGCCGCCGATCTCCTTCAGAGGGCGGTCCAAGACCTTGTCACCCGTGGTTTTTATGACCACGATTTCGAATGCCTCTTCCGGCAGCGAGAAGGCGGCCGACAGGCGGCTGCGGGTCTCGTAGGCCTGAGCCAGCGCAAGCGGCGAGCCGCGCGTGCCGATCTTGAGGGGTTCAGCGGGGGTGGGCATGGAGTGTGTCATGCCGATTTGGTTAGCGATGTCCATTTGCCCTGACAACTCCCCATATTGACATCCCATGCGCAGCTTGGGAACCAGCAGGCAAGCTGAGAAGGAGCACCCCATGACCAAGACGATGCTGCGTGCGCTGCGGGGCGAGACCCTGCCCACGCCCCCGATCTGGCTGATGCGTCAGGCCGGCCGTTACCTGCCGGAATACCGTGCGACGCGCGCCGAGGCGGGCGACTTCCTCTCGCTGTGCTACAACCCCGAACTCGCCGCCGAGGTGACGCTGCAACCGATCCGCCGCTATGGTTTCGACGCGGCGATCCTGTTCGCCGACATCCTGCTTCTGCCGCAGGCGCTCGGCGCGGATCTGTGGTTCGAGACCGGCGAAGGCCCGCGGATGTCCACGATCACCGACATGGCCGGGGTCGAGGCGCTGAAGGGCAAGGATGACATCCACGAGAAGCTGGCCCCGGTCTATGAGACCTGCCGCATCCTCGCCCGCGAGCTTCCCAAGGAGACAACCTTCATCGGCTTCGCCGGGATGCCCTGGACGGTCGCGACCTACATGATCGCGGGCCGCGGGTCGAAGGACCAGGCCGCCGCGCACAAGCTGAAGGACACCGACCGTCCGGCCTTCGAGGCGCTGATGGACCGGATCACCGAGGCCACGATCGAGTATCTCTCGAAGCAGGTCGAGGCCGGCTGCGAGGTGGTCAAGCTCTTCGACAGCTGGGCCGGATCGCTGAAAGGTCAGGACTTCGAGGATTTCGCGGTCGCCCCGGCGAAGAAGATCATCGCCGAGCTGAAGGCCCGCCATCCCGGCCTGCCGATCATCGCCTTCCCGCGCGAGGCGGGCGAGGGCTACATCGGCTTCGCCGAAAAGACCGGCGCCGATTGCGTGGCGATCGACAACTCGGTCAGCCCGGAATGGGCCGCCGAGAACGTCCAGAAGGGCAAGACCTGCGTTCAGGGCAACCTCGACCCGAAATACATGGTGACGGGCGGCGAGGAACTGGTGCAGGCCACGAAGCGCGTCGTCGAGGCGTTCAAGAATGGCCCGCACATCTTCAACCTCGGCCACGGCATCACCCCCGAGGCCGACCCCGAGAACGTGACGCTGCTGATCGAGACGATCCGCGGCAAGTGACCCCTCGGGGGCGGCTCACGCAGGCTTGAGCCGCCCCCCGTTGCCACGGCCCCACGTCCGCGACAGGGTATCCCTTCCCTCTCCCGGAGTTGACCCATGCGGCCCTCCCGACGATCGCTGTCTTTCCCCTGCATCGCGCTGGCGGCGCTGGTGCCGATGCTGCCCGCCGCGGCACTGGCCAAGCCCGAGGCCTGCCTGACCTCGCTGGAGGGCTTTCCGACCGCCCTCGCCTACGACACCGGAGACGAGGAGGTGCGGGCCAACCGCTCGATCCGGGAAAGGTGGCTGGGCGGCTATGGCAGGATCACCTGCCCCGGCTATGTGACGCTGCGCGCGATGACGCCGGGGCTGAACGACCGCGAACGGTCGGTCTTCTGCCTGCAGTTCGACCGCGAGGCCAACACCTACACCGGCTTTGCCGAGGGCAAGCGCGACGCCTATCTGCACTGCGCGAAGCCGTCGGGGGCCTTCTGCGAAAAGGTGAATGCCTCGGCCGAGACGGCGGGCAAGGTCGCGGGCGCGGCCGGCACGGCGCTGAACGGGGTCCGGGCGGTCGAGAACAGCGCAGGCGCCGTGGTGCTGTCGGGAACGACCGGCTCGGTTTCGGCGGCGCTCTCCAACCTGGGCGCGACGGCCCTTGCCACGGTCACCGCCCCGGCCGCCCTCACCGCCGCCGCCGTCACGGTCGTGGCGGTCGGCGGCGCGGTCTATGTCTGCAGCGAGTAGGCCGCCCCGCCGCAGGCGCCGCCCCTGTCAGATCCACTTGGCCAGCGGCGGCAGGCTCATCAGCACGGCATTGGCGTCGTGTCCGGTCTCGAGGCCGAACTTCGTCCCGCGGTCATAGACGAGGTTGTATTCCGCATAGAGCCCGCGATGGATGAGCTGCGCCTCGCGGTCGGCCTCGGTCCAGGGGGTGTCCATCCGCCGCTCGACGAGGGGCACGAAAGCGGGCAGGAACGCCTCGCCCACCGCACGGGTGAAGGCGAAGTCCGCCTCCCAGTCGCCGCTGTTCAGATCGTCGTAGAAGATCCCCCCGACCCCCCGCGCGCGGCCGCGGTGGGGAATGAAGAAATACTCGTCGGCCCAGGCCTTGAAGCGGGGGTAGTAGTCCGCCCCGTGCCCCTCGCAGGCCCGGCGCAGCGTGGCGTGGAAATGCTCGGTGTCCTCGGGATAGTCGAGACAGGGGTTGAGGTCCGAGCCGCCGCCGAACCACCAGGCGTGCGGGGTCCAGAACATGCGCGTGTTCATGTGGACGGCGGGCGCGTGCGGGTTCTGCATGTGCGCCACGAGGCTGATGCCCGAGGCCCAGAATCGCGGATCCTCGGCCATGCTCGGCACGCCGCGCGCGGCCATCGCCTGCTGCGCCCGCGCCGCCAGCGTGCCGTGGACGGTCGAGACATTCACCCCCACCTTCTCGAACACCCGCCCGCCGCGCAGCACGCTCATCAGCCCGCCGCCGCCCGCCTCGCGGGTGGTCTCGGTCACCTCGAACCGGCCCGGCGCCGGATCGGTGGGAGAGCTGCCCGCGGCGGCATCCTCCAGCCCCTCGAAGGCCGCAAGGATCCGGTTCCTCAGCTCGCGGAACCAGTCGGCGGCCCGTGCCTTCGGCCCGTCCATCGCGTCATTCATGCATCCCTCCCGCAGCTTTGCGCACAGGGCTAGCAGCTTTCCCGCCAGCGATCCAGAAAAGGCGGCCCAGAATCCTCTGGCACGGCGCCGGGAATGGGTTAGCTTCAGCCTCATGAGACATGCCGCGCTCCTCCTGCTGCCCCTGCTTGCCGCCTGCGCCACACCGCAGGAACGTTGTGTCCTGCAGGCGACGCGCGATCTGCGCGTGGTGGACGAGCTGATCCAGGAGGGAGAGCGCAATCTCGCCCGCGGCTACGCGATCGAGGAAGTGACGGACTACCGCACCGAATGGGTGCAATGCCGCCCGCCGATCGTCCGCTACAGGCCCGACGGGCGGCGCGTGGTCTATCCCGCGCGGCACTGTTTCGATCAGGTGCCCTACACGGTGCGCCAGCCGCGCGCGATCGACCTCGCAGCCGAGGCCCGCACCCTCGAGCAGCTCAAGCGCAAGCGGGTCGAGCTGGCCCGGACGGCCGGCCCGGCGGTCCAGCAGTGCAAGCTGATCTATCCCGAGACGAACTGACGGCGGGCCGCTGCGCCCGCCGGAACGCTCTCAGTGAACGGGGGCCAGGGCCGGGTCGATCAGGCTGCGCCCCCCGTCCAGCGTCACCACCTGCCCGGTCATGAAGGCCGCCGCGTCGGAGGCGAGGAACTGCACCGTCTCGACGATCTCGGCGGGCGAGGCGATGCGCTTCATCGGCGTGCGCTCGGTGATCTGGGCGCGCATGGCCGGGCTGTCCTTCAGCGCGGTCTGCAGGCTCGCGCTCATGACCGAACCGAAGGAGACGGCGTTGACGCGGATGCCCTTGGGCGCCAGCGCCACCGCCATCGAGCGCGTCATCTGCTCGACCGCGGCACAGCTGATCGAATAGGCCAGCAACTCGGGCTGGGTGCGGATCGCGGCAATCGACGAGAGGTTGATGATCGAGCCGACCTGAGTGGGCTTCTCCTCGCTCTTTTCCGCCCGCGCGATCATGCGCTTGGCGGTCAGCTGCGTGAGGCGCAGGCCGGTCAGAAGGTTCTGCTGCAAGAGCAGCTCGACCGCGTCCTCCTCGATGCAGAGCGGGTCCGAGAGCGCGATCTGCCGGCTGGCGTTCACGAGGATGTCCACCCGGTCGAAGGCGTCCATCGTGGCCGAGAGCAGGTTGGTGATGGTCAGCTTTTCACGCAGGTCGCCCGCGAACATGCGGACGGACCCCTCGTTGCGGGCCTCTTCGCCGATCTGGTCGGCGAGGCGTTCTTCGTCCATGTCCACGAACATCACGTTCGCGCCCTTGTCTACGAAATGCCGGGCCACGGCGAGGCCGATGCCGGCGGCGGCTCCGGTCACGATGGCCGTCTTGCCGGAAATGACGAGCGACATGCGAGGCTCCCCTTATGCAGATGTGCCGCCCGTGCGCTGCGGTCGCGCGGCACGGACGATGCGGAAGGCGGCATCGCCGCCGATCTCCTCCACCTCGCGGAAGAGGGCGCGGAGACCGCGGTCATAGGGCAGATGCCGGTTGGCCACCAGCCAGAGCACGCCGGACGGGGCCAGAAGCCGGGCCGCCGCCTGCAGGAAGCCCATCCCCAGCGTCGGATCGGCCTCGCGCGTGGTGTGGAAGGGCGGGTTGCAGACCACCACATCGGCCGGTTTCGACAGGCGGAAGCGCGTGGCGTCGGCCCAGTGGAAATGGGCGCGCTCGTCGGTGATGTTCAGCCGCGCGCAATCCAGCGCCGCATGCTCGGCCTCGACAAGGTCGATCCGCTTCACGGCCCGCCGCTCGAGCACCGCGCGCGCGAGGAAGCCCCAGCCCGCGCCCAGATCCACCACCCGGCCCGAGAGATCGGCCGGAAGGGCCTCGAGCAGAAGCTGCGAGCCGCGGTCGGGCGCATCGGCCGAGAAGATGCCGGGAAGGGTGCGGAAGCCGCCCGCAATCTCGACCGGACGCGCCGCCCAGTCTTCCAGCCCCGGCTCGGCCGCGAAGGTGAAGAGCTTGCCATGCGCCTTGGAGAGCGTCGCCGACACGGCCAGACGCTCGGCCAGATCGCGCCAGACCGCCTCGATCCCGTCGGTCTTCTGCCCGTCCACGACGATGAGCCCGCCCGGCTCGACGGCGGCGGTGGCCTCGGCCAGCAGCGCCCGCGCCTCGGCCCGCGCGCGCGGCAGGCAGACGACGGCCGCCGCATGGCCCGATCCGCCCGCCACGGCCACGCGGTATCCCTGCGCCGCGAGCGCATCGTGATCGGGCCGGAACCCCTGCACCAGCAGAAGCCGGTCCTTCGGCAGCGCCGAGAGATCATCGGCCGCGCGCGGGCGATAGACGACGATGCTGCCCGTGTCGGGCAGCACGACCGCGCCGGTTTCCAGCGCCAGTGTCAGGCGGGCAGATCGCATCCGCAGGCCCCGGGGCCTATTCCTTTTCCATGGTGCACTGGAGCGGATGCTGGTGGCGCCGCGCGAAATCCATCACCTGGGCCACCTTGGTCTCGGCGACCTCGAACGAGAAGACGCCCACCACCGCCAGCCCCTTCTTGTGGACGGTCAGCATGATCTCGAAGGCCTGCGCATGGCTGAGGCCGAAGAACCGTTCGAGCACATGGACGACGAACTCCATCGGCGTGTAGTCGTCATTGAGCAGCAGCACCTTGTAGAGGGGCGGCCGCTGCGTCTTGCTGCGGGTCTTGGTCAGGATGGACGTGTCGTCGC
The DNA here is from genome assembly GCF_007668225.1 of Cereibacter sediminicola. Classification (NCBI taxonomy): domain Bacteria; kingdom Pseudomonadati; phylum Pseudomonadota; class Alphaproteobacteria; order Rhodobacterales; family Paracoccaceae; genus Cereibacter; species Cereibacter sediminicola. The sequence goes on along the minus strand of NZ_VDEK01000012.1, from coordinate 25,503 downwards.
CGGTGCCGCCCGTCTTGTCGGACATCTGAAGCGGACGAAGTTTCAAGATCGTGGCTCCTGCCGGTGGGCGGATTCGCGGGTTTGCGAGAGAAAAACAGTATAGTCGGTTTTCATCCGTCGGAAAGGGGCGGACATGACGCGGAGAGGCTTGCGGCCGGCGGCGCTTGCGGCTTAATCCGGCAGCGACGGGAGGGGCCATGGACCGGCGCATCACCACCATCGCGTTCGACGCGGACGACACGCTCTGGCAGAACGAGACCTTCTACCGGCTGACGCAGGAGCGATTCGCGGCCCTCCTCGCCGAGCATGTCGAGGCGGACCGGCTGCATGAGCGGCTGCTCGCGGCCGAGCGGCGCAACCTCGGCCACTACGGATTCGGCATCAAGGGCTTCATGCTGTCGATGATCGAGACCGCCATCGAGGTGACCGAGCAGCGGGTTCCGGCCGCGGTGATCGGCGAGATCATTGCCGCGGGCCAGGAGATGCTGGCCCATCCGATCGAGCTTCTGCCCCATGCGCGCGCGGCCGTGGAGACCTTGGCGGCCGATTTCCGTGTCATTCTTGTCACGAAGGGCGATCTTCTCGATCAGGAGAGGAAGCTCGCCCAGTCGGGGCTGGGAGAGATGTTCGACGCGGTCGAGATCGTCTCGGACAAGAATGCGCGCGTCTATGACCGGATCTTCCGGCAGCACGGCGACGGCCCTGAACGCGCGCTGATGGTGGGCAACTCATTGAAATCCGACGTTCTGCCGCCGATCGAGGCCGGGGGATTCGGCGTGCATGTGCCCTACGGCCTGACCTGGGCGCTGGAACATGCCGATCCGCCCGACGGGCATCCGCGCTTCTTCACGCTGCCGGACCTCGCCGGGCTGGCCTCGCTCGTCGAGACCCTTAACGAGAATCCGCCGTAACTTGAGGTTCTTGACCATGCGCGCCCCACTTTTGCCACAGTTGTTAAAAAGGCTGCTGAAAGCCCTTGAAATGGAGGGGTTTTCCTGAATCGCCTCCTGTGCTAGCGTCGGGTCAAATCATAAGATCCCCGGACTGCGTAAACCGGCGGAAACGAGGCAGACAGAAGGACAGGCGACGTGACATCGCAGCTGGGGCAGTACGTCCGGAAAATGCTATTCGTGGTCGCAGCCGTAGTGGTTGCAGCGCAGTCGGCCGTTGCCGCGCCCTACGCGGCCATCGTCATGGATGCGCGGACGGGCGAGACGCTCTACGAGACCAACGCCCGCACGCGCCTGCATCCGGCGTCACTGACCAAGATGATGACGCTCTACATCACCTTCCAGGCCATCCAGAGGGGCGAAATCTCGCTCGATAGCATGGTGACGGTGACGAAGAACGCGGCGTCGGAACCTCCGTCGAAGCTGGGCCTGAAGAGCGGGCAGCGCATCGCGCTGCGCTACCTGATCCGCGCCGCCGCCGTGAAATCGGCCAACGACGCCGCCACCGCGATCTGCGAGGCGGTGGGCGGCTCCGAGGCCGCCTTCACCGAACGGATGAACCGGACGGCGAAGGCCATCGGGATGACCAACTCGACCTTCAAGAACTGCCACGGCCTCACGGCCGAGGGCCATCTCTCGACCGCCCATGACATGAACATGCTGGGCCGGCGGCTCTTCTTCGATTTCCCCCAGTATTACAACATCTTCTCGCGCCGGACGGCGGATGCAGGCGTGACCACGGTCTCGAACACCAACACCCGTTTCCTCGATGCCTACAAGGGCGCGGACGGGATCAAGACCGGCTATACCTCGCCCGCGGGCTACAACCTGACCGGCTCGGCGCAGCGCGGCAACAAGCGCATCATCGCCACGGTCTTCGGCGGCAAGAGCACCGCGCACCGCAACGCCAAGATGGCCGAACTGCTCGATCTCGGCTTTCGTGAGGCGCCGGCGAACGCCACGGTCCGCAAGCCGGCCCCGATCGACACCAACGCCCTTGCCGTCGCCTCGGCTCAGGCAGCCCAGCAGCAGCCGGTCGAGGTGGCGTCGCTGACCCGCTCTCCGCGGCCGCAGGCCCGGCCGGGCTCGTCCGCAGCCGTCGCGGCGGCCGCTGTGGTGAACTCGATGCAGGGCGGGATAGAAAGCGCGCTGGCGCAGGCTTCGGCCGAGGATGTGGTGGCGATGCAGGTGGCGCAGGCGGTCTCGTTCGAGGGCGAGGGCTCCGATTCGGGCGTAGCACCCCGCAGCCGCCCGGCGATGCAGCTGGCGGCCGCCTCGCCTGTGCCCACCTCACCCGAGGTCGTCACCCGCATGTCCACATCGGGCGGGCGCCACTGGGGCGTGAATGTGGGACGTTTCCCGTCACGCACGGCGGCCGAGCGGCAGCTCATGCAGATCGCGCTGGCCGAGACCGGCACCCTCGCCGAGGGCCTGCGCAAGATCATCGAACGCTCTGGCGGGTATGACGCGAACTTCATGGGCCTCACGCAGGACCAGGCCGACCTCGCCTGCCGCCGCCTGCAGGCCCGCGCCATCCAGTGCTTTGCCATCGGCCCCTGAGCCGACAGCCGACCCTCCGACAAAAGGCCCGCGAGGTGACTCGCGGGCCCTTTGTCATGCGCCTCTGGTCCGCCCCTATTGCCGGGGCTGATCGTCGTAATCGGTCTTGAGGATGCGGTTCGCGTCGCCTTCCGGGTCGTCATACTGGCGCGACTTCAGTGACCAGAAGAAGGCGGCCAGCCCCAGCCCCCCGAGGAAGAGCGAGATGGGGATGAGGTAGGCAAGAATGTCCATCACTTCACCCGCAGCGCATTGAGCGAGACGCTGATCGACGAGAGCGACATGGCCAGCGCCGCGGCGAGCGGCGTGGCAAGGCCCACCAGCGCGATCGGAACGGCCACCACATTGTAGAGGCCCGAGATGGCAAAGTTCTCGCGGATCCGCCGACTGGCCTTGACCGCGATCCGGGCGGCATCGGCGATGGGCGCCATGTCCTTGCCCAGAAGCACGATGTCGGAGGCCACCCGCGCCGCATCGAGCGCCGAGGCCGGCGAGATCGACACATGCGCCGCCGCCAGCGCCGCCGTGTCGTTGAGCCCGTCGCCCACCATCAGCACGCGCCGCCCCTCGGCCGTGAGGTCCGAGACGCGCGCGGCCTTCTCGGCCGGAAGCTGGCCCGACCGCCACTCCGCGATCCCGAGCCGCTGCGCCAGATCGGCCACGGCGCCTTCGGTGTCGCCCGAGAGCAGCAGGATGCGCTTGCCCTGCCCCGTCAGCGCGCGCACCGCCTCTTCGGCGCCGGGCCGGAGCCGGTCCGCGAAGGTGATGGCGCGGGTGGCGCCCGCGAGGGACAGGTAGGTGGCGGTCACCGCCTCGGGCGCGGCACCGACCCATTCGGCGCGGCCGAGGCGCACGGTGCGCCCGGCGTGCCGCCCCTCGACGCCGAAACCGGGCACTTCCCGCAGGTCGGTGACGTGGGCGGGGCGCAGCCCCATGTCCCGTGCCGCCGCCGCCAGAGCCGTGGCCAGCGGGTGCGACGAGGCCCCGGCCAAGGCCGCCGCCACCTCCAGCTCGGCCCGCGCGAGCGTCGCCAGATTGGTGGGTTCCGGCGTGCCCAGCGTCAGGGTGCCCGTCTTGTCGAAGACCACCGTATCCACCTCGGCCAGACGCTCGAGCGCCGTTCCGTCCTTTATCAGCAGCCCCTTGCGGAAGAGCCGCCCGCTCGCCGCCGTCACCACGGCGGGCACCGCCAGACCGAGCGCGCAGGGGCAGGTGATGATGAGGACCGCGGCCGAAATGTTGATCGAGGTCCGCAGGTCGCCGTTCGTGATCCACATCCAGACCCCGAAGGCGCTGAAGGACAGCAGATGCACCAGCGGCGAATAAAGGCGCGAGGCGCGCTCGGCCAGCGAGGTGTAGCGGGTCCGCGCGCTCTCGGCCACCGCCACCAGATCGGCCATCCGGTGCAGCGAGCTGTCCCGGCCGGCCGCCGTCACCCGCACGGTGAGCGGGCCGGTCAGGTTCACCTCGCCCGCCGAGACGACCGTATCCGGGCCTGCCGGAACCGGCAGGCTCTCACCCGTCAGAAGCGAACGGTCCAGCTCGGAAAAGCCCTGCGTCACGACGCCATCGACCGGCATCCGCCCGCCCGGACGCACGCGCACCAGATCGCCTGCGGCCAGCTCGGCGATGGGCACGGTGACTTCCTCGCCGTCCCGCAGGAGCGTCGCGCGCGGCACCTCGAGCGCCGCCAGTTCCTCGGCGGCCGAGCGCGCCACGGCGCGGGTGCGGTGATCGAGATACCGCCCGGCCAGCAGGAAGAAGGTCAGCATCACCGCCGCGTCGAAATAGGCGTGGCGGCCCGAGTGGAAGGTCTCGAACAGCGAGATCGTGGAGGCGAGGATGATGGCCAGCGAGATCGGCACGTCCATCCCGAGCCGCCCGGCCCGAAGCGAACGCCAGGCGCTGCGGAAGAAGGGTTGCCCCGCGAAGACGACCGTCGGCAGGGCGATTGCCGCCGAGATCCAGTGGAACAGGTCGCGCGTCGCGGCCTCGGCCCCCGACCAGACCGCCACCGAGAGCAGCATGACGTTCATCATCGAGAAGCCCGCCACGCCCAGCCGCATCAGCAGGTCGCGCCCCTGCCGGTCGGTCTCGGTCGCCGAGAGCATTCCGGCATCCAGCTCATGCGCCTCGTAACCCAGCCGCGACAGGGCCTCGATCAGGACCGGAGCGGTCACCTCGGGGTCGGCATCGACCGACACACGGCGCAGCGTCAGGTTCACACGCGCCGAACGGACACCGGCCAGTTTCTCGAGCCCGCCCTCGACCGTCGTCATGCAGGCGGCGCAATGGGCGGTGGGCAGGGACAGCACGAGCCGCCCGGACGAAAGCCCCGACATGGCCGCCAGCCGCTCGGCCGAAGGCGCCGCGAGGCAGGCCGGGCAGGCCGACGCGCCTCCGGCAGCCTCGGGCTCGGGCAGGTCCATCCGCTCGACCAGCGACATGGCTCAGTCCCGGACGTGCAGATCGAGCCGCTGGCGGAACAGCGTGCCCGATGCGGAGGTGGCCTCGACCCGCAGGATCCATTTGCCCGGCGCGAGATCCTGCGCCGTGCGGAAGGCGCCGTCGCGGAGGAGGAACTCGGGCCGGCGGTCGTCGCGCGCCTCGGTCGAGCGGCCGATCAGGACGTCGAGCGTATGGACGGCGGCCGGTCGGCCCTCGGCGTCGCTGAAGCGCAGCGCGATCTCGCGGGCGGTTTCGTCATAGTCGGCCGCCAGCGACCAGCCGAGGGCCTGTTGCGCCGTCCGCTCGGCGTCGAAGGTCTGGCTGGCCACGTAGGGATTTTGCACCTCGAGCCCCGGAAAGGTCGAGACCGCCTTGAACGCCATGAGCAGGTTCACCGCGATGATGACGCCGAAGGCGCCCACGGTGATGGCCAGAACCTTGCGCCCGGTCATTTCGGCCATGTCAGTTGCCCCTTCCGTTGAAGATCGTGTCGTGATGGACCCGCTGCGCGGCCGAGAGATCCTCGACCCAGAGCCGGACATCGGTGCGCTCGGCCTCGGCGGCCGGGGTGCCACGGCTCGCGATGATATAGACGCGCTGGGTCATGGTCTCGTTCGCGGGGACCGTTACCACGGAACCCGGCACCCCCTCCAGCGAAAGGGCGAGATCGGCGGCGCTGGTCACCGAGATCTGATAGTCGCGCGCCTCGCCCTGCTTGTTGCGCAGCCGGACGTCATAGGTGTTGCGGATCGACCCGTCGGAGAGCGTGACGAAGATCGGGTTGCGCAGCGGGGTCACGTTGATGTCGATCGGCGAGCGCAGGAACAGGGCCACGACGAGCGCCACGCCCACCCCGCTCCAGAGGGCGGTGTAGAACAGGGTCCGCACCCGGAAGATGTGCCGCCAGGCGGACCGGGCCGGCTGGCCCGCACGCTCGGCACGTTCGTCGGTCAGCGCGAGGTAGCCGATCAGGCCGCGCGGCTTGCCGATCTTGTCCATCACCTCGTCACATGCGTCGATGCAGAGCGCGCAGGTGATGCAGGCCAGCTGCTGCCCATCCCGGATGTCGATGCCCATGGGGCAGACGTTCACGCAGGCCATGCAGTCGATGCAGTCGCCCTGCTTCTCCGAGACCGGCTCGCCCTTCTTGAGCTTGCCGCGCGGCTCGCCGCGCCATTCGCGGTAGGCGACGGTGATCGTCTCCTCGTCCATCATCGCGGCCTGGATGCGCGGCCAGGGGCAGGCGTAGATGCAGATCTGTTCGCGCGCGAAGCCGCCGAAGGCGAAGGTGGTGGCGGTCAGGGTCGCCATCGTGATGTAGGCGACGGGATGGGCATTGCCGGTCACCAGATCGACGAGAAGCGTCGGCGCATCGGTGAAGTAGAACACCCAGGCCCCGCCGGTCGCGAGGCCGATCAGCAGCCAGAGCGTCCATTTCGTGAGGTATTTCCGCGTCTTCTCGAAATCCCACCGCTGCCGCAGCAGGCGGATGCGGGCGTTGCGGTCGCCTTCGACCCAGCGTTCGACCAGGATGAAGAGGTCGGTCCAGACCGTCTGCGGGCAGGCGTAGCCGCACCAGACGCGCCCCGCGGCCGAGGTGAAGAGAAAGAGGCCGAGGCCCGCCATGATCAGCAGGCCCGCCACGAAGTAGAATTCGTGCGGCCAGATCTCGATCATGAAGAAGAAGAAGCGCCGGTTCGCGATATCGACGAGGATCGCCTGATCGGGAAGGCTCGGGCCACGGTCCCAGCGGATCCAGGGCGCGATGTAGTAGATCCCCAGCGTCACCGCCAGGATCCACCACTTGAGAGTGCGGAACTGGCCGCTCACCCGCTTGGGGAAGACAGGCTCGCGCTTGGCATAGAGGCTGGACGTTTCGGTATCGGGGCTGGTCACGACGGACTCCGGCTTCGTGGATGTTCCGGGTGCTATCAGACAGGACCGCCTTGGCAACTTGACATCGGTCAAAATTACGCATCCGTGATACATCATTCACGGCACGGACAGGCCCTCCATCTCCCGCTCTGGGGCATGGGAGGCGCCGACCCTCCGCACTCGGAACACGCGAACTGAACCGAGGGCCGGCGTCGGCCCGGGAGATCATCCCCCGGGCCGCTTCAGCACCACTTACTCGCCGCCGCCGAGGCCGTGGACATAGACGGCGACCGACCGGATGTCCGCTTCGGACAGGCGGGTGTTCCAGTTGGGCATCACGCCGAAGCGCGCGTAGGTCACCGACTCGGTGATCTTCTCGCGGCTTCCGCCATAGAGCCAGATCGCGTCCGTCAGGTTCGGGGCGCCCACGTCGCGGCTGCCGGTGCCATCGTCGCTGTGGCAGGCGGCGCAGTTGTCGAGGAAGACCGTCTCGCCTTCCGTGGCAAGAGCGGCGTCATGATCCTGCCCCGAGATCTGCAGGACATATTCGACCACCTGCGAAAGCTGGGCGTCATCCAGCAGGCCGTCGGCGCCAAAGCGCGGCATCTCGGAATAGCGCGCGTTGTCGTCGGTCGTGTTGCGGATGCCGTGCGTGACGGTGGTGTGGATCGACTCGATGTCGCCGCCCCAGATCCAGTCGTCGTCGAGCAGGTTGGGATAGCCCTGCCCCTGCACGCCCGCCGCACCCGAGCCGTGGCACTGCACGCAGTTGGTGCGGAACACGGCCGCGCCGGCGTTGGTCGCATACTGGACCAGATCCGGGTTGGCCGCGATCTCGGTCAGCTCCGTCTCGACGAGCCGCGTGCGGATCTCGGCATTGGCGTCGGCGTAGGCCTGGATCTCGGCGGCCACATCGGCCCGCGTCGATTGGCCGAGGAGCCCCTTGGTGGCGTCGTTCACCAGCGGCCAGGCCGGGTAGAGGATCGAATAGCCGATCGCCCAGATGATGGTGACATAGAAGGTCCACAGCCACCAGCGCGGCATCGGATTGTCATATTCCTCGATGCCATCCCAGGAATGGCCCGTGGTCGGCGGCTCGCCCGGCTTGTGTTTCGTCGGTTTCACACTCATTTCCTCGCCTCCTCGGACGACGACTCCGGGTCGTCATCGGCGGGTTTTGTCTCGTGACGGAAGATCGCGTTGGCGGCGTCCTCATGATGCTTTCGGCTTCTCGGACGCCAGGCCCAGAACACCACGCCCACGAAGAACAGCGTCATCACGACCAGCATCCAGCTGTCCGCAAAGCCGCGCAGCAGGCTGTAGGTCTCCATGCCCCGCCCCTTTACCGGCTGTCGTCGGGCGTGAAGGTCGAGAAATCGACCATCGTGCCCAGCACCTGCAGGTAGGCGATCAGCGCGTCCATCTCCGTCAGCTGCGGCTGGCCGTCGAAGTTGCGCACGGCGGCCTTGCCGTAACGCTCGAGCAGCCCGTCGCTGTCCGCATCGGGGTTGGCCTGCACCCTGAAGTCGGCAACCGCCGCCTCCATCATCTCGTCGGAGTAGGGCACGCCGACGATGCGATGCGTCGCCATCGTGTCACGGATGTAGCGCCCGTCGATCACACGGTCAGACAGGAAGCCGTATTTGGGCATGATCGATTCGGGCACCACCGACTGCGGGTCGGTGAGGTGATCGACGTGCCACTCGTCCGAGTAACGCTCGCCCACGCGGGCGAGGTCCGGGCCGGTGCGCTTGGAGCCCCACTGGAACGGGTGGTCGTACATCGACTCGGCCGCAAGGCTGTAGTGACCATAGCGTTCGAACTCGTCGCGCATCGGACGGATCATCTGGCTGTGGCAGACATAGCAGCCTTCGCGGATGTAGATGTCGCGGCCGGCCAGCTCGAGCGGAGTGTAGGGGCGAACCCCTTCCACCTTCTCGATCGTGTTCTCTAGGTAGAACAGCGGCACGATCTGGACCAGGCCGCCGATGGTCACCACGAGAAAGCTGAAGATCAGCAGCAGCGTGGCGTTCGTCTCGAGGATCTTGTGTTTTGCAAGGATACCCATGGTCCCCTCCGTCACTCAGCGGGAACCGCCGTGGCGCGCACCACCCGGGCGGGGGCGGACGTCACGGTTTTCCACATGTTGTAGCACATGATCAGCGCACCGACGAGGTAGAGCACCCCACCGAGACCCCGCACCACGTTCATCGGGAACTTGGCGGCCACCGTGTCGGCAAAGGCGTTCACGAGGAAGCCGTTCGCGTCCACTTCACGCCACATCAGCCCTTCCATGATCCCCGAGACCCACATCGACGAGGCGTAGAGCACGATGCCGATGGTCGCGAGCCAGAAGTGCCACGAGACGAGGCTGAGACTGTAGAGCCGTTCCTTGTTCCACAGCTTCGGCGTCAGGAAATAGAGGGCGCCGAAGGTGATCATGCCGTTCCAGCCAAGCGCGCCGGAATGGACATGGCCGATGGTCCAGTCGGTGTAGTGCGACAGCGAGTTGACGGCCTTGATCGACATCATCGGGCCTTCGAAGGTCGACATGCCGTAGAAGCCGATCGAGACGACCATCATGCGGATGATCGGGTCGGTGCGCAGCTTGTCCCACGCGCCCGAGAGCGTCATCAGGCCGTTGATCATGCCCCCCCACGACGGCATCCACAGCATGATCGAGAAGACCATCCCCAGCGTCGAGGTCCAGGTCGGCAGCGCCGTGTAGTGCAGGTGGTGCGGACCGGCCCAGATATAGAGGAAGATCAGCGCCCAGAAGTGCACGATCGACAGCTTGTAGCTGTAGACCGGACGCTCGGCCTGCTTGGGCACGAAGTAGTACATCATGCCGAGGAAGCCCGCGGTCAGGAAGAAGCCCACGGCGTTGTGGCCATACCACCACTGCACCATGGCGTCCTGCACGCCCGAGAAGACCTGCACGGATTTCGACCCGAAGAACGAGACCGGCACCGACAGGTTGTTGAAGATGTGGAGCATCGCCACGGTGACGATGAAGGCAAGGTAGAACCAGTTGGCCACGTAGATGTGGGGTTCCTTGCGCTTGATGATCGTCCCGAGGAAGACGGCCAGGTAGCAGACCCAGACGATCGTCAGCCACCAGTCGAGATACCACTCGGGCTCGGCATATTCCTTCGACTGGGTCGCCCCCAGCAGGTAGCCCGAAGCCGCGAGCACGATGAAGAGGTTGTAGCCCCAGAAGACGAACCAGGCGAGGTTGCCCCCCCACAGGCGCGCCGCCGAGGTCCGCTGCACGACGTAGAAGCTCGTCGCGATCAGGGCGTTGCCGCCGAAGGCGAAGATCACCGCGGACGTGTGCAGGGGACGCAGACGGCCGAAGTTCAGATAGCCCTGCGCCCACTCGAAGTTGAGCACCGGAAAGGCCAGCTGGAAGGCGATGAAGACCGCCACGAGAAAGCCGACCACGCCCCAGAAGGCCGTCGCTACCACACCGTAGCGGATGACCCCGTCCATGTATTCGGTCTGGAGCGCCGGCTTCGGACGGATCTCGTCCCCCACCCGGCGCACCTGCCACAGAAAGAGGCCGCCGGCCACCAGCATGACCGTCACGGCGTTTACCAAATATGCCAGGTCGCGCGCATAATTGGCTGCGATCGCGGCGCACAGCGCGATCACGCCGAGCGCGACCAACTTAACGTAATCCCACATCTTGCGTCCCTTCGTCTTCGCTAGGCCGACTCCCCCGGCCGATGCTTATCGACAGGCCGTGTGTGGCGGCATGTCGCGGAATGTGCCTTGATCCATGTCAATGGTTTCGGTCCTGATACTTGATCAGCATCAAGGAACAAAGCCCCATTCGATCACACATTCGAGGCGGATGCTCATCGGCTGGAGGTTGTGAAATGGCCTATAAATCCTTGCTGACGGTGGCCACCTCGCCCGACCGGGTCGAGCCGGCCATCTCGGTCGCCTCGCGGCTCGCCCTGAGCGAGGACGCGCATCTGGACGTGCTGGCCCTTGGCATCGACGGAACGCAGGTGGCCTACTACAACATGGGCGGCACGGCGGTCGTGCTGCAGATGGCGCTGGAACGCGCCGAGCAGGATGCCCAGGCCGTCGAGAAGGCGGCCCATGCGGCGCTCTCGGGGCAGCCTTCGATGCTGCGCCATTCGGTCGAGGCGGCCGTGGCCCAGATGGGCGGGCTGGCCGGTCTCGTCGCGCTGCGCTCGCGCTTTGCCGATCTCGTGGTGCTGTCGCGGCCCTACGGCAAGGGTCGGGGCGCCGAATCCGAAGCGGTGGTCGAGGCGGCGCTGTTCGAGGGCCAGGCCCCGGTGCTGGTGGTGCCCGACGACCCCACGCTCAGCACGAACTTCGGCCGGCGGATCGTCATCGCCTGGGACCAGAGCCGCGAGGCGCTGACCGCGGTGCGCAAGGCGATGCCCTTCCTGCTGCGGGCGGACAATGTGAACATCGTGATCGTGGACCCCGCCGCACATGGGGCCGAGCGGTCGGATCCGGGCGGGGCGCTCTGCCAGATGCTCGTGCGTCATGGCGTGCGGGCCGAAGTGTCGGTGCTGGCAAAGACCCTGCCGCGCGTCTCGGACGTGATCGCGCGCCATGTGCGCGACCAGGACGGCGACCTGCTGGTGATGGGGGCCTACGGCCACTCTCGCTTCCGCGAAGCCATTCTGGGCGGCGCCACCCGCGACATGCTGGAACTGGCCGAGGTGCCGGTCCTGATGGCGCACTGAGGCGCCGGGGTCCGCCCCTCGGGCGGGCCCTTCTCAGACGGGAAGGCCGCCGTCGCTGTCGTCGCCCGCCTCTTCCAGCAGGCGGGCGAAGTCGTTCACGATCACATGCCGCTTGCCCTCGAGCGCGATCACCCCGTCGCGCTTGAGCGCCGAGACCTGACGGCTCACGGTCTCGAGCGTCAGGCCCAGATAGTCGGCCATCTCCTCGCGCGTGAGCGGCAGGTCGAAGGTCAGCGGCCCCTTGGCGTCGCGCAGCTTCAGCGACGCATCGCGCCGGGCGATGATGGCAAGCAGGCTCGCGATCTTCTCGCGCGCGGTCTTGCGGCCCAGAAGCAGCATCCATTCGCGCGCGGCGTCCAGCTCGTCCAGCATCATCTCGAGCAGCCGCTGCCCGACATGGGGCGTCTTCTGCATCATGTCCTCGAACGGCTTGCGCCGGAAGCAGCACATGAGAAGGTCGGTCGTGGCCGTGACATCATAGGCCACCGTCTGCCGGCCCGGACGGCCGACGAAATCCGACGGAAGAAGAAGCCCCACCATCTGCCGGCGGCCATCCTCGAGGGTCTGGGTCAACGTGGCGATCCCGGTCACGACCGAGGCCACGAAATCCATCTTGTCCCCCGACCAGATCACCGTCTGGCCGGCCTGATAGCTGCGGTAATACTTGATCTGCTCAAGGGTCGTCAGCTCTTCGCTGTCGCAGCGCGCGCAGACGGCGCGGTGACGGATCGGGCAGTCGCCGCAGCGGTGGAGGAGGGTTGGCACTTCGTGCAGCGTCATGCTGTTTCCCCGCTTGATCTGAATCAAAGCAATAAACGACTTTCGCCCCTAGCGAAAGCCGATGGAGTCGGTTTCTCATCTTGCAAAACTCGGGCTCTTTGACGCGCGGGTTCCACGCTACACGAGCTACCCGACCGCCCCCCACTTTGGCGAAGGGGTGACACAACAGCTTCATGCCGGATGGATCTCGTCCATTCCTGCCGGAAGTTCAGTGTCCTTGTACCTGCATGTCCCCTTCTGCCGCCGGTTGTGCTGGTTTTGCGCCTGCCGCACGCAGGGCACGAGTTCGGACGCGCCGGTGCGCGCTTATGCCGCAGCCCTCAAGTCCGAGATCGCCCTGATCCGCTCGCGGCTCGCGCCCGGGGTCCGCCTGTCGCGGATGCACTGGGGCGGAGGCACCCCCACGCTCCTGCAGCCCGACCTGATCCGCGAACTGGTGCTGGCGATTCGCGACGCCCTGCCCTACGGGCCCGAGACCGAGTTCTCGGTCGAGGTCGATCCGAACGAGATCGACGCAGCCCGGCTCGATGCGCTCTTCGAGGCCGGCATGAACCGCGTCTCGATCGGCGTGCAGGATTTCGACCCGATGATCCAGAAGGCCATCGGCCGCGAACAGGGCCATGACCTGACCCGGCGCCTCACCGAGGATCTGCGCGCCAGCGGGCTCGAGGGGCTCGACATCGACATGCTCTACGGCCTGCCGCACCAGACCCCGCAGGGCATTGCGGACACGGTGCAGAAGATGCTGGCGCTTTCGCCCGATCGGGTGGCGGTGCTGGGCTACGCCCATGTACCCGCGATCTCGCGGCGGCAGCTGATGATGCCCTCGGCCGCCATTCCCTGCCCGGAAGAACGTCTGCGCCTGTTCGAGACGGCGCGCGACCTGATCCTGTGGGATGGTTACCAGCCCGTCGGCCTCGACAAGTTCGCCCGCGCCGGCGATCCGCTCGCCCACGCCCGCGCCTGCGGCCGGCTGCGCCGCTCGTTCGAGGGCTACACCGATGACCGGGCCGAGACGCTGATCGGGATCGGAGCCTCGGCCATCTCGCGCTTTCCGCAGGGCTTCACCCAGAACGCGCCAAGCACCTCCGATCACCTGCGCGCGATCCGGTCCGGGCGGTTCTCGACCAGCCGCGGCCACGCGCTGACCGACGATGACCGGCTGCGCGGGCGCATGATCGAGCAGCTTCTCTGCGATTTCCGCATCAGCCGCGCCCAGATCCTCGCCCGGTTCGCCATCACGCCCGAGCGGCTCGAGGCCCTGTTCCGCAGCTGCGCGGCCGCCTTCCCCGGCATGGTCGAGATCACGGGCCACGGGCTCGAGATCACCGACGAGGGCCGCCCCCTCACCCGCATGATCGCCCGCACCTTCGACGCCTACGACCAGAGCCGCAGGCGGCCGGACACGGTCTGAACCTGATCACACCGGCTGGTGCCGCTCGACGAACGCCACCAGCCGCGGCAGGCAGACCGTGCGCAGGTCGTAGCGGCCGAGGATCGTGTCGCGCGCGGCCTCGCGCAGCGGCCGGAACCGCTCGGGCTCGGCCAGGGCATGGATCATGGCGCGCGACCAGCCGGCCACGTCGAAGAAATCGACCAGCAGCCCGTTTCGCCCGTGCTCGATGACCTCTTCGACCGGCGCGGTGCGCGAGCCGATCACCAGCGCGCCCGCCGACATCGCCTCGAGCATCGACCAGGAGAGGACGAACGGATAGGTCAGATAGGCATGGGCCCGGCTGACCTGCATCAACGCCCTGAACCTGTCATAGGGCACGCGCCCCACGAAATGCACGCGCGAGAGATCGAGCCCGCTCCCCACCTCGTCGAGGAAACGCTGCTTCCAGCTGCCCGTCGTGGGTGCGGGGCCGTAGCTCACGCCCTCGCCGCCCACCAGCACCACCTGCGCGTCGGGCCGTGCCGAGAGAACCTCGGGCAAGGCGCGCAGGAAGATGTGATAGCCGCGGTAGGGTTCGAGGTTGCGGTTGACGAAGGTCAGCACCTCATCCCCGGGGCGAAGCACGCGCCCGTCCGGCAGCGCGAAGGATGCGCCGGGGTCGGGCGCCATCGACAGGGTATCCACCCCGTCGTGGATCACCTCGATCTGCCGCCGCAGGGCCGCCGGGTAGGTCGAAGCCTGCCAGTGCGTCGGTGACAGCCCGGCGTCGGCATGCAGCAACGCCTGCCCCAGATGCGCCGCCCTGCCCTGCGCGATCATCACCGCGTCAAAGGCGCGCCGATCGAACTCGGGATCGAAGCCCACGTCCTGCCCGGTCCCGCGATAGTAGAACTCGGCATAGATCAGCAGCCGCGCCTCGGGCCAGACCTCCTTCAGGAACAGAGTCTCGCCCCAGCCGGAATGGCCGAAGATGACATCGGGCCTGTAGCCCTTCTGGTCGCGCAGCTGCAGCGCCGCGCGGGCCACCGTCACGCCCCGGTCGCTCATCTGCGTGAAGTTCCGCCCCAGCCGCGTCGCCTGCGGATCGGGGGCGGGGGTCGCGTGGCGATAGCGCAGCACCGGGATGGGCGAGTCGCGCCCGTTGTCCGCGTCGGTCAGGGCCAGGCACTCGTGTCCGGCGCGCTGAAGCGCGGGCGCCAGATGCAGGAACTGGCCGGGAAAGTTCTGGTGGACGAACAGGATCTTCATGGCGCCTCAGGCGGGCTGGCGCACCGGGCCTCCGAAGGCGGCGGCCAGCAGGGTGCGGGTGTAGTCGGTCTTGGGCCGCTCGAAGACCTCGTCGCCCTCGCCAGCCTCCACAACATCGCCGTCCTTCATGACCAGAACCTTGTGGGACAAGGCCCGCACCACCCGCAGGTCGTGGCTGATGAACAGATAGGCCAGCCCCCACTTGCGCTGCAGCGCGCGCAGAAGCTCCACGATCTGGACCTGCACGGTCATGTCGAGCGCGCTTGTCGGCTCGTCCAGCACCACGAAGCGCGGCCGCAGGATCATCGCGCGGGCGATGGCGATGCGCTGGCGCTGCCCGCCCGAGAATTCGTGCGGGTAGCGGCCCATCGCGGCGGGGTCGAGGCCCACCTCGGTCATGATCTCGGCCACCATGTCCCGTCGGTTGCGGCCCTTTTCCACCCCATGCACGCCCAGCCCCTCGGCGATGATCTGCTCGACCGTCATGCGCGGCGACAGGCTGCCATAGGGGTCCTGGAAGACGATCTGCATGTCGCGCCGGATCTCGCGCAGAGCCCGCGCCCGGCGCGACTGGATCTCCTGCCCGAGGAAGGTGATCGGCCCCTGCGACTCGATCAGCCTGAGAATGCCCAGCGCCAGCGTCGTCTTGCCCGAGCCGCTCTCGCCCACCACGCCCAGCGTCTCGCCCTCTCGGATCGAGAGGCTGGCGGCGTTCACCGCCTTCACATGGCCGACGGTGCGCCGCAGGATGCCATGCTGGATCGGGAACCAGATGCGCAGGTCGCGGGTGCGCACGATCTCGGCCGCGCCGGCCGGCACCGGATCGGGCCGGCCCTTCGGCTCGGCCGCCAGCAGCTTCTGCGTGTAGGGATGCTGCGGCGCTGCGAAGATCTGCGCCGCCGGCCCCTGCTCGACGATCTCGCCGCCCTGCATGACGCAGACCCGGTCGGCGATGCGCCGCACCACGCCCAGATCGTGGGTGATGAACAGAAGGCTCAGCCCCTCCTTCGCCTTCAGCTCGGCCAGCAGGTCCAGGATCTGCGCCTGGATCGTCACGTCGAGCGCGGTGGTGGGCTCGTCCGCGACCAGCAGGTCGGGGCCGTTGGCCAGCGCCATCGCGATCATCACCCGCTGCCGCTGCCCGCCCGACAGCTGGTGCGGATAGGCGCCGAGCCGGCTTTCGGGGTCGCGGATGCCCACCTTCACCAGCAGGTCGAGGATGCGCGCCCGCGCCTTCTCGCCGGTCAGGCCCTGATGCAGGGCGAGGCTCTCGCCGATCTGCCGCTCGATCGTGTGCAGCGGGTTCAGCGAGGTCATCGGCTCCTGGAAGATGAAGCTGATGTCGTTGCCGCGCACCTTCCGCAGCGTGGGTTCCGGCGCCCCCACCATCTCGCGCTCGCCATAGCGGACCGACCCCGAGACCTCGGCGCTGTCGGGCAGGAGCGACACGGTCGAGAGCGCCGTCACCGACTTGCCCGAGCCGCTTTCCCCCACCAGCGCCACCGTCTCGCCGCGCCCGACCGAGAAGCTGACGCGCCTGACCGCCTCGACCACGCGGCCGTCCTGCCGGAAGCGGACGGTCAGCTCTTTCACCTCGAGAACGCTCATCGGAAGGTCTTTCGCGGGTCGAAGGCGTCGCGCACGCCCTCGAAGATGAAGACCATCAGCGACAGCATGATCGCGAAGGCGAAGAAGGCGGTGAAGCCCAGCCACGGCGCCTGCAGGTTCTGCTTGGCCTGCAGCGTGAGTTCCCCCAGCGAGGGCGCCGAAGAGGGCAGCCCGAAGCCGAGGAAGTCCAGCGCGGCGAGGCTGCCGATCGTGCCGGTGATGATGAAGGGCAGCATGGTCAGCGTGGCCACCATCGCGTTCGGCAGCACATGGCGGAACATGATGACCAGATCGGACACGCCCAGCGCCCGCGCCGCCCGGACATATTCGAAGTTGCGCGCGCGCAGGAACTCGGCCCGGACGACGCCGATCAGGCTCGTCCAGCCGAAGAGCACCATGAGGCCCACCAGAAGCCAGAAATCCATCTGCCAGATCGCGGCCACGATGATGATGATGTAGAGCGAGGGGGTCGAGCCCCACAGCTCGATCACCCGCTGGAAGATCAGGTCGGTCAGGCCGCCGAAATAGCCCTGCACCGCGCCCGCCGCGATCCCGATGACCGAGGTCAGGAAGGTCACGATCAGCGCGAAGGCCACCGACAGGCGGAAGCCGTAGATCACGCGGGCCAGCACGTCGCGCGCCGTGTCGTCGGTGCCGAGCCAGTGGTTGGCGTCGGGGGGCGAGGGGGCGGCCCGGCCGATGTCGTTGATCGTGTCGTAGCTGTAGGGGATCGGCGGCCAGAGCAGCCAGCCGGCCTCGATGGGCTCGCCATCCACCATGCCCGTGTCGATCTGATCCTCCACCGCCTCGGGATCGTCGAGGCAGGCCTCGAGCCCGCCCGAGCGGATCAGGCAGCGCACCTCGGGGTCGCGGTAGGCGGCCTCGGTCTGGAAATCGCCGCCGAAGACGGTCTCGGGGTAGAAATGGGTGATAGGCGTGTAAAGCCCGCCGCGATAGCTGACCAGGAGCGGCTTGTCGTTGGCCAGGATCTCGGCGAACAGCGACAGGCCGAACAGGATCGAGAAGATGAACAGCGACCAGTAGGCCCGCCGGTTGGCCTTGAAGTTGCGCCAGCGGCGCTGGTTGAGCGGAGAGAGCGCCATCTCAGCCCCGCGTCCCGAAGTCGATCCGGGGGTCGATCCAGACATACATCAGGTCCGACAGGATTCCCATCAGCAGCCCCAGCAGGCCAAAGACGAAAAGCGTGCCGAAGATCACCGGATAGTCGCGCGCCACCGCCGCCTCGAACCCCAGCCGCCCCAGCCCGTCGAGCGAGAAGATCGTCTCGATGATGAGGCTGCCGCCGAAGAAGACCGAGACGAAGACGGACGGAAACGAGGCAATCACGATCAGCATGGCGTTGCGGAAGACATGGCCGTAGAGCACCCGGCCCTCGGTCAGGCCCTTGGCGCGGGCGGTCATCACATATTGCTTGCGGATCTCGTCCAGGAACGAGTTCTTCGTCAGCAGCGTCAGCGTGGCGAAGGCCGAGATGGTCGAGGCCACCACCGGCAGCGTGATGTGCCAGAAATAATCGACGATCTTGCCCCAGAGCGACAGGCTCTCCCAGTTGTCAGATGTCAACCCGCGCAACGGGAACCACTGCCAGTAGGAGCCACCGGCAAACAGCACCAGCAGCAGGATCGCGAACAGAAAGCCCGGGATTGCATAGGCCACGATGATCGCGCCGCTGGTCCAGGTGTCGAAGCTGGTGCCGTCGCGCACCGCCTTGCGGATGCCCAGGGGGATCGAGACCAGATAGGCGATCAGCGTCGACCACAGCCCCAGCGTGATCGAGACCGGCATCTTCTCAAGCACCAGATCCACGACCGAGATCGAGCGGAAGTAGCTCTCGCCGAAGTCGAACCGCATGTAGTTCCACATCATGTCGAGGAACCGCTCCAGCGGCGGCTTGTCGAAGCCGAACTGCCGCTCGAGCTGGGCGATGAACTCGGGCGGAAGCCCGCGCGAGCCGACATAGCGTTCGCCGGCCTGCGCGGTGGGCGTACTGCTGGTGCCGGCATCGCCGCCGCCCGCCACGGTCTGGAACACGTCGCCCTGCCCTTCCAGCCGCGCGAGCACCTGCTCGATCGGGCCGCCGGGCACGAACTGCGTCAGGGCGAAGTTGATGACCATGATGCCGAACAAAGTCGGCACGATCAGCAGCAACCGCCGGAGGATGTAGGCTCCCATCTGGGATGCGACCCCTTAGCGTCTCAGCGCGCCCGCCGCGCGCAAGGCCTCGGCCTTGTCGGGGTTGAACCACCAGAAGTCCAGCTCTCCCAGCGCGTAGGGCGGAAGTTCCTCGGGATGCTCATACATGTCGTAATAGGCGACGGTGTGGCTGGCCTTGTACCATTGCGGCACCCAGAACCGCTGAAGCCGCAGCACACGATCCAGCGCCTTGGTCGCCACCTCAAGCTCGTCCGAGGTCTCGGCCGCCAGCACCATCTCGATCATGCGGTCCACGGCCGGGCTCTTCAGCCCCATCATGTTGAAGCTGGAAACATCGGCGGTTTCCGAGCCGTAATACTGCTTCAGCTCGGAACCCGAGATGTAGTTGGTGCGCGCGTTTCCGGTGGTGATGTCGAAATCGTAGCTCGGTGGCCGGGTGCGGCTTTCCATCTGGGCGTTGTCCACCCGCGTCATCAGCGCGTCGATCCCGAGCGCCCGCAGGTTCTCGACGAACGGGTTGATGACGCGGTCGAAGGTCTGGCTGTCGTTCAGGAACTCGATGCGCAGCACCTCGCCGCCGGCGTTGCGGCGCAGGCCGTCGGCGCCCACCGCCCAGCCGGCATCGTCCAGGAGCTTGCTGGCCGCGCGCAGGTTCCGCCGGTCGAGCTGCCGGTCGCCCGATCCGGCCGGGCTGACGGGAGGCTCGGTCAGGATCGACTCGGGCAGCAGCCCCTCGTCCACCAGCGGCCTCATCAGCGCCACCTCGGCCTCGGAGGGCGGGCCCTCGGCCTCGAGGTAGCTGTTTTCCCAGAAGGAATCGACGCGGGTATAGAGGCCGTAGAAGAGGGTCTGGTTGGACCATTCGAAGTTGAACATGAGGTTCAGCGCCTCGCGCACGCGCGGGTCCTGGAACTTGTCGCGGCGCAGGTTCATCATCCAGCCCTGCCCCGTGGCCTTGGCGCCCGCGGGCAGTTCCACCTTCGTCACATGGCCCGCGCCCACCGCCGGAAAGTCGTAGCCGGTGGCCCAGAGGATCGAGGAGGCCTCGTTGCGGAAGGTGTAGCTGCCGCCCTTGAAGCCCTCGAAGGCCGCGTTGTAATCCGCGTAATATTCGATGCGGATGCGGTCGAAATTGCCCCGCCCGCGGTTGATCGGCAGATCGTTGCCCCAATAGTCGGGGTTGCGGCGATAGACGACCGTCTGGCCCACGTTCATCCGGTCGAGCACATAGGGCCCCGAGCCGAGGAAGGGTTTGAGGCCGCCCTCCTCGAGATCCAGCCCCTCGCGTTCGTAGTGCGCCTTGGACAGCACCGGCAGGCCACCCACGTCCTGCGGCAGGTCGCGGGTGGGGATGCCCGGCTTGAAGGTGAACCTGACCCGGTGGGTGTCGAGCGCCTCGGCGCTTTCGACCTGCTGGGCAAAGACGGTGCGGAAGTCGGTCAGCCCCTTGGTGAGGAAGGTCTCGTAGGAGAAGACCACGTCCTCGGCCGTCACGGGCGTTCCGTCCGAGAACGTCGCCTCGGGGCGGAGGTTGAAGATCACCCAGCTGCGGTCCTCGGGATATTCCAGGGTCTCGCAGAGCAGGCAGTAGGCGGCGCCGATCTCGTCGGCGGTGCCGGTCAGGATCGATTCGTACATGATCGACGAGAGCGCGGCGGCCCGGCCCTTGACCGAGTAGGGGTTCATCGAATCGAACCCCCCGAAGGCCCATTCCGAGATCTCGCCCCCCTTGGGCGCGTCGGGATTCACATAGGAGAGGTGTGTGAAATCGGCCGGATAGTTCAGGTCGCCGAAGGTCGAGATGCCATGCGAGCGGATGATCGTCTCATCCTCCTGCGCGCGAACGGGAAGCGCCGCGGCCGTGACGAGCAGAAGACCAAGCCCCCCCAGAAGCCATGACTGCACGTCGGGAAGTCTCGAGACTGCGACCCTGCCCTGCGCCGTGCGCGCCGCGACTCCACCCATACCGTTCTCCCTGCCACGTTCCGTTCGCCTGGGCCTCAAACGGCCCTGCGGTGGACCATGCTACGGTGCAACCCGCAGCGGCCTCAAGTTGCGATTGCGTGACAGGGGCTGCAAGAGCCCGCCCGGACAGCAAAAAGGCCGCCCGGTGGGCGGCCTGCCGCAGGGCCTGGGCCCCGCGTTACTGAAGCGAGGCGAGATAGGCCACGACGTCCGCCCGATCCTGCTCTTTCGGCAGGCCCGCGAAGGTCATCTTGGTGCCGGGCACATGGCTCCTGGGGTTCTGCACGAAGGCGTCGAGTTCCTCGACCGTCCAGGTCGGCGCATCGGCCGCATGGGCCACCATCGCATCCGAATAGGCAAAGCCGTCAACACCCGCCACCGCGCGATCGATGATCCCGTCGAGATGCGGGCCGGTGGCGTTCGACCCGTCGAGCTTGTGGCAGGCCGCGCATTTCGCATAGACCTTCTGCCCGGCCGCCGGGTCGGCCGCAGCCACCAGCTCGGCGAAGGGCACGGCCTCGGCATCGGGCTCTTCCTCGGCTGCCCCGCCGCCGCCCGTCTCGATCACATAGGCCTGCACGGCATCCTCGCCATGACCCCCGCCGGTGGTGTAGAGCCCGGTGGCCGCCCAGGAACCGAGCAGGAATACCAGGAGCGCGCCGCACCCGGCGCCGACCGCCTTCGTCAGGGTCATCGTGTCGAACATGTCGCATTTACCTCGATTTGGGTCCGCGGGACATGTATCCGCTTCTTCCCCATCCTTTCAAGGTGTAGTAGCGCCGCCGGACGCGGGGACAACCTGTTTTTGATCGCGGAGACCCTAGTCATGACCGGCCGAATCGCTTTCCAGGGGGAACCCGGAGCCTATTCGCACCAGGCCTGCCGGCAGGCCCGGCCCGGGATGGAGGCCGTCCCCTGCCGCACCTTCGAGGATGCGATCGAGATGGTCCGAGCGGGCGAGGCCGATCTGGCGATGCTGCCGGTCGAGAACTCGACCTACGGCCGGGTCGCCGACATCCACACGCTGCTGCCCGGCTCTGGCCTGCGGATCGTGGACGAGGCGTTCGTGCGCGTTCATATCAACCTGCTGGCCGTGCGCGGCACGCCGATCGATCGGATCGAGCGCGCCATGAGCCATACGGTGCTGCTGGGCCAGTGCCGCACCTTCCTGCGCGACCACGCAATCCGCCCCGTGACCGGCGCCGACACGGCAGGATCGGCGCGGCTGGTGGCCGAGAAGAACGACCCCGCGCTCGCGGCGCTCGCGTCCGAGCTTGCGGGCGAGATCTATGGCCTCGACGTGATCGCCCGCCACATCGAGGACCAGTCCAACAACACCACCCGCTTCCTCGTCATGTCGCGCGAGGCGGACTGGAGCCGGCGCGGCCCGGGCAAGATGGTCACGACCTTCACCTTCCGCGTCCGCAACATCCCGGCCGCGCTCTACAAGGCGCTCGGCGGCTTTGCCACCAACGGGATCAACATGACCAAGCTCGAGAGCTACATGGTCGGCGGATCCTTCACCGCGACCGAGTTCTACGCCGACATCGAGGGCCATCCGGAAGATGCGAACGTGGCGCTTGCGCTCGATGAACTGGGCTTCTTCACCAGCCAGTCCGAGATCCTCGGCGTCTATCCGGCCGATCCCGGGCGAGGCTGACCGGCGCGCGGGGCTTCGGCTCAGCCCTGCGTGTCTCTGCGGCGCGCCTTCCAGCGATCCTCGATGTCGGCGGCAAAGCCCGCGATGCGCCGGTCGTATTTCTCCTGCAGCTTGCCCCGCGCAAGCCGCAGCGACTGGATGAAGACCCGCGCGGTCATCGACAGGGGCCGGACCTCCGAGACCACCGTCACCCGCGTCCGGCGCGGGGCGACCTCGTGGAAATCGAGCGTCAGGTCGGCCTTCATCGAATGTCCGACGGCCTCGAACAGCAGGCGCTGGCCGGGCTCGGCGCCGGCGAGGCGCATGTCCACCTCGCGCGGCTTGCCCTGGTATCCGAAGCGGATCAGCCAGGCCATGCCCGGCCCTTCGGTCGGCGCGCCGTCCAGCCGCTGCACCTCGACTCCGCGCCTCAGCGCGGTCCGCTCCCACAGGGTGAAGTCCGAAAGCTGCCCCCAAACGAACTCTATCGGAGCCTCGACGACTTCCTTCGCGCTCAGCCGCATGATCCGTCCCCCTTCGCGTTCCGGCGCCTTCTGGCCTCAATCCAGCCGGTCCGCAAGCCAGTTGGCGATGAGGAAATGCGCGATCGAACCCTCGCGCGCCGGCTTGATCGCGGGATGGCGCCCGGCCATCACCGTCAGCATCTCCTCGCGCGAGACCCAGCAGGCCTGCTCGAGTTCGGCCGGGTCGAGGGTGATCTCGTCCGTGAGGGCGATCCCGTGGCAGCCCATCATCAGCGACGCCGGAAAGGGCCAGGGCTGGCTTGCGAGGTAGCGCACGGGGCCGACGGTCACGCCCGCCTCCTCCAGCACCTCGCGGCGCACGGCGGCCTCGATCGTCTCGCCCGGCTCGACAAATCCCGCCAGACAGGAGTGGACGCCCTCGGGCCAGCCGGGCGAGCGGCCGATCAGCGCGCGGTTTCCGTGGGTCACGAGCATGATGACCACCGGATCCGTCCGCGGAAAATGCTGCGCCGCGCAGGCGGTGCAGCGGCGGTGCCAGCCGCCCTCGGTGGGCGCCGAGGGCGCGCCGCAGGCCGAGCAGAAGCGGTGGCTCCGGTGCCACTGGACCAGCGCCTTGGCCGTCGCCGCAAGCTCGGCCTCGCGGGGTGAGAGCCGCAGCATGACACCGCGCAGTTCGCCGAAGCCCAGGGCCCCGGGCAGCGCCGGATGGGTCTGGAACGAGGGATCGAAGAAGCCCGCCTGCACCGCCTCGGCCCCCGCTTCGGGCGACCAGTGCGAGATGTCGGCGGCAAAGCGGGGCAGGTCTCCGTCGAGCCCGAGAAAGACGGGCGCATCGGCCCCGGCCAGCACCGGATGGCCGGCCTCGAGCCAGCCCAGGTGCCCGCCATCTGCGCAGAGCGGGCGGCCACGCCAGACCGGCAGGATCCACCCTGCCCCGAGCAGATCCGCCAGCCCCTCGACATCCGCCCTGAGCCGCCCTGCCCGATCCAGCCCCGAGCCTCCGAAGGTCACCGTTTCCGCGATGCGCATTCCGCCCTCCCACAGCCGGCGCCCCCGCCACCCGTCGGCCGTCATGCCACGCCGCGCCCGCCCGGCCAAGGGGCTCGGAGGCGCCTTGCGGCCGGGCCGCCGCGACAGCATTGCCTCGGGCGCGGCGCATGAGCCCCGAGACATGCTGCGTTTCCGGGGCGCTTGCAAATGCGGGCCGCCCGGCCTATATCGGCCGCGAGAGGTTGGCGCGGGCAGGCGCCTCGCCAACCCGGTCAGGTCCGGAAGGAAGCAGCCGTAACGAGCCCCGTCTGGGTCGATGTCCAGCCTCTCACCTAGCACCCCCTCAAGCCACTGATCGCGCTGGTAACCCTTGTTCTTCAAGGGAATGTGCCCCAAGTTCTGCTACAAGAACTGCTACAAAACGGGCCGTGGCTGAGCATGAAGAACGTCCAGATGGTGCGCGGGAAGTGGCGCGCACGCCTCACGGTTCCCGAGGAGCTCCGAGGCCTTGTCGGCAAGCGCGAGCTGGTGGCCGACCTGCCAGGCGACAAGAACGACCGCGACCGCCGGGCGCTCGCCGTCCTGAACGGCTTCCACGCGATTCTGGACGATGCTCGCGAAGCACTCGCAGCGCAGCGCCCGACCCTCTCGACCGCCGCCAAGGCGCACTACCAGGCCGAGCTGGATGCCGACGACCTCGGTCGCCGCGCGCGCACGTCCGGGCTGGAAGACGACGAACGGCGGAGTCGGTCTGTCTACGCAAACAGGCTTCGACTGGTGGCGGCTGGCAAGGCTTCACCTGAAGAGGCCGAGGCGCTGATCGGCTTTGGCGCCGATGAGCTGCACCGCAAGGGACAGGCGCCGGACACGTCCCGCGCCGATCTGCTGCGCGCCCTGGCCGAGGTGCAGCTTGAAGCGCTTGCCCGCTTCGAAGAACGTGACGCCGGGCAGGTGAAGCCGAGCGAGCCGAGAAGCGAGCTGCTGACCGCGCCGGATCCTGAAACCACCAGGACCGCCGATGTCGGTGCCACGGGCGGCCTCTTGCTGTCCCAGGCCCTCGCCGGCTTTCACAGGGAGCGCACGGCGGGCGGGCGGACCCTCGCCCCGAAGACGATGGAGGAGCACGGACTTGCCGTCCGCATGTTCTCCGAGTTCATGGGTGGGGACATGCCCGTCAAGACCATCATGAAGCGGGACGTTATCGCTTATAAGCAGGCGCTTCTTGAAACCCCGAACCGCTACACGATGCGCTTCCGGGGTCTGACGCTTCCGCAGGCAATCAAGGCGAACAAGAAGCGGAGCGAGCCGTTCGCGACGCTGCAGCCGAAGACCATCAACATGAAGTGGCTGTCGCACCTGTCCACCGTCTTACAGTGGGCCTCGAACAACGGCCACGTCGAGGCAAACCCGGCCCTCGGCATCCGAGTGGACACTGGCAGCAAGGTTCACCGGGAAGCGACCCGGCTGCCGTTCACCCGCGACGAGCTCAAGCAGATCTTCGGACACCCCCTGTTCGCCGACCCCGGGGAATACGGTCTGAACCAGTGGGCAACACTGATCATGCTCTACACCGGCGTTCGAAACTCATCGGAAATGTCGCTGGTTTTGCCCCCGTTTCACCGGACACTCAGGCGTTTGCGGTTTGGGCTGCGAT